>JBEGNC010000045.1:0-8375 GCA_041182705.1 Actinomycetota bacterium | reverse complement strand
TAACTGCTGTTGATTGAAGGTTTTTACCGCCTCGGTCGGAAGTTGTGCGATTTCCGTCGGCCTAAAAGCTGCCATCTGATTCGGCGTTAATTGGGCGATCTCAGTTGGCTTGAGCGTGTTTAGCGGTAGTTGTGGCAACTCGGCAACGCCACCGACCGGAGGCTTGTAATCCGTCGGTAATTGTGGCTGCGTAAATACTTGTGGAGTCAAAGCTGGAAGTCGCGTTCCAGTTGGTAACTGGGTTCCTTGTGGCAACTGGGTTCCTTGTGGCAACTGCATACCAGGTTGCATCTGAATTGGCGTTCCACCAGTCGGAAGTTGCGTTCCTTGTGGCAACTGGGTTCCTTGTGGCAACTGCATGCCAGGTTGCATCTGAACTGGAGTTCCACCCGTCGGAAGTTGCGTTCCTTGTGGCAACTGAGTTCCTTGTGGCAACTGCATGCCAGGTTGCATCTGAACTGGGTTTCCACCCGTCGGAAGTTGTCCGGTAGGTAATTGAGTTTGGCCAGGTTGCAAACTCTTTGGTGGTTCTGGTTGTGGATCTAGCCCACCTGTTGTGCCAGGTTGCATTGGTATTACCGTCGTGCCGGCTGGAGGTTGCATACCAGGTTGCATCTGAATAACAGTCGTTCCCGCAGGTGGCTGAGTTCCAGGAGGCAACTGAGTAACAGTTGTCCCTGCAGGTGGTTGTTGCTGCATCGTTGGTGCAGGTTGCTGCATCGTTGGTGCAGGTTGCTGCATCGTCCCGCCTGAGGGAATTGGCATTCCTCCACTGCCGAAATGACCGTCTCCACTAACCGGAGATGCCGGAACCAGTAATGCGGCAGCCAAAAGAAGCGCACTTAGTCCAAATTTGGTCTTCTTGATGTTGCTCATAATCACTCCCACCGATGGAACTTCAGTCAATTATCTACCTCCCAATTTCCAAGTCAAGGTATTGCCCGCGCATCACCAGTGTTTTCAGCGAACTAGCCGGGCCGCCAACTCCGGGTCGCGCTCGCCGATACCGAATGAGGGGCAAAGCTTGGCGAGCGGGCATGCGCCGCAAGCCGGCTTCCGGGAATGACAGATCCTTCGGCCATGCCAGATCATGCGTTGGGAGAGGTTGGTCCACTCGCTCTCTGGGATTAACTCCATTACTTCGAATTCAACTTTGACTGGATCGGTCTCCTTAGTCCAACCGAAGCGGCGACTCAATCGTCCGAAGTGGGTATCAACGGTGATTCCTGGAGTATCGAAGGCATGACCTAGAACGACATTCGCAGTCTTGCGGCCGACTCCGGGAAGTTTCACTAGTTCTTCAAGCTGGTTCGGAACCTCACCGTCGTAATCAATGACAATTTTGGTAGCGAGCCCCTTGATGCTCTTGGCTTTCGCTCGATAGAAACCAGTTGATTTGATGATTGATTGAAGCTCGCAAAGATTTGCACCCGCAAAATCTTCTACCGTCTTATAGCGCTTGAATAGAGCGGGAGTGACGACGTTGACGCGCTTATCGGTGCACTGCGCCGATAAGACTGTGGCAATTAAGAGTTGAAGTGGATTGTTGAAGTCGAGTTCACAGCGGACATTCGGATAATGCTGAGTGAGAACGCGATAGATCGCCATGGCGCGCTTCTTTCTCTCTGCTTTGGCGATGGGCACGATGTTAAAACTAGCCCAATTTGTCGTTTTCGCCAGTGAAAGTTAGGGTGCGTTCGTGCCAGCAAAGAACGAAGCCATCGACGAGTCAATCGTCCGGAAAGCGCCGATCTTCCAGGGCTTGGATGAAGCAGCCGCGAATTCGCTCCGCGCCTCGATGTCTCCAATCAAACTTCGGAAATCCCAAACCCTCTTCAAAGAGGGTGATGATGGTGACCATCTATATATAGTCACCAGCGGCAAGATCAAGCTCGGTACTAAATCCGTAGATGGTCGCGAGAACTTGCTGATGATCCTTGGTCCGGGGGATATGTTCGGCGATCTCTCTCTATTTGATTCTGGACCACGAACTTCGACTGCGACCGCGGTAACAGAGGCTCGATTACTCTCGCTCGGCCAAGACAAGGTGATTCCCTGGGTTAAGGAATACCCGCAGGTCTCACTCCATCTCTTGGCTCGACTTGCATCTCGGCTTCGTCGAACCAATGAAGTAGTAAGTGATCTGGTTTTCGCTGATGTTCCAGGGCGAGTAGCGAAGGCGCTAATTGATCTTGGGATCAAGTTCGGTGAGAAGAAGAGCGATGGATTGCTCGTCCATCACGATCTGACGCAAGAAGAGTTAGCCCAGCTGGTTGGCGCTTCACGCGAAACCGTGAATAAGGCTCTTGCAGATTTCGCCCAGCGAGGATGGATTCGCTTAGAAGCGCGCGCTGTTATGGTCCTTGATTACGAAAGATTGTTGAAGCGCGGTCGTTAATCCGCGATCTCAACTGTAAGTTCGACCTCTACCGGTGCGTCTAACGGTAATTCCGCAACACCAATAGCGCTCCGCGCATGCTTTCCGGCCTCGCCCCAGATATGAAGGAAAAGTTCGCTAGCCCCATTCACAACCGCAGGTTGGGTGATGAATCCGGGAACACCATTCACATAACCAACTACCCGAACGACGCGGACAATCTTGTTCACATCCGCAACCGTTTCGACAGCTGCTAACGCATTGAGGGCGCAGATCTGGGCGTAACGTTTTGCATCTTCGACGCTTACCGCGTCGCCAACTTTTCCAGTAGCAGGGATAGCGCCATCGACAAGTGGTAACTGGCCGGCAGTGAAGACGATGTTGCCGGTTCGAACTGCTGGGACATATGCCGCAACGGGTTTTGCTGCGACCGGCAAGCTCAAACCAATCTCGGCTAACTTCGCGCGAACATCGGTCATGCGAGCGCTCGCTTCATGTAAGCAACGAGTTGGTCGCCACCACCGGGAGCTGGAACCACTTGCACTAATTCCCATCCGTCAGAACCCCAAGTGTCGAGGATCTGCTTGGTTGCGTGCGTTAGAAGTGGCACGGTTGCATATTCGAACTTCATTAGTTGCCTCCTGAAAGTGCTGCTTTGACTAGACCAGAAACTGTTCCACCATCTGCACGTCCAGCAATCTTCGGCTGGAGCGCTTTCATTACTAATCCCATTCCAGCAGGGCCGCTTGCGCCGGTTTCTGCGATTGCGCCCTTGATTAGATCCTTAAGTTCAGCCTCAGTGAGTTGTTGTGGCAGATACTCGGAGATGACCACACCTTCAGCGCGCTCGGTAGCAGCACGATCATTGGCGCCAGCCTGTTCAAAAGCCTCGGCCGCTTCCCGACGTTTCTTCGCTTCTCGGGAAAGTACGGTGATCACTTCCGCATCGCTCAATTCGCGAGCTTCCTTACCGGAAACTTCCTCATTCTTTATCGCCGTCAAGATCATCCGGATGGTGCTCGAACGGAGTTCATCGCGAGCGCGCATTGCACCGGTTAGGTCGTTCTGTAGTTTTTCTTTCAGAGACATAGCGGTATCTTCTCACGCCTATGGGATTCCAACTACGCGAAGTCGAGCTAGCGATACTTCCGAAGGGAAGTAGCGAGTTACGGGTTCTCCATATCTCTGACCTCCATCTAACGCCGCAGCGGAAGCGGGAGATTGCATGGATTCGATCGCTCGCTGACCTCGCGCCAGATTTGGTGATTAGCACCGGTGATTTCCTCGGCCATAAAGATGGCGTGAATACTGCTTTATATGCCTTGGATCCACTTCTAGATATCCCTGGGTTATTCGTATTCGGTTCCAATGATTATTACGGACCTAGATTTAAGAATCCACTTGGCTACTTGAAGGCCGATGATGGTGAGCGGAAGTTGGGTACAAAGTTACCTACCGAGGATTTGGATATTCGCTTACAGGGTCGCGGTTGGAAGAATATCAATCGGTCTAAGGTCAGCTTCGAAGTGGGCGGAATCAAGATCGAAGCGCGAGGAACCGATGATGCACACCTCGGCTTGGATGATTATTCACTAGTAGCTTGTAAGCGAGCTAAGGATGTCGATCTATCTATTGGCGTCACGCACGCGCCATATTCGCGCGTGTTAGAGGCGATGGCGCTTGATCGAATCGATCTGATCTTTGCTGGACATACCCATGGTGGCCAGGTTCGCATTCCATGGCTCGGTGGCTCAAGATCATTGACGACGAATTGCGATCTGCCGAATTGGCGCTCGCGTGGATTGACGAAGTTCGGCAGCCAGCCTTACTTACATGTATCGGCCGGGTTGGGAACTAATCCCTACACGCCATTTCGAACCTTCTGTCCGCCCGAAGCCTCGCTTGTTATCTTGCAGCAAACTCCATAGCAACAAGCTCCGCGATCTGGGCGGTGTTCAAAGCCGCACCTTTACGAAGATTGTCACCGCAGACGAAGAGATCAAGCGCATTCGGATTGTCGAGCGACTTTCGAACGCGGCCTACCCAGGTCGGATCGGTACCGACTACATCAGCTGGAGTCGGAAACTTATGGTTCTCTGGATCATCGACCAACTTCACGCCGGCAGCGCTGGAGAGCGCTTCTTGCGCATCTGCACGTGAGACTTCCTTTGCGAAGACTGCGTGAACTGCTAGCGAATGGGTGGTCAGAACTGGGACTCGGACGCAGGTAGCGGAGACCTTTAGGTCCTTAAGGCCAAGAATCTTCCGGGATTCATTGCGAACCTTCATCTCCTCAGATGAATAGCCATCGTTCTTTAACGAACCAGCCCATGGAATCACATTGAGCGCTAGTGGCGCTGGGAATGGACCGTTCTCTTTGATGACGGTTCGAATATCACCCGGCTGGTCACCAACTCCAGTTCCAGCGACCTCAGAGATCTGGGCGCGCAACGTATCTAAACCAGATTGACCGGCACCAGATGCAGCCTGGTAAGAGGCAACTACTAATTCCTTCAATTCATATTTCTTATGGAGAACGCCCATCGCGACAATCATCGAGAGGGTTGTGCAATTCGGATTGGAGATGATTCCTTTAGGGCGACGCTGTACATCTTCGGGATTAACTTCTGGGACTACGAGTGGTACTTCGGGATCCATCCGAAATGCGCCGGAGTTATCAACGCAGACCGCGCCGCGAGCTGCTGCAATCGGCGCCCACTCGGCTGAGACTTCATCTGGGACGTCAAACATCGCAACATCGATTCCATCGAATGCTTCGGGGGAGAGAGCAACGACCGTCAACTCTTCACCGCGACACATCAATTTCTTTCCAGCGCTTCGCGCAGATGCGATTAGGCGAATTTCGCCCCAAACATTCGGACGCTTGGTGAGAAGGTCGAGCATCACAGTGCCGACGGCGCCAGTTGCGCCAACAACTGCAAGTGTGGGTTTCTTACTCATCGGCCAGTACCGCCATAAACAACCGCCTCAACCTGATCGGCATCGAGTTCGAAAGCAGTATGCGCAGCCTGTACGGCACGATCCAAATCAGCTTGGCGACATACGATGGAGATGCGAATCTCTGAGGTAGAGATCATCTCGATATTCACCCCAGCATCAGCCATCGCTGCGAAGAAGGTCGCGGTTACTCCCGGATGTGAGCGCATACCAGCGCCAATCAATGAGAGTTTGCCGATCTGATCGTCATATTGGATCGATTGGAAACCGATCTCGCCCTGGAGTTTCTGGACGATTCCGGTCGCCTTTGATCCATCCGAGCGCGGCAATGTGAATGAGATATCTGTCAAACCAGTTGCGGCTGCGGAAACATTCTGGACGATCATGTCGATATTGATATCGGAATCTGCGATTGCTTGGAAGATTCGAGCGGCAACGCCAGATCTATCAGGAACGCCGACGATGGTGATCTTCGCTTCCGACTTATCGTGCGCGATCCCCGAGATGATTGCTTGCTCCATATCTCCTCCTTCAGGGCGGTCTGAGACCACCCAGGTTCCTTCTAGATTTGAAAACGATGAACGGACATGTATTGGTAGATCGAAACGTCGTGCATACTCGACGCAACGAAGATGTAAAACTTTTGCGCCAGATGCTGCAAGTTCCAACATCTCTTCGTATGTGACGCTCTTCAACTTCCGCGCCGCTGGGACGATTCTTGGATCAGCGCTAAATACGCCATCAACATCGGTGTAGATCTCACAGACATCGGCATCGAGCGCAGCGGCAAGTGCAACTGCGGTCGTATCCGAACCGCCTCGACCTAGGGTCGTGACATCTTTCGTATCTTGCGAGATTCCCTGAAAGCCAGCGACAATCGCAATCGCATCTTGCTTGAGCGCTTCTTGGATTCGACCAGGCGTCACATCGATGATGCGGGCTTTTCCATGTGTGCTATCAGTAATCACGCCAGCTTGTGAACCAGTGAACGAGAGCGCTTCTTGGCCGAGGTTCTTGATCGCCATCGCAAGTAAGGCCATCGAGATTCGCTCACCGGCGGTTAGGAGCATGTCGAGTTCGCGACCGGTAGGAAGTGGAGTGACCTGGTTAGCCAGGTCGATCAATTCATCGGTGGTATCGCCCATGGCGGAGACCACGACTACGACTGAGTGCCCGGCCTTCTTGGTAGCCACGATCCGGTTGGCGACCCGCTTCATCGCCTCCGCATCGGCGACCGAGGAGCCCCCGTATTTCTGCACAATCAGACCCATAGCGGGATAGTGACAGATTATTGAGCCTAGTTCAGGATTATCTCGAATAATAAGACGATAATCGTCTCAGTATTAGAGATCCAACGCCCTCCGGCCTTCAAAGGCGCGGCCAAGGGTTACTTCATCGGCATATTCGAGATCGCCACCGACGGGCAGGCCCGATGCCAGACGGGAGATCTTTATCCCGAGCGGTTTGATGGTTCGGGCGAGGTAGGTCGCGGTCGCTTCACCTTCGAGGTTCGGATCGGTCGCGATGATGACCTCATTTATATTCGCATCGGCCAGACGCGCAAGTAGCTCTCGGATCCGGAGTTGCTCTGGTCCGATTCCATCGATGGGGCTTATGGCGCCACCAAGTACGTGATACTTCCCGCGGAATTCGCGCGTCTTCTCAATCGCGACCACATCTTTACTCTCTTCAACTACACAGATAGTTGACCCATCGCGTCGCGGGTCAAGGCAGATTCGACACTCTTCCGCCTCGGCAACATTGAAACATTGGGTACAGAATCGGACCTTCTCTTTGACTAATCGAAGTACCTCAACAAGGCGATTGATATCGACTCGCTCGGATTGCACAATATGAAAAGCGATTCGCTGTGCGCTCTTCGGACCGATACCAGGAAGACGACCTAGCTCGTCAATCAACTCTTGGATTATGCCCTCGTACATTACCTATCACCTTCAGCGATTACCTGAGCGCCGAGTTCTTTCATGATCAACTCGGTGCCATTAAGTTGTGACTCATCGCTCGGATCCTCGACGGTTCGAGTTGAAATCCGTTGGTCTGAATTTGGATCAACGCTCTCATCCACCACCACATTAATCTTCCGCTCCAACCCAGTCACTTCAGTGAAAGCTGAAGCAAGGATCGGCTCGCTCTCTGAGCGGATAAATGACTCACGCGCACCAGCATTGATGATTCCGATCGTAATCTGCTTTTCATCGACAGAGAGGATTTGTGCGCTTGCCGAAAGTAACGACCAGGTAAGGCGACGCTTCTTCTTCACGCTCTCGATCACATCCGGCCACATCCGACGCAGCGCTGTGACATCTACGTTTCCAGCGCTCTTTGTTGGAGCCGGAACTGTTTTTGGAGCCTCGCTCTTTACCGGCTCGCTCTTTGCCGGCGCACTTTTCACTGGCTCTGTTTTCGCAGCCTTGCTTACTGGTGCAGCAGCCGGCGTTGATGGCGGCATCGGTGCTAATTGGGCAGCTCGCTCTAACCGTTCGATTCGCGTAGCGAGGCCTAGATCGCTCTTATCTCCGGCCGAGATGATTATCCGACTGACGATCAGCTCCAGAATCAAACGTGGAGCGGTTGCACCGCGCATCTGATTTAGGCCTTCGGCGACGATAGCTGCGGAGCGGTTTAAGTTCGCGCCACCAAGTCGAGCCGATTGCGCACGCATCCGCTCAAGTTGGTCATCTGGATAATTTCGCAGGATCGATTTCGCACCTTCATCCAAGGCATCGATCAAGACCAGATCACGGAGCCGTTCTAAAAGATCCTGAGCAAATCGCCTTGGATCATGGCCAGATTCGATCAGGCGATCAATCGTCTTGAAAATCGCGCCGGTATCTCGAGCAGCTAGCGCATCTACGGCATCATCTAAAAGTGCGCCGTCGGTGAAACCTAGAAGTTGGACAGCAATGTCATACGTGACGCCATCTTTATCAGCACCCGCTAGGAGTTGTCCAAGCACCGAGAGCGCATCTCGGACTGAACCACCGGATGCTCTCACGACGAGAGGTAAGACACCCTTCTC
>JBEGNC010000044.1:0-9748 GCA_041182705.1 Actinomycetota bacterium | reverse complement strand
AGCAGGTTAAGCGAACGCTTAACTTTACGCGTAAATAAGGGGATTAAATGAACAAGACCCAGTTCATTGCTTCGTTGGCTCCTCACTTCAACGGAAGCAAGAAAGAGGCTGCTCACGCTGTCGAGATCGTCTTTGACTCGATCGTGCGCAACATCCAAAAGGGCGAAGATGTAACAATCAACGACTTTGGAAAGTTTAAGAAGGTAGATCGCAAGGCACGTAAGGGCCGTAACCCTTTCACCGGCGAGACCATCCAGATCAAGGCGAGCAAGAAGGTTCGCTTCTTGCCAGCGAAGGCGCTAAAAGAGGTTATCGCAGGCGCCCGCAAGCTTGGCCCAGCTCCAAAGCCACTACCTCCAAAGCCAGTAGCAAAGGCTGCAAAGCCAGTTGCTAAGAAGGCTGGAAAGAAGGCGCCTAAGAAGATCGTCAAGAAGGCTAAGAAGGGCAAGAAGGGTAAGAAGTAGTAATTACTTCTCTAGTTTGGGCCACGCTCTCTAGCGTGGCCCTTACTTTTGCCCTCTAGGCTTTAACCATGAGTCGGGGGGAGATCTATTTTGAACCGCCTCGCGGAAAGCCGTTAGGCTCCAATGGCGCTTTCAAGTTCGCTGCTTATGTTCTCCGCCCACTTCTAAGTGCAATCACAAAGAAGGATTGGCGCGGTGGCGAGAAATTGCCGAAGAGTGGCGCAGCGATAGTGGTCTGTAACCATCTCTCTTACTTGGATCCGCTCTCATTTACTCATTTTCTCTATAACAATGGGCGTGCTCCGAGATACCTTGGGAAAGATGCGGTTTTCCGGATTCCACTAATCGGTAGATTCGTGCGAGCAGCGGGCCAGATTCCAGTCAATCGAGAATCCAGTAATGCGATCAAAGGCTATGAGAATGCGATTGCGGCGCTTCGCGTTGGCCATCTCGTTGGAATCTATCCCGAAGGAACCCTGACTCGAGATGAAAATCTCTGGCCGATGAAGGGAAAGACTGGAGCCGCCCGGTTGGCGCTGGCGACTGGAGTTCCAGTAATCCCATGCGCATCTTGGGGGCCGGAGAAAGTAATCGCTCCTTACGGGAAGCGGATCAAGCTATTTCCCCGGACCAAGATCTCAATCATCGTCGGCGACCCAGTAGATCTCTCGCCATGGCAAGGAAAAGGTGAAGATCCAGTAGCAGCCGAGGCGGCAACTGAGGCGATCATGGATGCGATTACAGAGCTTCTTGAAATTCTCCGTAATGAGAAGGCCCCCGAAATCCGCTTCGATCCAAAGAAATCAGATCTTCCAAGAACTGGGAATTTCAAGAAGAAGCGAAAATGACAGTAACAGTTCTAGGCACTGGCCAATGGGGGACTTCCTTAGCGCAGGTTCTGATCGATGCCGGAAATGATGTCTTGATTTGGGGCAGAAATTCCCAGATTGTCGAGGAGATCAACCAGCGCCACACAAATGAAAGGTCGCTGCCAAATATCGAACTGCCAAGCTCGCTCCGAGCAACCGATGATATCGATGAGGCATTTGCAGAACCCGGTGCAATTCTCTTAGCCCTGCCTGCCCAATCTCTGCGGGAAAACTTGGTGAATTGGCGTGCGAAATTTCCGAGATATGTCCCAGTTATCTCTTCGATCAAAGGGATGGAGCTGAAGACCCATATGCGAGTGAGCGAGGTGATCTCGGATGTATTGGAAATCCCGAGTGGGCAAATCTCAGTACTAACTGGGCCGAATCTGGCGCGCGAAGTTGTTATGCGACAACCGGTCGGAGCCGTCGCAGCCGCCGAGTCCCAAGAGTTAGCCGATATGACGGCCCATCTTTTTAGCGCGCCCTATTTCCGCGCATACACATCGCTTGATGTGATCGGATGTGAATTGGCGGGTGCGGCGAAGAATGTGATTGCACTTGCTGTTGGTATGGCGATTGGAATGGGCTTTGGGGAGAACACTCAGGCGCTTGTCATAACCCGCGGCCTAAGTGAATTGACCCGGCTGGGGATGGCTCGCGGCGCAAAGCCACTTACATTTGTCGGGCTAGCTGGAGTCGGCGATCTCCTGGCGACCTGCGGCTCACCGTTATCGCGCAATCGCTCATTTGGTGAGGCGCTCGGAAGATTCGGCTCGATGGAGCAGGCGATGGCGAGCGTATCTTCCACAGTCGAAGGAGTTGCAACTGCTAATTCGATAGTCGAATTAGCCCATCTCGCCGGTATTGAAGTTCCAATCATGGAATCGGTCTCCGAGGTAGTTACGAATACCATTACCCCAACCGAGGCAATGATCCAGTTGATGCGGATCGATACTGGAGCGGAGATTGAGGAGCGATGAGTAAGCGAGTTGCGATCATCTGCGGTGGTCGGAGTAGCGAGCATGAGATTTCCTGTATCTCAGCCCGCGGCGTACTTTCTGCAATCGATCGAAGCCAATACGAACCTATTCTCATCGGAATTTCCAAATCAGGTGAATGGATTTCGCTTGCGAGCGATAGTGAATTTGAAATAGGTGCCGATGGCTTGCCCACGGTTCCCCTCCGAGACGGAGATATCAAGATCGGCACGGGAGATCTATTTGATAGAGCGGGGCGACCGCTAAAGATTGATCTGGCTTTTCCATTGCTCCATGGCGCATATGGTGAAGATGGAACTATCCAGGGGCTCTTCGAAATGGCTGGGATCCCGTATGTGGGATCTGGCGTCTTAGCATCTTCGGTGGCAATGGATAAGACCTTTGCAAAACCGATATATGCAGATTTTGGATTGGCTGTAGCCGATGGATTCACCATTCACCAGCGAGATTGGGCAACCAATCCGCAGATGGAAGTTGCCAAGATCTTGGCTTTGGGATTCCCAGTCTTCATCAAACCGGCACGGAGCGGTTCTAGCAGGGGAACCCATAAAGTGAAGAGTGAGGCGGAGATTGCGCCCGCTTTGGCGGATGCGCATAAGCATGACCCAAGAGCGATGGTGGAAGTTGCAATCAAGGGGCGGGAAATCGAATGTGCCGTTCTGGAAGTTGGCGGAATTGCGCACGCCTCCAAACTAGGTGAGATTCGAGTGCACGAACCACATGAGTTCTACGACTTCGAAGCGAAGTATCTCGATGGTTCTACGACCTTCGATGTGCCGGCCGATATCTCCGAATCGCTGACCCGGCAGATCCAAGAGGCTGCAATAACTGCTTTTACTGCGCTGGGCTGTGAAGGATTGGCTAGAGTCGATTTCTTCTTAACCGAGGATTCGCGAGTGATAATCAATGAGTTGAATACGATGCCGGGTTTCACTCCGAAATCGGTTTATCCAATGCTCTGGGAAGCTTCTGGGCGGAACTACACCGAGCTGATTAGCCAACTCTGTCTAAGTGCAATCACCCGCTCGCAGAGCGTAATCCGCTAAAGCGATGTAACCGGGCAGGTAAGAGTTCTGGTAATCCCAGGGACAGCCTGCACCTTTGCTAGCACCGTTCTTCCTAACTCCTCCATGTTGCTGGCTTCAGCCCGCATGATCACGTCATAAGGCCCAGTTACACCTTCAGCAATCGTGACCCCTGCGATTGCAGTGACCGCTTTTGCGACGCTGCCAGCCTTCCCAACCTCAGTCTGGATCAAGATATAAGCCTGAATCGACATCTGACTCTCAACTTTCACTATTTGTCACGCTTATCCGAAGTCCGCCTTTGCACCATCGGAGTTAACGCAGAAACGCTAGCGCATCTAGGCTAGCGTCGGGAAGGCCTTATTGGGGGACATGTGCGCGAGACTGAACTTCTAGAGCGGATTACCGCGATCTTCCGGCGCACCTGGAAGTCGGAGTTGATAGTTCCAAATGGCGATGATGGAGCGGTCATTTCCCTATTGGGCAAGAATTTGGTCACAAGTACCGATGTAGCTGTCGAGGGAACACACTTCCGATTGGATTGGAGTTCATATTTCGAAATCGGACGGAAGATAACGGCGGCAAACCTTGCCGATATCTGTGCGATGGGTGGTTGGCCAGAATTCCTCTTGGTCACTGTGATCTTGCCGAAAAGACATCTTGGCGGAGTAGAGGAAATAGCCCGGGGCATAGCAGCAGAGGCCGATCTCGTCGGAGCGCAAATAATTGGCGGCGATTTATCCAGCGGAAATGAATTGGCGATTTCAATAACGGCACTTGGCTCGGTAGTCGAACCAATTCGTCGTTCGGGCGCCAAGGTTGGTGACCATATTGTGATCTCCCAACTTCCCGGAGCGTCGGCAGCAGGCTTGCATCTACTGGAAAACTCAAATTTGTTTGAAGGCCGAATTGCCAGCGATGCGATCAAATCCCATAAAGCGCCAACTTTGGACTATCAAAGGTATCGAGCGGCCTATCCATATTTGGATTCTGCGACAGATACCAGTGATGGGTTATTGATCGATGCCAGCCATTTGGCGCGCGCAAGTGGCGTGGCCTTTGAGCTTTATGGGGAAGTCTTGCGGGAGAGCGAATTAAAAGATATCGATAGCGAACGTTATTTGGATTGGGTCCTGACTGGCGGCGAAGACCATCTTCTTCTTGGAACCACCGCGAACCCGCAATCGACGGGTTTTACCGTTATTGGAAGAGTGATTGAAGGTGAAGGAATTTATCTAGATGGAACTCGAATGGATGAGAGTGGATACTCTCATCATTGGGACTAGCGAGTTACTTTTCCGGCCTTTAGGCAGGATGTGCATACGTTCTGACGCTTGGTGTAGCCATTAATCAGCGTCCGGACCTTCTGGATATTCGGATTCCAGCGACGACGGGTGCGGCGATTGGAGTGCGAGACGTTATTTCCAAAGCTGGGGCCCTTGCCACAGATATCGCATACTGCTGCCACGGTCGTACTCCTTGCTGGATTTCAAATTCATTCTGAGGGGCGAAAGAGTAGCCGCTTGCCTGCAGGGAGCGCCAATTCAGGGCTTGGCTACGCGTGGTTACCGCCCTCTCCTAGGTATCGTTCGAGAGAATGAAGCATGGCCGGGCTTGAGACCAAACTCCTTAATGTCGTGGGTGATCGGACCGCCAAGGTCTTGGCCGAGGAACTTGGGTTACAGACCGTCGGTGATCTCTTAAGACACTATCCGCGCCGTTACGAAGTTCGCGGTCAATTGACCGATATCGAGGCGCTCCAAGAAGGTGAAGAAGTAACCATCTTGGGGCGAGTTGAGAGCGCTGCGATAAAACGGATTCCGGGGCGCAAAGGTGGAATCTTGGAAGTGATAATCACTGATGGGCGAGCGAAGCTGATGCTGACTTTCTTCAATCAGGCATGGCGGAGTAAAGAACTTCGTGAAGGAAGAGAGGGCCTCTTCTCTGGCAAAGTCGGAACCTTCCGGAATAAGCGGCAATTAACGCATCCAGACTATCTAATGATCCCCGATGGAAACGATCTGGACGCTGCCATCAGCGACTTCGCCGGGAAATATCTCCCGTTGTATCCGGCGACTCGGAAGTTACCAACATGGAAAATCGCGCAATGTGTACGACTTGCGTTGGAGAATCTAACTGAACTGATCGATCCGATTCCAAGCAGCGTGCTCTCGAACTTAAACCTACCAACGTTTGCAGATGCCTTACGCGAGGTGCACCAGCCGAGCGATCTTACAGCGGCTGATTTGGCTCGCCAGCGACTTACCTTCGATGAGGCGCTGATGATGCAACTCTTCTTGGTGCAACGGAAGACTGAGATCAAATCCGAATTGGTCAAAACGCGTGAGCGAAAGAGCGATGGCATACTCGCGAAATTCGATATGCGTCTGCCATTTGAACTGACTTCAGGCCAGAAACGGGTATGGCAGGAAATCGAAGGGGACCTATCTGGTACGCATCCTATGTATCGCCTTCTGCAAGGTGATGTAGGTTCTGGAAAGACCATTTTGGCGCTCCGCGCGATGTTGGCTGTGATTGATTCTGGCGCTCAGGCGGCCCTCTTGGCGCCAACTGAGGTACTTGCGATGCAACATCATAAGAATTTCCAACGCCTGCTCGGCGATCTTGCCAGCGCTGGAACTCTCGGTTCAGCAAATGAAGCCACGAATATCGCACTGTTGACGGGTTCGAATTCCGCTTCCGAGCGGCGGCGCATTCTGGGCCAGATCGCATCCGGTGATGTTGGAATGGTTATCGGTACTCACGCGCTATTGAGCGAGGGAGTGGAATTCGCCGATTTGGGATTGATAGTCGTAGATGAGCAACATCGATTCGGAGTCGAGCAGCGGGATGCGCTACGTGACAAATCAATCTCGCCACCACATATTCTGGTAATGACTGCGACGCCGATACCAAGGACTATCGCCATGACGGTCTTCGGCGATCTAGATGTTTCTATCCTGGACGAATTGCCGCTGGGGCGAACGCCGATAACGACTCATGTAATTGCAACTCGTGAAAAACCGAAGTTCTTGGAGCGTGCGTGGGAGCGCGTTCGAGAAGAAGTGGCGCAAGGTCGTCAGGTCTATGTGGTCGCTCCGCGAATCTCTCAAGAAGATGGCTCGGATTTCAGCGCATTTGGCTTGAGCCACAAGGAACTTGCTCTGGTTCAGCGATTGAGTGGCGAGCCCCTTGATGCGAAGAGCGCAATGGCATCCGTTGAGGAGCTATTCCCAAGGTTGGCTAAGGCGGAACTTTCTGGATTGCGCCTAGCTGCCCTCCATGGCCGGCTATCTAGCGAGGAGAAAGAGGGGGTGATGAACCGATTCGTCGCTGGTGAGATCGATGTATTGATTTCTACGACCGTTATCGAAGTGGGTGTGGATGTTGCAAATGCTTCGATGATTGTGATTATGAATGCCGATCGTTTCGGCGTATCCCAATTACATCAGCTACGTGGGCGAGTAGGGCGTGGCGCAACACCTGGACTCTGTCTTCTGGTTACTGATGTAGATAGCCAGAGTTCTGCGATGGCCCGCTTGAATGCAGTGGCTGCAACGACCGATGGTTTCGAGTTGAGCAAGTTGGACTTAGAGCAGCGGCGCGAAGGAGATGTCCTGGGTAGTGCGCAATCCGGTGCAACCTCGCACTTGCGATTGTTGCGAGTGATTCGAGATGAATCCCTGATTGGCCAAGCCCGTGAGGTCGCAGAGGTAATTCTCAGCGAAGACCCGGGGCTAGCAGAGAATCCGACTCTGCGGGAAGAAGTCGATAAGTTACGCCAGGAAGATCGAGCTAGTTATCTGGAGAAGAAATAATGCGAATAATTGCAGGTGTCGGCAAAGGTCGAAATCTGATCTCACCATCTGGCGCGGTCCGGCCGACTTCAGATCGTGCACGCGAAGCTCTCTTCTCCACCCTCGAGTCAGAGTTCGGTTCGATGAACGATTTACATTTCCTCGATCTTTATTCCGGCTCCGGAGCGGTAAGCACTGAAGCGCTATCTAGAGGTGCAGCTTTCGTGCAAGCTGTAGATAAGGATGAGAAAGCAAACATCGTTGCACGAGGCAATCACCAATTACTTTCCGAACTTCCTGGAATTGGAAGTTCCAGCGTGATCACGATGTCCGTCTCACGGTTTCTCGAAAAGCCACCAACCTCACCATTCGATGTTGTCTTCTTGGATCCGCCATATGATCTGAGCGAAAGTGATGTGATGGGGAACCTAGCAGCCCTTGTGACAAATAACTTCTTAAAAGCCAATTCGGTAATCGCCATGGAGCGAGATTCAAAGCGCCCTGCTCCGAAATGGCCAAGCGGTTTACGTCTGCTCAAGGAGCGGAGATATGGTGCAGCAACCATCTATTACGCGGAGCCGGACGTTAAATAAGCCTCGCGTGTTAGCGTTATCCAATGAGGAAGGCAGTCTGTCCGGGTTCTTTCGACCCCATCACCAATGGTCATCTAGATGTCATTGAACGGGCTAGTGGACTCTTCGACGAAGTAGTGATCGCAGTACTGGTCAATTCGGCCAAGAGCGGGCTCTTCTCAATCGAAGAGCGGATTGCCATGGCCAAGGAAGCGGTCGCGCATATTCCAAATGCTCGTGTCGATACCTGGTCTGGGTTGTTGGTTGATTACTGCAAAGCCAATGGCATCGGCGCGATCATCAAAGGTCTCCGAGCAGTAAGCGATTTCGACTATGAACTTCAGATGGCGCAGATGAATCTCCAGCTAAAGGGCGTCGATACCTTACTAATGGCTACAAAACCAACATACTCATTCCTCTCCTCTTCGCTAGTCAGAGAGATCGCCCGGTACGGTGGCGATGTATCCGCGCTGGTTCCGGATGGGGTCTTGCGAGCACTCAAGGCAAAAGCTGCAACGGATAAGGGATAGGAAGATTTACATGGATTCGATCGAAAAACTCCAAGCGGCAATCACAATGGTGAAGGAATCCCGTGCGGTGCCACTATCTGCATCTTGCGTCGTCCATCGCGGCGAATTACTTGGGCTACTTGATGAGATTGGCGAATCTCTTCCGACAGATTTTGCGAGCGCAAAGAAACTCTTGGCTCATCGGGAAGAGATCATCGAAGAGGGTAAGCAGAGTGCGGAGCGCTTGATCGCGCATGCAAGAGAAGAAGTGGCTCGAATGGTCGAGCAGACGGCGATCGTGGCTGCGGCTCGGGAAGAATCAGCGCGATTGGTCGATGAAGCGCATGCTCAAGTCGAGCGCGAACGCGCCGAAGTCGATGCTTATATCGATTCTCGACTCGCAACTTTGGAAGTGATCCTAAATAAGACCTTGGATGCCGTTGCTCGTGGGCGCGAACGCCTTGCTGGAGCGAGCGATAAAGATGTCCTCTCCCAACTTTCTGACGAATGACCGCTAAGTCCCAATCTCCATACCTTCTTAATCTCCACGAGTTACCACGTAGGGCCGGGGAGTTTAAGGATTACCAACTGGCCTTCCCGGTTCCTGAGGAGATTGGAACCCCGCTACTTGCGATTCCAAAAGGGGAGCAGATTGAAATAATGGTACGTGCCGAATCCGTTTCTGACGGAGTCCTATTAACAGGTGAGGTTAAGAGTCGGGCAAAAGGAGAATGTGGTCGTTGTTTAGACCCGCTCGATGAAGATATCGATCAGAGATTCCAAGAGTTATTCAATTACGAAGGGCGAAGCGAAGATGAAGATGATGAGACCTTCGTGCTCGACGGGGATTTGGCCGATATAGAGATTCCTATTCGGGATGCGGTGGTCCTCGCGATGCCCCTAAATCCCATCTGCAATGAATCTTGTCTAGGCCTATGTCCGGAATGCGGCGAGAAATTAGCTGATCTACCCGAGGACCATAATCACCCGAAGAGCGACCCGCGGTGGTCAGGTTTAGCGGGCTGGCAGCAGCAGTAGCCCCAGACCCCGATTTGGCATCCGATTTGGCATCCGATTTGGCAAAGGCCGCGCGGCCGGGGGATACTTACCCGCTCCCGTAACGGGGCAATCCAGAAGAAGTAAGGAGTCGGCAATGCCATTACCCAAGCGAAAGATGTCCCGCTCGCGTACTCGCCATCGCCGCAGCTCATGGAAGACGACGCCAGCAGCAACTGCGAATTGCAATCAGTGCAATCAGCCAAAGCTTCAGCACGCTGCCTGCCCAACTTGCGGCACCTACAAGGGCCGTCAAGTCCTAGAGGTCTAATAGTTGTTATCTGAAAAGCTCGGAGTAGAACTAAGTCCGGAGCTTCTCGAATTAGCTTTAACTCATCGCTCCTTCGCATATGAATCTGGTGGTATTCCCACCAATGAGCGCCTGGAATTTCTCGGCGATAGCGTCCTTGGCTTGGTTATCACCGAGGCTTTATACGAGCGCTTTCCCGACTTAGATG
>JBEGNC010000043.1:0-10386 GCA_041182705.1 Actinomycetota bacterium | reverse complement strand
GTGGCAATCCGAACCAAGTCGCGGCGTAAGTCGCCACCTACTTTGATCTTGAAAGTATCGACACCTGGATAGCGAGCCACGAGATCCGCTATCTCATCTCGATCATCGAGCTCTGGGATCGTGCCATTGATGCGAACCTGGCTCCGGAATGGTTTGGGCAATTCATTGAAGGCGGCTTCGATCGCGCTATCCAGCCAAAATCTCGCTTCGCGATCGCCATATTCGATAAAGGGCGAGAATTCACCCCAACCTTGAGGGCCCTGGAATAGCGCTACTTCTCGAACCGTAAGACCGCGGAACTTCGTCCGCATCGGAAGTTGTACTACCCGTAGCGAATCAAGGATCTGAGTGAGATCCATTTAGGGGCGCTTTGGAAATTTCCCGAAATTTGGCGGGCGCTTCTCTTTATATGCGTCGCGACCTTCTTGCCCCTCTTCGGTCAGATAGAAGAGCAAGGTCGCATCGCCAGCAAGTTGTTGCACGCCAGCCAGGCCATCATCAGCTGCATTCAAACCAGCTTTCAATAATCGGAGCGCCATCGGTGAATGGCGCAACATCTCGCGGGCCCATGAAACAGTCTCTGCTTCTAATTCGGCGACGGGTACCACGGTATTAACCAATCCCATCTGGAGCGCCTCACTTGCAGGGTATTGGCGACACATGAACCAGATTTCGCGCGCTTTCTTCTGGCCGACATGGCGAGCCAATAAACCAGCGCCATAACCGCCATCAAACGAACCAACCATCGGACCGGTCTGTCCGAACTTCGCATTATCTGCAGCGATTGTTATATCGCAGACCACATGAAGTACATGGCCACCACCAATCGCCCATCCAGCCACCATGGCTATTACTGGTTTTGGTGTCCGACGAATCTGAACTTGAAGATCGAGGACGTTTAGTCGACCGATACCTTTCTTGCCGACCGAATCACTTCCGATGTAACCATCATCGCCACGAACCGATATATCACCGCCGGAACAGAATGCCTCATCACCTTCACCGGTAAAGATGATCACACCTACCTGATCATCATCACGTGCAAAATTGAAAGCTTGCTGTAGTTCGGCAAGGGTCTCAGGGCGGAATGCATTTCGTACCTGAGGGCGGTTGATTGTTATCTTCGCCATCCCGTCAGCGATCTCATAACGCACATCAGTAAAATTCTCCGAGCCAGCTCCGCGCTGCCAATTAGGGATAGTTCTACTTCCCGGTTCGCGCTTAATCGGTTTGCTCATATGGCATACCCTACGGTGGTTATGGAATCCCCGGTAAGTCGAGAGCTCCGCGCTATCGCGCCTTCGTGGTCGACGCCACAAATACTTGAGGCGCTGCTCACTGCGTTGAAGGGTGATGGCCCCGCGCTGGCAACGACCGAGATTCCAATCAAGTCAGTGTCCTCAAATGTGGCGCTCGTAGTGACGACTTCCGGATCTACTGGTGCACCAAAGAGCGTTGCGCTCTCAGCCAAATCTCTAATAACAAATGCCCGTGCAACTCACAAATATCTCGATGCAAAGATCGGCGAGCGCTGGTCTTTATTGCTGCCTACCAATCATGTCGCAGGGATAAATGTGCTAATCCGATCGATTGAACTTGGTACCGAGCCGGTCGGTCTTTCTGGACAAGCCGATTATTCAGCAATCGTGCCTACCCAATTGCATCGAGCTCTCGAAGGTGATGAACAACTATTAGGACATCTCCGCGAATGTAAGGCGGTGCTCGTCGGCGGCGGTCCACTGGATAGCGAGTTACGGGATCGCGCCGAGAAAGCCGGAATAAAGATAACGGCCACTTATGGGATGACCGAGAGTTGCGGTGGCGTCGTTTATGACGGTATCCCACTCGAAGGTGTTGAGGTGAAGATTGTCGACGACCGGATTGCTTTGAAAGGTCCTCAGATCGCACTTGGCTACCTCGGCGAGGAATTCCCAACCATCGATGGATTCTTCCTAACCTCTGATCTCGGTCGAATGAAAGATGGTCGCCTGGAAGTAATCGGCCGAGGCGATGATCAGATCATCTCTGGTGGCGAGAAAATCTCCCTCGGTGCTATCGAGAGATTCCTCCAGGAGAGATTCGCTAATCCCGAGATAATCGCTTTTAGTAGACCGGATTCGGAATGGGGTGAGCGACTATGTATCGCGACCACTCAAGATTTCGATCTCAGTGAAATTTCCTCGCTCTTGAAATCTCAATTTGGATCGCATGCCGCTCCTAAGGAGTTATTGAAATTGGATTCGATTCCATATTTGTCGATTGGTAAACCAGATAGAAGGCGATTAGCCGATGCCAACTCGTGAAGAGTGGATTGCCGGGGCGCGCCCAAAGACCCTTCCTGCGGCGATTGCGCCAGTAATAGTTGGTACTGCTTTTGCTGGATACAACGCAGGTTTTCTCAACTTCCTTCTTGCGCTAACTGTGGCTCTTGGACTTCAGATTGGGGTGAATTACGCCAATGATTATTCCGATGGCGTAAAAGGGACCGATCGGGATCGCATTGGGCCAATGCGTTTAGTTGGTTCTGGTAGAGCGACCCCTGGAGAAGTCAAACGTGCGGCCGTCATCGCTATCGGTGCTGCCGCTCTTGCTGGCTTGCTACTTGCCGCTCGAACTGATTGGACTCTGATATTGGTTGGAGCCGTTTCCATTCTCGCCGCCTGGACTTATACCGGTGGGCCAAAACCCTACGGCTATCACGCTTTGGGTGAAGTCTCAGTCTTTATATTCTTTGGTTTAGTAGCGACACTTGGGTCGTATTACATCCAAGTCGAATCGCTCTCGGTAGATGTCCTCTTGGCGGCCTGTGCCATTGGCGCTATCGCGTGCGCTATCTTGGTACTAAATAATCTCCGAGATCTTGAATTGGATGCGTTGGCGAATAAACGGACCTTGGCGGTTCGAATCGGGGATGACAAGACTAGAAAGTTCTATCTATTCCTGATGCTCGTACCATTCCTAGTTTCGGCGGCGCTTAGTTGGGATTCATTCTTCTTCCTAATCCCATTCTTAGCACTTCCCCAGGTACTTCGAATCTGGCAGGAATTAAGAGCGGGCGCTAGCGGGAAAGCTTTGATCTCGCTATTGGAGCGAACTGGGCGGGTCCAGATCATCTATGCCTTATCGCTCTCATTAGCGACCTTGCTCTCTGCTCGATAAACTTAAGCCATGCTTCGAGTCGCCGTAATCGCATTGATCATCGTTACTGCGATGACCATTTACGCAATCATTGATTGTTCGCGCACTCCAGAGGAGAAGATTCGAAGTCTTCCCAAGTGGGCCTGGCTAGTAATAATTCTCTTCGTCCCAGGCGTTGGTGCGATTGCTTGGATTATCGCGGGAAAGCCACAAGGACCAGGGCGGAGACGTCGTAAAGGCAAGATCGTCCCACCAGATGACAATCCAGATTTTCTAGGGAAGTTATAAACCGCTATAGGTGTGGCGACCCGTTCCCCATACGTTTACGTATACATAATTGAATAGGTAGCAAGACCCAGCAATCAACGAGAGCCATGCTGCTCGCTTACCCTTCCAACCCGCAGTCACGCGAGCGTGGAGATACGCGGCATAAAGAATCCAGGTAATGAAAGACCAAGTCTCTTTGGGATCCCATCCCCAGTAACGGCCCCATGCTGCTTCCGCCCAGATCGCGCCAGCGATAATCGCAAAGGTCCATAGTGGGAAGACCAGCGCTACCAGTCGATAGGAGAGTTGGTCTAATACTTCGAGAGTCGGAAGGCGTTTAGCGAATGCACTTCGCTCCCCTTTACTCTCCATCCGATCTAGCCAGAGATATGTTGCAGCGACGGTATTTGAAAGTAAGAAGATTCCGCCAGAGAAGATTGCGGCCGAGACATGGATGACTAACCAAATCGATTGTAGGGCTGGGACAAGTGGCGCGCTCGGGCGATAAAGGAGCGTCACCGCCGTACCTAGAATAATCAAGACAAGTAGTGAGATGGGAAGACCCAACCAGCGAAGATCGTACTTACGACCAACCACTAAATAAGCAAGTGAGAAAGTCAGCGCCCCGGTAATCGAAAATTCATACATATTCCCAATCGGTGCCCGCTCTGCCGAGATGCCACGTGCAACCACGCCAATCAATAGCGCAAGTGTCGCGAAGGTATATGCAATGGTCGCGAATCGATTCGATCGAGCTGTGGCACTTCGGTTTATCTCGCTCTTAACGCCTTCCTGATTAGCTCTGATGGAGAAGGCAGTTTCAAATGTGTAGATGACAAATGAGATGGCGAAGGCAAAGAGCGCGACGTAAACCAGATCGTTAGAGAGATATGCCCAATCGCTCCGGCTCATCGCTTTTCTCCTATCTCCGCAACCAGCTTTGCGATCTCATCAGCAAGGCCGGGTAGGCGATTCAAGGCTAACCCAGCAATCCCTATGCCACCATCTTCCCGTCGGATATAGATCCGCCGTTGTCGGATGAATAGTGATGCCAATAAACCGATGATGGCAACGATACTTCCAATCAACGCCCATTGCTTACCGGGATCCTTAACAACTTGGAGATTCACCCAGGGAACGACGCCATTGAATGTGATAGTTCCCACTTCGAATGAATAGCTTTCGCCGATTGATAACGCCCAAAGCCCAATCCGCTCCATATCGGTCGTATCGATTCGATATACCGATTGCGGAACTCCACTATCCATCTTCAGATCTCCCTGCCAGACGGAAACTAATAATCGAGGATCTAGAAGTTGGGGGTTTGATGAGAAACCGCCGCGAACTTCATCGCGATCAGCAGTGGGGAAGAAGGATGCGACGAAACCTATCTGGGGATCCATATCAGGGACTTTGATCGCGCCAATTGAAGTCAAATTTGAATCTTGCGGAAGAAATGGAACTGGTCCTTCAAACTTAATCGCACCAGATCTATCCCGAACCGTTACTAGCGGTGAAAAACCATTGGCTTGGAGATAAACGCGAGTGTCTCCGAATGTGAGCGGATGATTGACTCTTACGATCTCTGTCTTCGCTGGTGAATCTGGTTTATCAGCCACTCGCGCCGTGAATCGATAATCAGTCGGTAAGCCGGAGCTCTGATCGTATTCGGCTTCAAATTTCAGGGCTGTGATCGCAAAGGGTTGAAGCCTTTCGATATTGAAGAATCGACCCGGAGCAAAGTTGTCATAACTTGTTGGGACATTTATAAATCGCTCGCCCATAGTGACGATTGCTTCACCTCGCATACCGAAGACTGAACTAGAGCCGATCCCGACCAAGATGACAATCAACGCGAGATGGAAGATCAGATTTCCGGTTTCGCGTAGATATCCCTTCTCAGCTGCTATCCCAGCGTCGCTCTTAGTGATTCGGTAGCGGTTCTTCTTAAGCCATTCCTCTGCCTTTTCGAGGTCTGCCTCACTCTTCTGGAAGCCTTCGAATTGAGAGAGTGAATTGGGTACTGGAGCCGGTTTTGCGAAGATCTCGTTCGCGTAGTGCCAGGAGCGCGGAAGCACACATCCGATAAGTGAGATGAAAAGTAAGACGTAGATAGCCGAAAACCAAGGAGCGCCGTAGACATCGAAGAGATAGAAGCGATCCATCCAGGCAGCGCCCTCCGGATTATCAGCAAAATATTCCCTTACCTTCAACGGGCTCTGGGTCCGCTGTGGGAATAGTGAGCCTGGTATCGAGGCGATTCCTAGTAATAGAAGGAGTATGAGTGCAGTCCGCATACTCGTTAATTGGCGCCATAGATATCGAAGAAGCGAACTGCCTTGTAGCTCAGGTGCGCTCATCAGATCACCGGAACGAAGTTCGAGATTGTTTGGCGGAGTCCAGCCATCAATTCTTCCCAGATGCCAGTCACCTGTAGTAATCCGATAGCCAATAAGAAGACGCCACCAATCATCGAGATGGTTCTACTGCGCACCAATATCGCCCGTTGCATTCTTGCTGACTTATCTAGGAAGAGTGCAAATAGAAGGAATGGAGCGCCTAGGCCGAGGCAGTAAGCGAAGGAAAGAATCGCACCACGCGCCGCGCCCGCTTCAATGAGGGCTAGCGTTTGGACTGCGCCGAGCGTTGGCCCGATACATGGCGTCCAGCCAAGTCCAAACATAAAACCCAGTAATGGGGCGCTAAACACTCCACTTCGAGCAACGAAGGGAATCTTTAGTGAGCGATAGAAGCGCTCTGGAAATAGGAAGATGAAAGCAAAGAGAATTGTCAGCACGCCAAGAACACGGATCAAATCATCCGCGTTAGTGAGAATTCGAGAACCTAACTCGCCAAATAGGGCGCCATATGAGATAAAAAGTACGCTGAATCCCAGTATGAATAGCGCTGCACCGACCATTGTCTTTCGCCGCGCACCAGCCATCCCTCCGACATATGCAAGGTATCCCGGCACTAGCGGAATCACACATGGCGAAGCAAATGAAATTAGGCCTGCGATCAATGCCACAAGTGAGGCAATCAGGATGCCGCCGTCGAATATCTGGTCTACCAGGAAATCACTCATTGGAGATCCGCGTCAATAATTCATCCATACTCGAGAAGGTGATCTCGCCACTAATTCTGGCGGCTAAGCGGCCATCTTTATCGATAATCAAGGTGGTTGGGATGGCGTTAACGCTAAGTAGGCCACTGAAATTAGCTAGCGTCGCATCATCCGTAATCGTCGGATAGGTGAGTTCAAATCGATCGACGAAGGCTTGGGCTGCGACCAGATTATCTCGAGTCAATATGCCGATGAACTGCGTATCTGGATGCTTGATGGAGAGTTCTTGAAGTGCTGGTGCTTCAGCTCTACATGGGGCGCACCAAGATGCCCAAACATTAATCACATTAACTTTGCCAGATGGCGCTGCGAATATTCCACCATCCAAGGTCGGACCAGAGACGACGGGAACTAATTCACGATCCTTCACGTCAATAGTAGTAACGATGCCGTTACCAGAGATGAATGTCTGTTCATCAATCTGGGTTACAGACTCGCTGCTGCAGCTAGTTAAAGTAAAAAGCGCTAACAATATTGCGAGTGCGAATCTCATCGTTTCGTCTCAGGGAGGAGATGTCCAGCTGGTTCACTATAGGTAAGTCCCACGATCTTGCCGGTCGCATCAAAATGAAGGCTTGTGACGGAAGCAAGTGTGCATTGTCGCTTCCGTGGATCATGTAGGAGCGGGCGACCTTCTACTGAGGAACGGAGAATCCAAATTGGCAATTGGTGAGATACGACCAGCGCATCCTTTCCACCGGCCGCTACTCGTGCTGCTTCAACTGCACTTCGCATTCGGGCAATCTGCTCTTTATATGGCTCGCCCCATGATGGTCGCCATGGATTCCAGAGATAGCGCCAAGCACTCGGCTTGCTCAACACTCCATCCCCAACGCTAAAAGGTTTTCCTTCAAATACATTCGCAGCTTCGATCAATTGATCATCAGTGGTAATCGATAAACCATGTGCCAATGAGATCGGTGTCGCAGTCTGTTGAGCGCGCTCGAGTGGTGAGGCGTGAATCGCACCTAATGAGAGGTTCTTTGACCATTCAGCAACCGCTTCCGCCATCGCAAGGCCGCGCTCGGATAAACGCCAGCCTGGTTGTCTGCCATAGAGAATGCTCTCCGGATTGTGGACCTCACCGTGACGAACCACATGGACGCTGGAAGAAATCGCGCTTGGCTCAGTCATGCGGAAAGCATAAACGAGAATGCTTAGAGCGCTTTCTGTAGTGTTCCGATATGCCGCGGATCGCTTTCTTTGATGTAGATAACACTCTCACGCGTGGCTCCACCCTCTATTTCCTTGGCCGTGGAATGTATAACCGCGGTCACTTCACCAAACGCGATATCGGGGCATGGGTACTCGCCAATATCCGGTTTCGGATGACTGGAACAGAGAAATCCGATGTAATAACTAGATTTCAGAAATCAGCTACTGACTTCATCAAAGGCCATGATGTCCGTGAGATTAAGGCCATCGGTGAGGAGATCTATAACGAGTTCGTATCGCCATCACTCTGGGATGGAACGATGGCGCTAGCGCGAAAACATCTTGAACTTGGCGATGAAGTCTGGTTAGTCACAGCAACGCCCCAAGACTTCGCTGAATTGATTGCTTCGAAACTTGGATTGACTGGAGCGCTTGGTACTCGTGCTGAAGCAATTGATGGCAAGTACACCGGAAATCTGATCGGGAATTTGCTACATGGCAAAGAAAAAGCGCGCGCTGTAGTGGAGTTGGTAAAAGAGCGTGACATCGCAATCGAAGAATGTTTTGCATATTCGGATTCACATAATGATCTACCGCTATTGAATACTGTTGGCCATCCCAATGCGATAAACCCAGATGCCAAACTGCGTATTATCGCATTCTCTTCGGGTTGGCCGGTCCATGATTTCCGCCGCTTACGTTGGTTAAATCGATTCATTGGTCCAACCGTGAGTCGGCTCGCTGGCTTCTGGGTTTTCCTCACCGCGCGCAACAAGTAAGACTGGCGGTAGCGTTGGCTCCTTATGTCCATCGCCAGTTCCATTGCGCCAAATTTCGGGCCAACTCTTGCTGAGGAATTGCGCGCGCGAAGTGATGATGAGCTAAATCAATTATTTGAAGTACGCCCAGATCTAATCGTGCCGATTCCCGCTGATATCGCTGCGTTAGCGACTCGCGCCACTTCCGCGCCAAGCGTTCTACGTGCGATGGAAGCTTTAAATCAATGGCAGATTCAAGTTCTCGAAGCTTGTGCGCTCATGGAGCGAAAGTTCTTAAGCGAAGAAATTGTCGAAATCACCGCATCCGAGGCGGCACGGATATTGCCAGAGCTTTGGGCGCGCGCACTCATATATAAAGATGGCGACGGTTATCGAATCCCACGTAATGTCCAGGAGTTGATGCCTGAGCCAGCAGGCCTTGGACCAAGTATCCCTGCGAAGGTTGATTTTAAGAGATTAGATAAAGCGCCTAAGGGTGCTAGCGAATTATTGGATAAATTGACATGGGGAGTTCCACGCGCACATTCAGATGAGCTAAGTCGTAAGGGCACAATCATCAAGTGGTTACTTGAGAATAACTTCCTAGTGCCAATCGATAAGTTGACCGTTGCACTCCCTCGCGAAGTCGGGATTCATCTACGTGGCGGAAAGGTCCATCGAGAGGCGAGATCGACTGAACCGAAGATCTCTGGAACGAAACTCAAGGGCGTTGAAATCGAACGCGCCGCCGTCGCTTCAATCGCAACGCTACTTCGCCTCGTCAGCGAATTGGCAAATTTCTGGGCGGAGGAGTCGCCGACGGCGATCCAATCTGGTGGAATCGGTGTACGTGATCTTAAGAAAGCTGCCGAACATCTCGGAGTCGATGAGCCATTTACCGCTCTCTTGAGTGAACTGAGCCATCAGATTGGAATCATCGTTGTGGATGGTGACGGTCGAATCTTGCCGACTGCAAACTTTGATCTCTACCAGACTAAAAACCCCGAAGAGCAGTGGCGCGAGATAGTCGGTGCCTGGCGTATCAGTTCGCGCGCCTTTGGCTTGATTGGCCGGAGTGAATCGCGAAATGTGAATGCCTTAGGTCCAGAGCTAGATAGGAGCAATGCAGCGCGGATTCGACAGCTGACTTTGGAGATATTGGCAAATAACCCAGATCTTGCCGCAGCGCCAGAATCGCTTATACACGCCGTGGCTTGGCACTATCCACATCGCAGATCGATAACTCCCACAGATGAATTGGTCCGCTGGAGTATCCGTGAGGCGGAGTGGCTGGGCCTCACAGGCGCGGGCGCAATCTCAACCTTTGCCGTTAAATTCTTAAGGAATGAGAAGAAGCTCGGGATAAATAGTGCGCTTCCCGATCCAGTCGATCACATTCTTATCCAAGGTGATAACACTGCGATTGCGCCCGGGCCTCTGACTATCGAGATAGCTCGCCAACTTTCAACCTTCGCAGATATCGAAAGTCGTGGCGGCGCAACGGTTTATCGGTTCACAGAGAGTTCGATAAGGCGCGGCCTAGATCATGGTCATAGCGGGGAGGAAATCCGCTCATTCCTCAAGGAAGTCTCAAAGACGCCCGTGCCACAACCGCTTGATTATCTAGTAACTGATGTAGCAAAGAAGCATGGTCGACTCCGGATTGGCAACTCGATTAGTTACATCAGATGCGACGATGAGAGCATAATCAAATCGATTCTCAACGATCGCAAGGTGGAGCACCTGCGGTTACGCCAGATTGCACCACAAGTGTTGATCTCAGATTCAGAAGCGAGTGATCTGATGGCGGAGTTACGAGAAGTTGGATATTTCCCCGCCGGCGAAAATGGTCAAGGCGCAGTAATCAAAGCGCCAACGCTCTTGCGTGCGAAATCCAGACCAAAGCCACCACGAATAATCGCTGAGTTCGCGCCACCTACGCCG
>JBEGNC010000042.1:0-2737 GCA_041182705.1 Actinomycetota bacterium | reverse complement strand
TTGTAGGCAGCTTTTTGCCAGATATGGAATATCTCGTGGGGCACCACTTCATAGAGGCCCTCTTCCATTACCGCCCAACCCTCACCGGCGCAATTCATACATGGTCCACCAGCTGCCTTGTTTGAATCACTCCGATCAAAACCAAAACTGGATATCTCTTTCTCGCCAAAATCGCGATTCCTTGTAATAACCACAATCGTCTTCTGGTAATCCTTCGGGAAAGGTAATACTGAATAGGTTCTATCGACAAAGCTTTCAATCAGTGGCCTAACCTTTTCAAAATCAGAATCAATTACCAATTTATACGTCATCTTCTTTGAGTTAGCACCGGTATACGCCTTGAAAGCGCTCTTTACTGCTGTAACCATTTCACTTCGAGTGAACTCGTCCGGAAATGGAGTTTGAAATACATTTAGTGAAGGGGTGGGCGATGGAGTAGCTGCGGGTTTCGCTTGGCTCTTAGCGCTCGATTTAACCCGCCAGATCAAGGTTTTGCCCTGCTTCATGCAGGTAAACCTCTCCCCGCCAGATATCTTGGTAGCGCCCAAGGTCTTACACGTAGCCGGCCTTTTCGCCGCATTTCCAATCTCCGCATTGGCAAATACCAATACCGATGCTAATCCGAGGATGCCGGCCTGACGCAACATTGGGTAATAGTGTCAAAAAAATGAGCCCGCCAATATAGGCGGGCTCAAATTAATAACTAGATTATTGCTGAACTACATTGACTGTGACATTTGCTGCCACACCGGTAATCAGCGAGACCCTGGCGCTGTGCTTGCCAAGATTCTTCACATGCTTTGCCAGCTTGATCTTGTGACGATCAATATCGACACCGGTCGCATTCTTTATTACCAGCGCGATGTCCTTCTCGGTTACTGAGCCGAAGAGTCGTCCCGTGGAACCGACCTTGACGCGAACTTCGAGAGTTGAGCTCTCTAGCTTCGCCTTGATCTCATTGGCGTGATCCTTATCTCGGATCTCGCGCGCCATACGAGCTCGACGGATTCCATCAATCTGCTTGGCTCCACCTTCGGTCCAAGCAATCGCAGAACCGCGCGGAATCAAGAAGTTGCGGGCATAACCATCTTTGACTGTGACAACATCTCCAGCGTGGCCTAGGCCAGCTACCTCTCTAGTAAGAATCAGTTTCATATTCAATTCCTCCTAGCGAGCGGTCGATGTGTAAGGCAGAAGCGCTACTTCGCGGCTATTTTTTACCGCAGCAGTGACCTGACGTTGGTGTTGGGTGCAGGCGCCAGTTACACGACGAGCGCGGATCTTGCCGCGATCAGAGATGTACTTACGTAGCGTCGCTACATCCTTGTAATCGATATACGTGACTTTGTCACGGCAGAAGCTGCATGGCTTCTTCTTGATTTTCTTGAGCGCTGCAGGCGAGATCTTTGGCTTCTGCTTGAGCGTTCGGTTGGAACGTGCTCCCATTATGGTGCTCCTTTTCGTGGGCCCGCCGAAGCGGAATGGTTTATTTAGAAGGGTGGCTGCTCGTCAGCTGTGTTGGAGGTCCAACCGCCGCCGACATTTGCCGTTGATGACCATGAGTCATCGGAAGATTCAGTAGGTGCAGCAAAGCCACCATTTCCGCCCTGACGGGTGGTCTTAGTTACCTTTGCTGTTGCGTTACGTAGTGATGGACCAACTTCATCAACTTCGACTTCGAAGACCGTTCTCTTCTCGCCCTCTTTAGTCTCATAGGAGCGCTGCTTCAAACGACCAGACACGATGACGCGCATTCCACGAGTCAGGGTCTCAGCGACATTCTCCGCTGCTTGGCGCCAGATTTGGCACTGGAGGAAGAGGGTATCCCCGTCTTTCCACTCATTGGTCTGTCTATCCATATAACGAGGTGTTGATGCAACGGTGAACTTTGCGACTGCTGCGCCAGATGGCGTGAATCGAAGTTCAGGATCGTTGGTCAAGTTACCGATTAATGTGATTTGTGTATCGCCCGCTGCCATATTCGTCTCTCTCTACTTTAAGTGTCTTCTGTTGGCGGATTTACTCGGGACGGACAACTTTTGTACGAAGTACAGCTTCGTTCAAGTTAAGTTGGCGGTCCAACTCTTTGATTGCGGCTGGCTCACAGTGCATATCAACGACGGCATAGATTCCTTCGCTCTTTTTAGCGATTTCAAATGCCATACGACGACGGCCCCAGATATCGAGTTTGTCTACTCGACCACCGGATTCCTTGATGATCTTGAGGTATGTCTCAAGACTTGGTGCGACTGTTCGCTCTTCTAGATCGGGATCTAGGATCACCATCAACTCATAGCGACGCATGCTTTTACCCCACCTCCTCTGGACTAATCGGTCGCGGTATTTCCGCGACAGGAGGGCTGCTTGCGAATCACTGGAAGGCGAACCTTTCAGTGAAGGGAGCCAAGACTAGCCCCCGCCACTGTCAGCGTGAAATCGAGCTATCTATGGGCTGTTGATCAAGCCTGGGCTGGGGATGGGCGCCTCGAATCAATACTGTGCAGAACCAGACCAGGGTGGCGATTCTTACCAAGATCGCGAGCGCATATAGATTCTCGGGGAGTCCAAATTTCGCCCCGGTGTATGTAGCTAGATATTGCCAGATAGCTACGTGATAGAGCGCTTCACCACCTTGCCAGATCCAGAACGCACTCCGCTCTGCCTTCTCTCGCATCGCAATCAACGCAAGTGGAGTTAGCCAAAGTATGTATTGTGGCGAGTACACCTTGCTCACGGT
>JBEGNC010000041.1:0-8018 GCA_041182705.1 Actinomycetota bacterium | reverse complement strand
TATTTCTTCCAGTGCTTTGACCCAATTATCAACGAGTGAGACTTCATATTCTCGTTCTGCGCTTACCCGTATCTCGCTCATCACAAAAGGTCCATAATCTCTGCTACAACTTCCTTTGGTTTCTTGTTATCCGTCGATACTCGTAACTTGGCCAACGACTCATAAATTGCTCTACGCGACTCCATTAGAGCCAACCATTGTTGGCGGGGGTTCCCCAGTAGAAGTGGTCGCTCCTTATTGAAGCCAACTCGTGGGGCGGCATTTGAAATTGAAACTTCGAGATAGACCACTGAAGACTTCTTGGATAACTCATCCGCTACCGCTGGGTCGAGCACTGAACCGCCCCCTAATGCAATGACGCCATCAATTTCACTCAACGAACTCAACACAACATCTCGCTCGAATTCTCGAAAACTCGCTTCGCCATCCTCGAGGAATATGTCAGAGATTTTCTTGCCGCTCTTAGTTTCAATCAAGTGATCGGTATCGACAAAATCTCGACCCAACTCAACAGCCAGCAATTTTCCGACGCTACTTTTACCGGCTCCGGGCGGCCCAATTAAAATGATTTGTTCCACGTTAGAACCTGGGGAGAGAATCTAGATATCCCTTGATGTTGCGCTTGATCTCCAAAAGACTGTCGCCACCAAACTTCTCAGTTAGGGCCTGAGCAAGCGTGAGCGCAACCATGGCTTCCGCAACTATGCCAGCCGCTGGAACAGCGCAAACATCGGAGCGCTGATGGATAGCTTTAGCGTCTTCACCAGTAGATAAATCAACGGTAGATAGCGCTTTTGGCACGGTCGATATCGGCTTCATCGCCGCACGAACGCGAAGAACTTCCCCAGTGGACATACCGCCCTCAGTTCCGCCAGCCCGATGAGTCTTCCGAATTAGCGAACCATCAGCCCCTTTGACGATCTCGTCATGTGCAACCGAACCGCGACGCTCAGCTGTCATGAATCCATCGCCAAGCTCTACTCCTTTGATTGCTTGAATTCCCATAAGTGCTGCGGCTAATCGGCTATCCAAGCGCCGATCCCAATGCACGTGCGATCCCAGCCCCGGCACTACTCCATAAGCAAGTACCTCTACTACGCCGCCCAAGGTATCGCCCTCTGAATGCGCTGCATCAATCTCCGCAACCATCTTCGCTGAGATCGCCGGATCGAAGCAGCGAACCGGATCCTCATCGATTGCGCTTCGATGAGAGTTCGTTGGCAATTCCGAATCCAATGGGACCACTACGCTGCCAATTCGAACCACGTGACTGAAAATCTCAATCCCTGCCGATTGGCGGAGGAATGCCCGAGCAACCGCACCTAAAGCAACTCGCATCGCTGTCTCTCGCGCAGATGCGCGCTCCAAGATCGGACGAGCATCAGAGAAACCATATTTCTGCATCCCAGCCAGATCAGCGTGACCAGGTCGCGGTCGAGTAAGCGGAGCATTCCGCGCTAATTCCGCCAATTCAGCGCCACTGACCGGGTCAGCAGCCATGACCTTCTCCCATTTTGGCCATTCCGAGTTCGCAATCTCTAGCGCAACTGGACCACCCTGGGTCAAGCCGTGTCGAACTCCACCAAGAATCCGTAACCGATCTTCTTCGAACTTCTGGCGCGCTCCCCTGCCATACCCGACCCGACGTCGCGCAAGATCACTTGAGATTTCATCGCTCGTGATTTCGACCTGGGCAGGCATCCCTTCAATAATCCCCACTAAAGAAGGACCATGAGATTCTCCGGCGGTTAACCAACGCATTGCGCAATTATCGCAAAGTAATCGCAAGCCTGCTCTCAGTTATTAAGGCTCCCGCAAAGATAAATGGCGCAAAAGGGAGATTTTCCTTCGATTTCAAGGAAAAGAGCGCAACAACGCCCCCTAAAACCCAGGCGTATAGATGGGGTTCAATCCAGGGATTTTCGCCGTGACTGCTGGGTAACAGCGTGCAGGGAGCCAGTCGAACATCACCGTAACCAATTGCCCCTTTGCTGAACCGGAAGATTGCAAGGTATGAAAGCCATATCAATGGTACGAGTATCGGTTCATGAAGCCAGATAAATATCAGAAGAAGATGATTTAAGTTCTTCGGAATTCTTCGGTAGCAGATATCGGTGATTGCCATCGGAAGCAGCAGCAAAGCCATCCGAAGAGAGTACTTCGCAATCAAAGCCTATTGATTAAACGTTTAACGCTGTGGATATCCAATGACTTCAAGAAGTATCTTCTTTAACGGTTCCCGTTCAAATTCAATTCCAGTGAATAGCGCAATCTGTTCGATGGCTTGAGCAACCAGCAATTCTCTACCCGAGATGTAGCGCCCATTGATATTGGCTCTTGCTATGGCGGTTGGCCACGGATCGTAAGAAGCTTCGATCACATTTCTCAGCGGGACCTCTGAAGAGATTCCAAGTTGCACGGTTCCAGGTAGGGTGCTGATAATCAAATCAGCGGTCAATGCATCCAGATGTAGATCCCAATCCCGAATTACCACCTGCTCATTTGCAGTTTTGAGCAAGCCATCTCGATGAGAACTCCGTCGAAAGAGAGACGGCGCTATCTCTAAATCGCTTAAGGCTACTAACGCGGCGCGAGCGGTACCACCGGCTCCAAGAATCGATACTGATTCAAAACTTAGATTCTCCAATAACGAAGCGAATCCCCGAACATCGGTATTGAATCCTGTCCAACCATCTTCTGATGCCACCAGCGTATTAATCGCATTAGCTTTTATAGCGCTGGCTTCAATGCGATTCGCAACCTGTAAGGCGCGCTCTTTCAAAGGCATGGTTAGGGAAAAACCCCGCCATTGACCTGGCTTGTGCCGCTCTAAAAATGCAGCCAGCTCTGATTCCTCCACGCGGAAACGGTCATAACTTCCAGCGATGCCGAGGAATTCATAAGCTCGCTGATGCAGCAAGGGCGAAAGGCTATGTTCGATTGGCGAACCGAGTACAGCGCAATGGATCATTTAAAGAGACCTTTAGCCAGATTTCGCTTGTATTCCGCTTTGAACTCTAAGAACTCTTCATAGGAATCAGTGAACTTGGTTAGCTTAGGAGAAACCGTTACGAAGTAGAGCCAAGGGCCTGACTCTGGCGCCAAAGTAGCTCGTATGGAAGCCAGCGTTGGGCTTCCTATCGGACCTGGCGGAAGCCCACCGTAAACGAAAGTGTTGTAGCGACTTCGGACCTGGGTATCTTTGATTGATAGTTGAATCTCGCCTCGCCGATCAAAGACGTAATGAACTGTCGAATCCATTTGGAGACGCATTCCCTTCTCCAGTCGGTTATAGATGACACGCGCTACCTTGCCATGAACATCAGGCGTTCCCTCACTCTCGACAATCGAGGCAATTGTCATCAATTCCAACGGAGAGTATCCGTCAAATTCCCAGACGATTCCAGAAGTATCAGTCAGAAAACGTTGGAGCATAGAATCTATGACGTCGCCGACAGAGGAACCCTTGGTCGGAGAATAAAACGCGGGATAGAGGAATCCCTCTAAACTCTTGGTCTGGAAAATTCCCGGCGGTATACGTGCCTTTAACGAACGATCTATTTCAATTCGGTCGAAGCCTGCAACCTCTAATTGCTGCACTATCTCAGATAGCCGCGCTCCATCTCGAATTCGAATCAGATTCACAATGCGGTCTGGATCCAATAGCTGCTCTAGGGCCATCTTGGCTGAGATAGCGCCCTCAACTCTATGTTCACCCGGAGCGATGCGGGCACTTCGAGGATCGCTGACCGCTTCCCGAAAGAAAGCCAACTCAGACTTTACGACTCCTGCCTCGAAGAGCAGCCTGGCGATATCGCTCCCAGATGCACCTTGAGGGATATTGACTACAACTTCCGCGGTGGGCGTGCTGCCATCGAAATCCGGAGCGGGTGCTGTTCCTGGTGCAATTGCGCGTAATGTGAAGGTAACCGCCAAAATGAAACTTCCAGCAAGAATGAGATTACGAACTCCTTGGTGCTCAGATAGCTTCACCGAAGAATCCTCCCTGATTTCGCTCGCCGTCGAGGGCAAATTCAAGGATCGACAGCGCAGCTATGGAATCAATATCAAATCGGGCTAACTCTGGATTTGCTCGCGCAATATCGACTGCGCTTTTCGTCGTGAGGCGCTCATCGACTAACCGAACGGGAAGCTCAAAATTCTCGGCAAGTGAACGAGCGATTCGGCGAGCATTCGCCGCACTTTCTCCTTCCACGCCAGATAGATGCTTCGGTAAGCCGACATAAATCACAGCTATCTGATCCGCTTCCGCCATCTTTGCTATTTTTGCTGGCAAGTCCTGCGGCGCAACGGCTGGGAGCGGGCGCCGTGAAATACCTGCGGAATCTGATTGCGCTAATCCAACTCGGACCGTCCCAACATCGATGGCAACTCGCCGTCCGGGCTGCAATGCCATCAGGTAGCGATTCGCTTCCGAATCAGATCAAAGGCGTTTGCGATAGCAGCGCTCTTTGGCCCGCCTCCTTGGGCAAAATCATCCTTACCGCCACCGCCACCGCCGAGTTCGACAGATGCCAATTTCGCTAACTCACCGGCTTTCATACCGGAAGTACGCGCTACCTCATCGACAGTTGCTACCAGGACGATCCGACCATCGACCACCGAACTCAAAACGACGATTGATCCTTTATTCCGTTCTCGAATCTCAAGGGAGAGCGTTCGCAATTCATCAGCACTGATGCTCTCTGAGAAATGTTTCAGCAAAACCCTATATTCATTGATTTGTTCAACACCTAGGAGAAGATCTGGGATCTGAGCTCGAATTTGGTCCAGCTTAAGAGCCTTGAACTCGCGCTCCATATCTTTGAGGCGACCTATCAATTCAGAAATACGTTCCGGTAATTCCTCACTTCGGGCACCCTTGATCAAATCAGTCAGTGAATTGATCAGGAGATGCTCTCGAGCCAAGAATGAATAGGCATCGGTTCCAACTAGCGCCTCAACCCGGCGAACACCGGCGCCAATTGAGGATTCGCTTAGTAATTTGATGACACCAAGCTGTCCAGAGCGCGCCACGTGGGTACCGCCGCATAATTCCTTTGCCCAATCACCGACACTTACAACTCTTACTCTTTCACCATACTTCTCACCAAAGAGCGCCATCGCCCCCATAGCCTTAGCATCCGCTATCGACATCTCAGCAGCCGTCACTTCAAGATCATCGATAAGAAGTGAATTGACTCGAGCCTCCACGTCAGCAAGTACTGATTGTGGGACCGCCCCTGTTGAAGGGAAATCGAATCGGAATCTTCCGGGAGCATTCTCAGATCCTGCCTGGGTCGCCGTTTCGCCCAGAATCTCGCGGAACGCTTTGTGAACCATATGCGTTGCCGTATGAGCTCTTGAGATTCCCGCTCGCCGCTCTTGATCAATCAGAGCCATGACATTCTCGCCAACAGCGATTTCACCATCAGCGACTCGACCTCGGTGAACATATAGACCCGGTATCGGTGATTGAACATCATCGATTTCAATCTGCGCGCCTGATTCGGTAGTTATCAAACCCCCGTCTGCTAATTGACCGCCACCTTCCGCATAGAAAGGCGTTCGGTCCAAGATGATCTCTACTTCATTACCCACCTGGGCGCTCTTGCTGGATTTTCCGTCGAGCAATATTCCCTGCAGTTTCGCTTCCGACTTCAAATTCGAATATCCGATAAATTGAGTGGCTCCAGAGATATCAGCGATCTTTCGATATTCCGAGAGATCGGTGTGGCCACTCTTCTTTGCTTTCGCATCCGCTTTTGCGCGCTCCCGCTGCTCCTTCATCAATCGACGGAAGCCATCGCCATCGATCTCTAGACCCTCCTCGCGGGCCATCTCCAAAGTTAGGTCATAGGGAAATCCATAAGTGTCATGCAACTTGAAAACTTCATCACCGGAGATGGTCTTGGCGCCCTGGGATTTTGCACCAGCCGCTGCGATATCGAATATCTGAGTTCCACTTCGTAGGGTACTCAGGAAGGCTTCTTCTTCTCCCTCGGCTACTTTGGTTATTCGTTCGCGATCTGAATTGAGTTCTGGATATTGAGGCGCCATCGCCTCAATCGAGCTGATCATCAATTCCTTTATGGTTCTATCTTCGCTACCAAGCAATTTCATATTTCGGATGGTACGTCGCATCATCCGCCGCAAAATGTAACCTCGACCTTCATTGCCTGGCACCACGCCGTCGCCGATCAGCATTGCTGCCGTACGAGCATGATCCGCAATGACTCTTAATGAGATGTCACTCGACTGCGCTGTTCCGTAAGCGACGCCAGATAATTGACTTGCGCGATTCAAAATCATCGCGGTCGTGTCGATCTCATAGATATTCTCAACGCCCTGGAGCAGAGCCGCCGTCCGTTCTAGTCCAAGGCCAGTATCGATGTTCTTCGCGGGAAGTTCGCCGAGAATCGGATAACCCTCTTTCCCGGGACCATCGCCACGAATATTCTGCATGAAAACCAGATTCCAGATCTCTAAGTACCGATCTTCGTCCGCTACAGGTCCGCCATCTCGACCGTACGCCGGACCCCTGTCGAAGTAGATCTCGGAGCATGGTCCGCAAGGTCCAGGAACACCCATCGACCAGAAATTGTCAGCCATTCCGCGTCGCTGGATCTTCTCTTTGGGCACTCCGATTTTCTTATGCCAGATATCGGCAGCTTCATCGTCATCAAGATATACCGTGACCCATAAGCGAGACTCATCGAAACCATAACCGCCTTCATTTGTTGGCTTCGTCAATAGCTCCCAGGCAAGTTCAATCGCACCTTCTTTGAAGTAATCGCCGAAGGAGAAATTTCCACACATCTGAAAGAAGGACGCGTGCCGCGTCGTCTTGCCGACCTCATCGATATCCAAAGTACGCACACACTTTTGAACTGAAGTCGCTCGCTGGAATGACGGTGTTACTTCTCCAAGAAAGTATGGCTTGAAGGGGACCATCCCGGCATTGACCAATAGCAGATTGGGATCGTTGAGAATTAGTGAGGCCGATGGAACTACGGTGTGATTCAAACCTAGCGAATTGCCACTTTCAAAGAATTTGAGCCAACGTGACCTTATCTCTGCAGAATTCACGGACTCCTAGAACTCCTCGTCATCGAAGTCTTCGCGAACTGGGGTCGCGCGCTTCGATTTACGCTTCTTTCCTTTGCTCTTCTTTCTTAGCTGCGCCGCCGTCAACACGGCACCAGCAGCCTTCATCGCAACTTGGTTCTTATCCAGGAAAGACGTCGTTGAATCAGCTACTTTGCTACTTACCTCTTCGATGGTCTTGGTGACTTTATTGATGCTCTGTAACGGACCATTTACCAGTTCTACGGTGGTAGTTACTTCGCTGATCAAAGGGGTGGCTTCATTCGAGATGCTCTTTACTGCCGCTCCAACTTCATCAATCGCCCGACCAAGGCGCACGACTGCATAGGCCAGAGCCAGGGAAAATATAAGGAGCCCAGAGGCTGCGATGATTCCCGCAATTCCGCCAGCGCTCATGGACAAACCTTATCCAAAGATCGGAAGCGGTAGATCAGGTTTGCGGTGTTCACGATGGGCTTGTAGCGCTGATTGGTGGTAAGCCTCAAGGGCCTCGATATTTGCCGGGATTGTGTATACCTCCCCGTTCACCACATCCCCTTTTCGCCCCTCGATCACCGCATGTACATCATTACCCGAAAGGGTCTTGAAGGTCTCAAGGGCGTGCGCGACGGCAAGTATGTGATTCCGGTTATCTCGAAGCAGGACCTCTGATTTTGCGAGCAAACCAGCAAGATTGTCTTCGATTCGATCCGAGAGCGCTCGCCTCATCTCTTCCTTCGCATTATTACCCCGCGGACCTCCTGGTGCGCCTAACTCCATCCGGCGACTCGAAGCGTAGGACGAGACGGTAGAGCCCATCCCCCAATAGCCCTCCATTAAGCCGGCGATAGTTGTGGCTGATTCAAGATCACCTGATACCCCCGAAGAATTGTCGCCATCGAAGAACATCCGCTCTCCTGATAACGAAGCTA
>JBEGNC010000040.1:0-6551 GCA_041182705.1 Actinomycetota bacterium | reverse complement strand
CGTCTACCTTCTTGCCTCTGCCTGACGCTTTCCATTCATCCATTAACGCCTTGTAGCGACGAGCAGTTGGTACCCAGTCAGTCGAATTAGCCAGCGACTCGGCCTCTTGGACTATCTTCTCTTTACTCGACTTAACCTCACTCTGTTGCTTGGTTAGTGTGGCAAAGTGCTGGCGACGCTTCTTGTCGAAGTGATTTCGCGCCGCAGAGAAGCGCTTCCAAAGGTCGGCGTCGGTCTTCTTATCCAACCTAGGTGCCTTCTTCCAATCATCGAGAAGTGTCTTCAACCGCTCGCCGGTTGCCTTCCACTGCGTTGAATCCTTTAGCGACTCGGCTTCAAGGACGATCTTCTCTTTACCTTCTTGAGCCGCAGCGCGCTTCTCAGCCTTAGCTTCAGCAATCGCGGCTTGCTTAGCCTCGAATGTTGCGCGATGTTCATCTATCAATAATGGAATCTGTTCTATGGATGAGCGGAGCGCTACCAAATTTCCAACGCCATTTAAATGCTCAATTTGATTGCGAAGTTTAGAGACTGCTTTCATCGCTTCATCTGGGACCATCGCCCCACTTACGATTCGTGCAGCAAGAAGGGCCACCTCTGAAGCTGCAATCTCGAACTTGCGAACGAAGTAAGCGAGGGCTTCCTCTGCACTCTTGCCGGGATATGAACCAACCGGGCGCTCACCCTCTGGGGTTTGGACAAAAACCATTCCAGATTCATCTACCCGACCAAATTTCGCGGGATCGCCGATCAATGCGGCTGCGGCTGAGTTAATTGGGAGCTGTTGATTATCCATGGCCATCTTCTTTCGTTGCGCGGCCCAGGGGCCGTTACGGGTTCAGCGGTTGAGGTAGGAACGGTACCCCCGAAAGAAGTATCTGTAAAAGTTAAGCGGGAATCCCGCATAGCGACCCAGGGGGGAAGGAGAATGCGGGTATGACCCTGCTGGTAGATCGAGTCATCGCTCCATATTTCGCGACCAATTGCTGGATCTTGAGTTCCGGCCCAGGAAGCGAAGCGATTGTCGTGGATCCTGGAATTGCGCAACCAAATTTGGTGGCGGAGATAAAGTCGAAATTGATTGAGCACCGCTTGAAGGCGGTAGCGCTTTTCATTACACACGGCCATCTTGACCATATCTATTCTGTCGTTCCGTTACAGGAGGACGCTGGAATATCGAAGGTGATAATTCATAAGGATGATCGTGAACTTCTTGGGGCCCCAGAACGCGCGATGGGGGAGCAGGGGTTGGCGCTCTTCCGTGAGCTGAGTAGAAACTTTGGTGGCAATTTGAATTTTGAACCGTCTGGGATTGAAACAGTAGATGAAGGCGCTGATTTAACCTTGGCCGGCCTCCGCTTTCGTATTCAAAACACGCCTGGACATACGCCTGGGTCCATAATCGCAACTGTCGAGGAATCACATCTGATTACCGGCGACACTCTCTTTGCCGGTTCAATTGGGCGAACCGATCTGCCACGCGGTTCTATTTCCGACATGGCAACCAGCCTTCGTGAGAAAATCGCCATCTTGCCGGAGCATCTAGAGGTGCTTCCCGGACATGGCGACCGAACCATTCTTGGGAGCGAGTTGCGTTCGAATCCATATCTATTGGCAGCGTTAGAGGGGAGGTTGAGATGACGAGGTTTCAAGCCCCAAAGGGTGTTTCGGAATACTTACCTCCCAACTCCGCGCTCTTCGATCGAGTTCTTTGGAATCTTCAGAATGTTGCGCTCTCTGCTGGTTACCAACTGATCGAATTGCCGATTTTTGAGGATACTGAACTCTTTACTCGCGGAGTTGGCGAGAGTACTGATGTTGTAACAAAGGAGATGTATACCTTCGAAGATCGAGGGGGCAGATCACTTACCCTCCGCCCCGAGGGAACGGCTGGAGTGATGCGCGCCGTGATTGAACATGGCCTGGATCGGGGACAGTTACCAGTCAAGCTCTTCTACCGCGGACCCTTTTTCCGCGCTGAACGCCCTCAGGCAGGGAGGTATCGCCAGTTCTATCAATTCGGCATAGAAGCAATCGGCGTCGACGATCCGATACTGGATTCCGAAGTGATTGCCATTGCGGATCGCGGTTTCCGGCGCCTCGGATTGAAGAATTACTCACTTCAGATAACTTCCCTTGGCGATTCGGAGAGCAGATCTAAACACCGTCAGGATTTCTTATCCTTCCTCTCGAAGTTGAATTTAGATGATGAGACGCAAGTGCGTGTGCAGAAGAATCCATTACGAATCCTTGATGATAAGCGTGAGGCGATTCAGAAATCTCTCATTGATGCACCACGATTGTTGGATTACTTGAGTGATGAAAGTCGACAGAAATTCGAAGTTCTGCAGGAAGCTCTCACTCGTTTGGAAATTCCGTTTGAGATAAATCCGAGAATGGTTCGTGGACTGGACTATTACACTGGCACTGCATTCGAATTTGTCCACCGTGGCCTGGGAGCGCAATCGAGCATCGGCGGTGGTGGTCGTTATGACGGACTGATGGAGACGCTCGGCGGGCAATCACTCTCTGGTATCGGATTCGGCTTAGGTATCGATCGCATTATCTTGGCTATACAAGATGAGGGATTGGCCGAGAATAATCCAGGCTATATCGATCTATACCTGGTGCCGATTGGTGAAGCGGCGCGCGGAATCTCCCTTCCGATGATCGAGAAAGTTAGAGGAGCAGGTTTTGTGGCAGATCTTGCCTTTGGTGAGCGGTCCCTCAAAGGGGCGATGAAGGCGGCTGATAAGTTGGCGGCTCGATACGTCCTGGTACTTGGCGATGACGAAATCACGTCGGGTTCTGCGCGGTTAAAGCGGATGTCTGATGGAACCGAGCTTTCCATTACCCTAGATTCCTTAGTCCAAGCTCTTGAGCAAGCAACCGCTCGCTAAGAGCCGATTTTGAAAGCGAGCCCTGGATGTACCGTTCCCACCTCGCCGGCAATCTTCGCGCAAGCGATGTCGGCTCTACCGTCCAACTTGCGGGCTGGGTAGCGCGTAGACGTGATCATGGTGGCGTCGCCTTCATAGACCTCCGCGACAAATCTGGGAATGTTCAAGTTGTGATCTCGGATGAGAAAGTTGCTGGAGCGCTCCGAGCTGAGTGGTGTGTTTCTCTTCAAGGGAAAGTGCAATTACGGCCAGCTGGTAATGAGAATTCCAACATTCCTACCGGTGAAATCGAGATCGTATGCGACTCACTTGAGGTTCTCAGTGAAGCAGCACCGCTTCCTTTTCCGGTTGATTCGGGGGAGAAAGTAAATGTGGGCGAAGAAGTCCGGCTCAAATATCGCTATCTTGATCTAAGGCGCGAAGAACCGGCGCGAGCATTGCGACTTAGGTCGCAGGTGACGCGAGTGATTCGCGACGTCATGGATGAACTTGCCTTTCTGGAGATTGAAACACCTTATTTGACTCGCTCAACACCCGAAGGTGCGCGTGACTTTCTAGTTCCGGTCCGACTCCAGCCAGGAGCTTGGTATGCATTGCCGCAATCGCCTCAACTCTTCAAGCAACTTCTTATGGTTGCTGGGATGGAGCGCTACTACCAAATCGCACGGTGCTTCCGAGATGAGGATTTCCGCGCAGATCGACAACCAGAGTTCACTCAATTGGATATCGAGATGTCTTTTGTAGAAGAAAACGATGTCATCGCAGTCGCTGAGCAAGTCCTCCAGAGGGTCTTCCAAGAAGTCAATGGTTATGAAATCCAACTTCCAATCGAACGTATGGCTTATCACGAAGCCATGCGCCGATTCGGTTCAGATAAGCCAGACCTTCGGTTTGGCCAGGAACTGGTAGATGTTACGGAGTTTTTCAAGGAGACAACTTTCCGAGTATTTCAAGCGCCATTCGTGGGCGCAGTTGTTATGCCGGGAGGGGCAAATTCTCCTCGTCGCGAACTGGATGCTTGGCAGGATTGGGCCAAGGCGCGCGGCGCAAAGGGATTGGCATACATTCTCGTTGGCGAGGATGGAGTATTAGGTGGGCCAGTCGCCAAGAATCTCTCGGAGCGTGAGTTAAGTGAGATCGCAGGTGTCACTGGTGCAAACCGCGGTGATGCGATCTTCTTCGCAGCTGGCGATCGAATTGCTTCATTAAATCTTCTCGGCGCGGTTCGCCTTGAAATTGGCCAGCGTTGTAACCTAATTGAACAGGGTGCTTGGCGATTCCTCTGGGTTGTCGATGCACCAATGTTTGAGAAGACCGAGGCTGGCTGGACAGCGGTTCATCACCCATTCACTGGACCCAAGCCAGAATTCACCGAGTCCTTCGCAGTTGATCCGGAAAACGCCCTCGCCTATGCCTATGACATCGTTCTAAATGGCAACGAGATTGGTGGGGGCTCAATCCGTATCCACCGTAGAGATATTCAGCAGGCAGTCTTTAAAGTAATTGGACTTTCGGAAGAAGAAGCTAAGAGTAAATTCGGTTTCCTATTGGAAGCATTTAATTATGGCCCACCACCTCATGGTGGAATCGCATTCGGATTAGACCGACTGGCTGCGCTCTTAGCTGGAGCCGAGTCGATCCGAGAGGTAATTGCATTTCCCAAGACTGCAAGTGGTGGTGATCCGTTGACTGGAGCTCCTACACCTATAACCGCCCAGCAACGGAAAGAAAGCGGCGTTGATGCCATCTATGAAAAGAAGAGCGAAGCATGATTGAGTCAGGACGACCGAAGGATTCTGAGCGAAAGACTCGAATTCATCTATCCTTCTACGATCGCATCAAATTTCTCCTCTTTTTCACAGTCGTATTCCTGATCTTGGTCTGGGCCGATATGGCCGGCGAAGAAGGGCTGGGATTTGTGCAAGCCCTTGAAGATAGCGCGTATCGCAGATGGTGGATTTTCCCGCTCTTTGCAATTGAATTTATCCGGCAAACCCATTTCCTGATCGCCGAGTTAGCCGCTCCGTATCATGGCTTTTGGCAGCGGTACTTCAACTTCACTGACCGGCAAGTGCATCGATTAAGTGATTGGACCCGTTTTCGCCTATCAAGGGTTCTTAAATGGGCTGTCTTTGTAACTCTGCTATCGATAGTTCTTGGAGCAATCTATAAAGAGACGCCGGTTCGAGCTCTCTTCTTTGCACCAAAAGCCCTTTGGAGTGCGCTACCAATAATCGCCCAGCTTGCCTTCGCCGTAATCTTTGTAATCATCCAATTCGTTGCAATCTTCTGGTTCTTAAGTCGTGGCGGAATCGACACCTATTTCCCGGATGACATAAAGACAAGATTCTCCGATGTTTGGGGTCAAGACCATGTCCTCGCTCGGATCAAGGAGAACTTAGTCTTTCTCGAAAATCCAGAGAGTATCGAAAAGATCGGTGGTTACGTTCCGGGCGGAATCTTGCTCTGGGGCCCTCCTGGAACCGGAAAGACGCTCATGGCTGAATCCATGGCGGGAGAGACCGGCAAGCCCTTTGTCTTCGTAGATCCGGGCGCCTTTAACAATATGTTCTTCGGAATTGGAATCCTCAAAGTGAAGAGTCTCTTCCGAAAGTTACGTAAATTGGCGTTGCGTTATGGCGGTGTTGTCGTATTTTTCGATGAAGCCGATGCGCTGGGCAATCGTGGCATCATGACCAATCGCGGCCCCGGGGCATATTCAACCTCCGAATGTCATGGCGTTTCATACTTCTCGGAAAGTGCACGTTCGTTGGTCGTTCGCTCTAATCTTGTACGAGAGAGCTCCGTTGTTGAACGGCCGCCTTTGATAAATCGATTTGTGATGGGTGCTGGCGGTGGTGGTGGAGCTGGAATGGGAACGCTCCAGGCGCTATTGACTGAGCTCTCCGGTTTGAAGAAGCCGCGGGGTTTCTTCAATCGCGTTGTTCGCAGAACCCTTGGCATGCGCCCGAAGAATCCGCCGAAGTATCGAATTCTTGTGGTGATGGCGACAAATATGCCGGAATCCTTAGATGAAGCGTTATTGCGACCAGGACGCATCGATCGCATGTATCGCGTTGGTTATCCAAGCAAAGCGGGGCGAATCCGTACTTACCAGGGCTACTTAGCAAAAATCTCACACTCACTATCCGAAGCAGAAGTTGAGAAACTCGCCGTAATAACTCCGTACGCAACTGGTGCGACCATCAAGGATCTAGTAAACGAGTCTTTGATTATGGCCATTCGTAATGGCCGGACATCAGTAACGTGGAGCGATGTCTTGAAAGCAAAGCAATTAAAGCAATTAGGGCCTTCGGAGGATGTCGAATATATCGAGCGCGAACGCCACGCAACAGCGATTCACGAGGCCTGCCATGCCGTCATGGCTTACAAAGTGCGGCGCCATCTTGATATCGATATTGCGACGATCGAGAAAGGTGCGGAGTACCTTGGAATGGTGGCATCAATACCGCCAGATGATCAGTTCACGCATTGGAAGAGCGAATATGAATCGGACATCTTGGTCTCGTTAGCTTCGTTATCAGGAGAGCGGATGTTCTTCGATGGCGACAATTCTTCGGGGGTATCAGGTGATCTTGAATCAGCCACAACTATCGCCGGCTTAATGGAGGGCTATTGGGGGATGGGCTC
>JBEGNC010000039.1:0-2685 GCA_041182705.1 Actinomycetota bacterium | reverse complement strand
GGTGACTTGTAAGCAGGAGAGTCCGACCAGTCAATTCTGATTCATTTGCTTCGGCGATTCGCGTGACCTCGAGGGAAACCAATCCGGCGCTTGCCATAGCTAATCCCGCACCAACTTCTAGATCGTGATCGAGTGTTTCGATGGGTGGTGCGCCTAATTCCTGTTCGGCTAAACCTATGCAATTTATGCATGGCGCATCGCCTTGTCTAGGAACGAAAGGCCCGATGCGCACTTGATCGCTGGATGTGAAATCCACTAAAAGATGCGGAATCCCCTGACTTAAGAGCGCTTGTTGAGTATCTGGCGTTGGCGAGCCGACGATGATTGCCAGATCAGATCGTTTTTGAATTGAGCCTTCCATCACTTCCTTCGGGAAAAGGCGAGCTCGTTCATGTATCTCATCGAAGATTCGACTCTTCATTTGCCCGATATCGCCTTCGGCGAATTGGGCGCCGCAGATATCGCTCGGTCTTACTCGGTGTGACGGGTGAGTTGGATGTCGATTGTTAACCAGCGATGTACTGGAGAATCCGGTTGCGATTAGGTTTGCTGACAAGAGGGTCGCAATCCGACCAGAACCGATTACCTCAATCCGGTAGCCCGGCCGATTTCTCAATATCTGGTCACTGCAATCTAAGACATCTGTAGCGCAAGCAGCTGCTTCAATTGCGAAGCGCTCTGCGAAATTCTTCCGAGATATGCTTGAAGCGCCCCGATCAGAATCTTTGAGTGCCGCTAAATTTGAATCTACACTCACCAGTTCCAGGACGCCGAGTGAAACAAGCGATCTCAAGATATCTTTGACTAGCGCTGGTTCCGAATTGGCAGCATCCGCAATCTCACTTACTTCGCGCCGGCCATCACATAGTGAGAGCAAGCCAGCGATTTCTATGCCGGATATTGAATCGGGGAGTGGGGAGTGTGCAAAGCGAGTTCCGACCCGGAGCCTTTGATCGATTCCCGCACGCCAATATGCCCGGCCGGAGTTGAAGCGAGGCCGCAGTCGCGTTGATTGAGCAATTGGTAGTTCTTCTCGATATCCCATCTCAGGATATTGGCGGGAAGAGCAGGAGATAGATCGGGGCTCCACTTACTTGCTGGGGAATTTCCACGGAGAGTCCTCCCTGGATAATGCAGAAACGGGGCGCCGATTAGACGCCCCGTTTCTGTTAAAGCTTTAGTTGGGTTATGCCTTGCCCAAGATGCGATTGACAGTGGTGCCGCATACAGGGCACTTGCCCTTCGCCATACGACGACCAGAGTCGGATACGTTCACCGTTCCCTCGAACTGGCGCTTCTCCTTGCACTTTACGCAGTAGGCCTCACCCTTATATGTCTCAGCCATTCTTTCCTCCGATCCTCACAGCGTCCGTTGACCTGCGAATAGGCTCACCATACCCCCGGGCCACGCTTAAACCCTCGCAATCCACGCTCAACTGGCCGTTTTTTACCCGCGGGCCCCTGCTTCATACCCCTCAAGCCAGGCGCTAGCGAGGTTTGACCCCTCAAATCGGGATAGGAGAGCCTCAAACTCGCTCCCATGGTCAGGAATCTCCAGATGGATGAGCTCGTGGACGAGGAGGTAGTCGACCACATACTCCGGGGCGCCATTGAGGCGGTCTGAGATTCGGATAGTCCGGTCTACCGTTGTACAAGACCCCCAACGCTCATTCATCTGTCGCCAACTTACGCTCGCTGGTCGAACGCCAAACTCTGGCAAATACCGATCCAAGAGCTCATTTGCCCTATCAAATAACTCTCCGTCGCTCATCTTCTCTCGGGCTTCGCGGATAAGGATCTTCTGAACCATCTCCGGGATGACTTCTTGGATCTTTGAGTTGGGAAGTCGGGCTGGAACTTGGATGACAATCGCGCCATGCTCTCGATATGCGCTGATTGAGCGGCGACGGCGCGCACTTCTAACTACTCGAATCTCCGCACCGCCTGATACTTCAGTGGGCGGAATTCGGACCTCGTTAGTGGATTTACTTGCCTGGGCGCGCACGGCGGGGAGGTTAGCCTCGAAGAGTTCGCCTTGAGTGAAGTTATCCACACGCGAACCTCGCTATCGGGTTAATCAAAGCTAGAAAACTCTATAGCACTACCTGAGCCTTTGGTTGGAAAAAACACTTGCCGGAAGTTGATTCTCCGGGTGGCGATGACGTACGTTGCAGCCACGAAGTCCCCGGAAAACTGTTCATTATCTGCAAGGGGAAGGCAGGTAAGGAATTGCGCCCGGGGACTTCGCTTTTCTTTCTCTAGATTTACCAGCCTAGATTTACCAGCCTAGATTTCTTAACGCCGATTGAATTTCTGACGCGATTAAATCAAACCTGAGAGATCGTCGGGAACTGTCCGGCTCTTCAAAAATCCTTCAACATCGCTGAGTTGCTCGGCGCGTGGCAGGAGAATCGCTTCATCCCAGATTGCATCACGGTTCTTGATATCGGTCAGTGAGACAACCTTCTCCCAGAATCCAATCGCCTCTCGCGTCCGTCGCGGTGATACCTCCAGACCAACTAGCGAAGCAAATAGTTGTTGCGTTGGTGAATTGGTCGCACGTTGTCGCTGTTGCATTTCACGCAGCCGCGCAATCGCAGGTAAGCGACTTCCGGCACTCTGAGTGACCACGGCATCTATCCAGCCCTCGATCAAAGCTAGAACCATCTCAAGATTTTCTAGAGC
>JBEGNC010000038.1:0-3142 GCA_041182705.1 Actinomycetota bacterium | reverse complement strand
GCGATGATGAATGGGGAAGAAGTTGGGCTGATTTGATGCAGTATCGCTTCACTTCGGAGGGCGATCTCAATGTCCATGCCATCGGCAATCTTCTTTTGGCTGCGCTCTGGGATCGAGATAGTGATCCAATCAAAGGCCTTGAACGAGTTGGCGAATTACTTAAAGTCGTCGGGAGGGTATTGCCGATGGCTATGGAGCCATTGGATATCGAAGGAACATTTAGAACCTGGCAAGGAACCCAGGTCATTCGTGGCCAGAAGGAGGTCGCGCTCGGGCGTGGCATCTTGGAGAACTTGAAATTGATACCAGATATCGTCAGATCTACGCCGGAATCGCTGGCAGCAATCACCAATAGCGATTGGATCACCATCGGTCCTGGATCCTGGTTCTCCAGTGTTCTTCCTCACCTTCTCCTGGCTGACGAGCGAAAGGCGATAGTCGAGAGTCGTGCTCGGAAGATTGTTCTCTTGAATCTGGACGCAACCCCGCATATGTCCGGAGATGAGATGGCAGGAAGTACACCTGCAGAACATCTCCGCCAACTTCGCAAGTATGCTCCGGATTTAAAGATAGACATTGCCATAGCGGACCCCTCCTTGGCAGATCAAGAGCGAGAATTTGCCGAACTTACCGCTTTAGTCAACGAGATGGGTGGCGTTCTTATAGTCCGCGATATCGCAATGCGACCCGGAAGTAAAGACCATGATCCAGCGAAATTAGTCCCGGTATTCCAAGACATATTCGCAACTGAGGTGATTAGATAGCCGTATGGCAATGACCGCTGATGTTAAGGATGAGTTGAGTAGAGTCGCCATCACTAAACCTTGCTGCCGAAAGGCCGAAGTATCTGCAATCCTGAGATTCGCTGGCCAGCTTCATGTTTCGGCAGGTCGAGTGGTACTCGAAATCGAACTTGATACTGCGCAAGCGGCAAAGCGAGTGCGCAAAGATATCTCTGATATTTATGGACACGATTCCGATATAGATCCGATCACCTCCGGAGGTATTCGGAAGGGAAGTCGTTATCTGGTCACAATTAAGAAAGATGGCGATGCGCTAGCGCGTCAGACTGGATTGGTAGATAGCAATGGTCGTCCAGTCCGCGGATTGCCGCCACAAGTAGTCTCTGCAGCTGTCTGCGACGCCGAAGCTGCTTGGCGGGGTGCATTTCTAGTTCATGGTTCACTGACAGAGCCGGGTCGTTCATCTTCGCTCGAGATAACTTGCCCAGCCCCCGAAGCTGCTCTCGCACTTGTAGGAGCCGCACGACGATTGGAAATCCCAGCGAAGGCGCGCGAAGTTAGAGGTGTCGATCGAGTAGTAATTCGTGATGGCGACGCGATCGGAAACCTATTGGTTCGACTTGGCGCACATGAGAGCAAGATGGCTTGGGAAGAGCGGCGAATGCGTCGCGAAGTACGTGCGACTGCGAATCGACTCGCTAACTTTGACGATGCCAACCTCCGTAGGTCAGCTCGAGCAGCGGTCGCTGCTTCGGCTCGCGTCCAACGTGCTATGGAGATTCTTGGTGAAGGCATTCCAGATCATCTACGTGAGGCTGGTGAATTGCGGATACGCCATGGGCAGGCGAGCCTGGAGGAGTTAGGTTCACTTGCCGCGCCGCCGATGACCAAGGATGCGATTGCAGGCAGAATTCGTCGCCTCCTTGCGATGGCAGATAAGCGTGCCAATGATCTAGGCATCCCAGATACCGAAGCGGGACTCTCGCCCGACTTGCTCAGTTAGCCGCGCTGATAGGATTCATCCAAGTCCACAAGGTCGTGGCAGTAAATTCGTTGAGGCGCCCATAGGGCGTGTTGGAGCGTGTTCATGGTCAAGGTTGGAATCAATGGTTTTGGAAGAATCGGGCGTAATTTCCTCCGCGCCGCACTAGCTTCAAATGCGCCAGTCGAGATTGTCGCAGTCAACGATCTGACTGATATCGCAACGCTCGCCCATCTGATCAAATATGACTCTATTCTCGGTCGTATCAATCAAGAAGTGACATTCGATGAGAATTCATTGACCATCGGCGGTAAGAAGATTCGAGTCTTTGCAGAGAAGGATCCAGCAGCGCTACCTTGGGAAAGCGTCGGAGCTGAGGTTGTCATCGAATCGACCGGTAGGTTCACGAAGGCATCGGATGCCGGTAAACACCTTGTCGGCGGCGCCAAGAAGGTAGTCATCTCCGCTCCTGCAACCGATGAGGATGTGACCCTAGTCCTGGGCGTAAATGACTCTGCTTATGATCCAGCCAAGCACAACATCATCTCCAACGCTTCTTGCACTACCAACTGCCTAGCGCCGATGGCGAAAGTACTCCATGAGAATTTCGGAATCGTTCGTGGCTTTATGACGACTGTGCATGCGTATACAAACGATCAAGTAATCCTGGATTTCCCACATAAGGACCTTCGGCGCGCACGAGCAGCAGCAACCAACATCATCCCGACATCAACGGGTGCCGCAAAGGCAATCGGTCTCGTGTTGCCAGAGTTGAAGGGCAAGCTCGATGGCTATGCGCTCCGCGTGCCAGTCCCAACTGGCTCAATCACCGATCTGACGGTCGAACTAGCCCGAGAGACCTCGGCAGCTGAGGTGAATGCTGCGATGAAGAAAGCAGCAGAGGGTTCGCTAAAGGGAATCCTCCGCTACACCGAAGATCCAATCGTTTCGGCCGATATCGTCACCGATCCGCACTCGAGTATCTTCGATGCCGGAATCACCAAGGTAATCGGGAATCAAGCAAAGGTCGCATCTTGGTATGACAATGAATGGGGCTATTCAAATCGCCTTGTCGATTTGATGGTCTTCATCGGCAAGAGCCTGTGATCAGAGAATTATCGTCGCTTTCCGTAGCAGGGAAGCGAGTATTTCTCCGTTGCGATCTCAACGTTCCGCTCGCCGACAATGGCGAAGGGGAGCGCATCATTACTGATGATGGTCGAATTCGCGCATCTTTACCCACTATTGAAACTCTTCTTTCCGATGGGGCAGGAGTTGTAATTTGCGCCCATCTCGGACGTCCGAAGGGCGAGCGGAAACCAGAACTATCGCTGCGGCCGATTGCAAATCGCCTCAGTCAACTTCTGAATCGACCAGTCACTTTTGCCGAAGATATTGTTGGTCCTTCAGCTAAAGC
>JBEGNC010000037.1:0-8350 GCA_041182705.1 Actinomycetota bacterium | reverse complement strand
CTTAAATGTATTTCGCGGCGATGCCAAGGCATTCTTGCAACTTACCGAGGGAGGCTGGATTCCCCAGACCGGTGATTTCCTTCCAGTAAATGAAGCTACGACTATGTTGGTCAACTCAGTGGCTTCAAGTACGACCGATAAAGATGTGCGGATAAAAGTTGAAGTCCGGCGTCCCAACAGTGAGCCCGTTATAACGGGAACGGTGGCGTTCCGACGGGCAGATGAACCAACAAAACGAGTCGATCAAACGCCAGTTCGGGATGCGAGCGGGGTGTGGACACTTCGACTAAAGAATCTTCCCGCTGGAAGCTACACCGGTTCTGTCATATTCGTAGATCAGACAACTACCCATGCACGGTCAGAACAGATAATCAGTTTCGACTTATTGCAAGGTGCAGAGGTAACTCCATCGCCAACTCCAAAGCCAAGTCCATCACGACCTCCGGTCGTCGATACTTGCAAAAACCAAATTAAGAATTAACTCGCTCGCGATTTATCTCGGATAGAGCCGCAGCCTGAAGTGCAACGCGCTCCCGATAATCTTCGATAGATGCAGATCGTTCGGCTTTACTCCACCCCAATACTGGAGCAATAAGATCTGCTACATCATCTAGAAACGATAGACCCTGATCTTTTGCTTCGAAGTTGATTCGGGTACGGCGCGAGAGGACATCATCAATCGATCGTGCCCCTTCATGTGTTGCGGCATATCGGATCTCAGCTCGTAAGTAGGGCAACTCATCCGAAATAGTTTTAGCAAGATCAGGTTCCGCATTGATGGGCTGAAGGACTTCTTCAATCAGCGATCCATGGCGATTAAGCAAATGCTCCACGGTGACCTTATCCAGTCTAAATTCCGCAGCTATTGAAGCAGAACGGTTCATAAGAGCCGAGTAGCCGTCAGCCCCCACGATTGCAAGTGATTCGGTGCAGGAATCCGGGACGATCCGCTTCAAATCGGTCACGGCAGAGTCCACGGCATCCTCGGCCATCACGCGATATGTCGTGTACTTGCCGCCAGCGATAGTGACAAAACCAGGAACTGGATGATCCACAACATGCTCTCGTGAGAGTTCGGTGGTCGGCGAATCTGGATCAGATGAGACGAGCGGACGTAATCCAGCAAATACGCCAATTACTTGCGAACGAGTCAATTTCGGCTCAAGAACTCGGTTGGCCTGGTTAATTATGTAAGTGACATCGTCCCGAGAGGCAAGTGGAGCGCCCGGATCGTCGGTGTAATCAGTATCTGTTGTACCCACAATCCATTTTCCAAACCAAGGAATTATAAATAGGACTGAGAGTTCGGTCTTGATGATTACGCCAGTTTGAGACTTGATTGCATCGCCAGGCACCACGATGTGCGATCCCTTAGACATACGCACGCGGTATCCCGGCTTGATTCCGAACTTTTCATATAGCGGATCAGTCCAAACTCCAGCCGCCATTACTGTGGCTTTTGCCTTCACATCAAAACTCTCTCCGGTTTCCAGGTCTTGAATCTTCGCACCAACTACTCGGCGGCTATCTTTTAAGACCTCTTCACATTTAGTTCGGGTTGTTATCACCGCTCCATATTTGGCAGCTGTGCGAGCGATCATCATTGTGTGTCGCGCGTCATCGACCTGAGCATCGAAATATTGATAGCCACCCGTGATCACATCCAGCCTTAACGAGGGCGCGATTTCACTTAGTTCTTTCTGCGAGATGTGTTTATGCCATGGTAGTGCTCGTTTGAATCCGCGAAGCGCGTCATAGAGCGCCATTCCAGCTCCGACATAAGTTCGCTCTTTCAACTTCTCCTGGAGCGGATATAGGAATGCGACTGGCTTTACTAGGTGTGGGGCGAGATTGGTGACCATCAGTTCTCGCTCTTGAAGAGCTTCTCGCACCAATTTGAAATCGTATTGCTCTAGATAACGAAGACCGCCATGAATCAACTTGGAGGATTTCGAAGAGGTGCCACTTGCGAAGTCGCCCGATTCGACTAGGGCAACTGCCAAACCTCGAGAGGCAGCATCAAGAGCGATTCCTACGCCATTGATTCCACCACCGATTACCAAAAGATCGAACTCATCGCTTTTTAGGGATTCGAGCGCAGCCACTCTTGCCTCTGGATTAAGGGCTGAAGAGAAAACGCTCACCTGCGTAGGATACGCGCTATGGCATTTATCGGCGCCTTGGACCAGGGAACTTCATCGACTCGCTTCATCGTTTTTGATAACGCTGGAAAGATAATCGGACAACATCAACTTGAGCATCGCCAACTCCTCCCCAAAGCCGGCTGGGTAGAGCATGATGCGAGTGAAATCTGGGAGCGCACCAAAGAAGTGATCTCCGGCGCTCTAAATGAAGCAGGTATTGCTGGCAGCGACCTAGCAGGAATCGGAATTACCAACCAGCGCGAGACCACGGTCATTTGGGACCGAACGACCGGTAAGCCACTGGCCAATGCCATAGTCTGGCAAGACACTCGAACCCAGAGCTTCCTCGACACTTTTTCGAATGAGGTAAAAGAAAAGATTACTTTTAAAACTGGATTGGCAATCGCTCCCTATTTCTCGGGAAGCAAGATGAACTGGTTCATAAATAACGTACCTGCCGTGAAGAGCGCAATTGCATCTGGAAACGCGCTAGTTGGAACCATTGACTCCTGGTTGGTCTGGAACCTTACCGGCGGGACCCATGTCACTGATGTGACCAACGCCAGCCGAACGCTATTGATGAATCTTGAAACCTTGGATTGGGATGATGAGTTACTTGGTTTCTTCGAGGTACCACGCTCCGTTCTGCCAAAGATCGCATCTTCAGCTGAGGTTTTCGGAAAGACTCTTCTCAATGGGCCACTTGGCGCCGAAATCCCAATTGCAGGAATCTTGGGCGACCAACAAGCAGCGATGGTCGGACAGACCTGTTTCGAGCGCGGTGAATCGAAGACGACATATGGAACTGGCAATTTTGCTCTGCTCAATACCGGTACTGAAATCGTACGATCCAAAAATGGACTGTTGACCACTGTCTGCTTCAAATTCGGTGACGAGCCAGCGCGCTATGCCCTAGAAGGCTCGGTTGCGGTTACTGGTTCGGCAATCCAGTGGCTCCGTGATCAATTGGGAATAATCAAGAGCGCCCCTGAGGTGGAAGAGTTGGCGCGAAGCGTTCCAGATAATGGCGGCGTCTATTTTGTGCCGGCTTTCTCTGGGCTCTTTGCACCTTATTGGCGGAGCGATGCTCGAGGCGCAGTCGTAGGCCTGACGAGAGCCGCTACTCGCGCTCATCTAGCACGCGCTGCGTTGGAAGCGATCTGCTACCAGACGCGTGACGTCCTTGATGCGATGGTCGCTGATAGTGGAGCGAAGCTAGTGGAGATGCGGGTAGACGGAGGAATCACCGCCAATGATCTTTGTATGCAGATGCAATCTGACATCATGGGAATCGATGTAATTAGGCCGAAAGTGTTAGAGACAACAGCGCTCGGCGCTGCTTATGCCGCAGGATTAGCTACTGGATTCTTCACCGACAAAGAGCAATTGAAGAAGAATTGGCAAGAGGGTAAGCGGTGGAAAGCAGATCAGAATTCGACTCTTGCCACTGTTGGATTATCGAATTGGAAGCGGGCAATCGAACGAACTTTAGATTGGATTAGATAGCTTCTAGTTCGATTAGAAGCGCTTCGGCCGGACGCATTATCGGCGCAGGAAGCCCGACGCTCTCGAGAATCGATCCGCTCACGACACAGCCTTCGCGAACCCAAAGTGGTGGCTCTATCAACATCATGGCTGATGTTCCAGCAGGCTCTGCGACTTGAACCCGGTAACTCTGCTCTGGTTTCAAACCGCGAATTCGCAACTGAGGCGGATGTGAAGCTGTAATCGGCTTCATCTGCGCGAATGCGATAAGCGCGCTTTGTTGGTCGCTCGCTATCACGCCGTAAAGATGATGATCGCTATCCGGATAATCCATTCGCACCATGGATCCAGAATGAATCAACGAGCGTTTGGATTTGTAGTAGGAGATCCAGCCGGACAATTTCTCTAGTTCACCCTCATTTAACTTAGATATATCCCATTCGATTCCAGCATGGCCAAAGAGCGCAGTAATAGCGCGGAATGGCAAGGAGAGTAAGCGCCCGGTCTGATGACCTGGAGTAGGTCCGATATGCGTACCGAGTAACTCGGGTGGGATGAATTGCATGGTCCAGCGCTGGATATGTTGGCGTTCTAGGGCATCGTTATTGTCACTGGTCCAGAATCGATCTACATGATCGATCATCCCGAGATCAATTCGGCCGCCACCTGAAGCGCAAGACTCAATCTCAAGTCCTGGATGGCGCGCTTTCAGCTCATCGAAAAGTCGGTAAATGGCTTCCGTTTGAATCCGATAAGCAGCCCGACCTAGATAACCTGCATCAATCAGAGTTCGATTGTGATCCCACTTGATATATCGCACTGAGGCATCTGCTATTACTTTGCTTACCGATTCTAGGATGTACTTATAAGCATCTGGATGGGCAAGGTTCAACACTAATTGGTGTCGCCAGGTGGCTGGGACTCGACCGCCTTCGCTCAAGATCCAATCCGGATTCTTGCGATAAACATCGGAATCGGGGTTAACCATCTCACCTTCGAACCAGAGTCCGAACTCCATCCCTTTATCTGCAATATATTTAGAGATTTCACCAAGCCCATTAGGCCAAACTTCTTGACTTACCTGCCAATCCCCCAGGCCGGAGCGATCATTTCGCCGTGAGCCAAACCAACCATCATCCAATACGACGCGTTCTACACCGATTTTTGCCGCCACATCCACCAAGCGTTTCACCCGCTCTGCGCTGTGATCGAAATAGATCGCTTCCCACATATTTAGGGTGAGCGGACGCACGCTCTTCGGATGGTTACTGCGCGATCGAATCGATGAGTGGTGGGCTTGCGCCAATCCATCTAAGCCGCGCTTCGAATAGGCAGCGATGAGTTGTGGCGCCTGGTAGGTCTGACCTTTCTGCAGAATAACCTCTCCCGGAGCGAGAATTTCGCCAGCGCCGATCGATTGCACGCCCTCGTAATTCTTCTCTACGCAATATTGCGAATCACCGCTCCAGGCCAGGGATACCGACCAAGCTTCGCCATTTCCGAAATCCGTTTCTTTCGCCAGACCAATCTCACCTATGGTGCCGTTGTGGCCACTTCTTCCTTCATGAGATTCGCGAACCCAGCGGCCGATTCGAATCTCACTTCGCTGTGGGTTTCGCTCATTCGACCATCGGCCAGCAAAATCCAAGGTCTGCGTCGCTCGGTCAGATAGCGGTAGCCAATAGAGCAATTCATTGAGGAAGTATGCGTCCCCTTTATTGGTCAACGCGTAATCCATTAGCAATACACCAAATTCATCTATCTTGACCGTCAGGGATAGTTCTAGTTCAGCGCTCTCATCAACGAACTTGGCAATAAGACTGGCGCGATCGGATGTTAGTGATTTGACCTTGAAGTGCGTCGACCAATCGTTACCGTTTCGATGGCCTGAGATTGACGGGTAACCGAGCCAGCCTCTTGAATGTTCGCGGAGAACTCCAGGCGTTTGAACCTGATCGAAATCGCTGTGTGGAACCGCCCTTTGAAATAGAAAATTCGATAGTTCTCCGGTAATTGCCGAGCCCCAATAGCGAATGACCAGTGCGCCATCGATTTCTTCGCAGTAGAAATCAACGCCACCATTGGATAAGTGCGCACGCGCAGGCATATGGGTAGAGTAATGGAATGTCGTCAAAGAAACTCGGCGCTGGCGTGGTTCGAACCGACCGCACCTTGATGGATGGTCGAACGATCCGTTATTACGACACCCATGGGCAGACTCGCACCGCTGAAGACCTCCGAGAAGCAGAATCCCAACCGATTATCGGTGAAATGCGACTTGATCCACTCACCAACGAGTGGGTCGTAGTAGCCGCACACCGGCAGGGTCGAGCATTTCTGCCGCCCAAGGAATTGAATCCGCTCGCCGCTAGTCGCCCCGGCTTCTTGACCGAAATTCCAGAGAGCGATTATGAGGTTGTCGTCTTTGATAATCGCTCGCCATCTCTTCGCGCCCCGAATGACTCCGTGGTTATTCCAACCGAACTCTCAATGGACCTCCCAGCCGTTCCAGCGGCCGGAAAATGCGAAGTGGTTTGTTTTACTTCGAATTACGATGCTTCATTTAAGGATCTCTCGATTCGACAGATTAGAACTGTGTTAGAGGCTTGGCGAGATAGAACTTCGGAACTATCCGCAATTCCATATATCCAACACATCGCGCCTTTTGAGAATCGTGGCGAGGAAGTCGGCGTAACGCTCTCACACCCTCATGGTCAGATTTATGCTTACCCATATCTGCCACCAAAGACCGAGAAGATGCTTGCGACTGCGGAGAAGCACCTAAGTAGAACCGGACGCGTTTTGTTAGATGACGTCATCGAACGGGAACTTCAGGATGAAGTCCGAATCGTGGCTCAGAATTCGGAGTGGATTGCCTATGTCCCATATGCAGCTCGTTATCCATTCGAGATTCATCTAGCTCCAAAACGACCAGTCGCTGACTTAGTTGGGCTCGATGAAGTCTCAGCCGAGCAATTTGCGCCAATCGCTAAGGAAGTTTTGCAGCGACTTGATGGTGTATTCGATACCAAGATGGCTTACATAGCTGCTTGGCATCAAGCCCCGGTCCGAGTAGGGCGGGAATCGATGCGGCTACATTGGCAAATCACAAGCATCCGACGCGCTCCAGGTAAGTTGAAGTATTTAGCTGGCTCTGAGTCGGCATTCGGTTCCTTCATGATGGATGTGCGACCTGAGCAATCCGCCCAACAATTACGTGATGTCAAACTCTAAAGAGAAGGTATCGGAGGGCTTTAAAAGGCACTTCGGTCGCGAACCCGAGGTGGTGGCCTTTGCTCCCGGGCGCGTGAATCTGATCGGCGAGCATGTCGACTACAACAATGGCTTTGTCCTCCCATTTGCCATCGATCGTCGAACTTATGCGGCGCTCGCGCTGCGTGAAGATCATCTGATTCGAATCATTTCGGCCCAACGTCCGAGCGATGTCGCGGAAGTTTCTGTTGCCGATCTCGAGGGTAAATTTGGCGTTGGTTGGGCTCGCTATGTGCTCGGTGTCATCTGGGCATTGGGTATAAAGCATGGCCTCAACATATATATCGAAAGTGATGTTCCAGTGGGCGCCGGCCTATCTTCTTCAGCAGCGCTAGAGTGCAGCACGGCTACAGCGCTGAATGCTCGATTCAATCTGGGTAAAGAGCACCGCGAATTAGCGCTGTTAACACAGCGAGCAGAAAATGAATATGTGGGAGTCCCTTGCGGAATCATGGATCAATCCATCTCTCTGATGGGTCGGGCTGATTTCGCTCTGTTGCTAGATTGCAGGGATCTGTCGACGCGCCATGTCAGAGTGGATTTTGCGGCGCATGGTCTAAAGTTATTGATAATCGATACTCAGGCTCATCATGCCCTCGTCGATGGCGGATATGCTGAGCGTAGATCTCAATGCGAAGCAGTGGCACGTGATCTCGGGGTCAAGTCCCTGCGCGATCTGAGTCTTGCAGATCTGTTAGCTGCTGAGAAATCACTATCACCAATGAACTTCCGAAGAGCCCGTCATGCGGTTACCGAGATTCAGCGAGTGTTAGACGCAGTCAATGCCCTTGAAGGCGATAGATTTGAAGAGTTTGGTCGATTACTAAATGGCTCTCACATCTCGCTTCGTGATGATTACAACGTCTCTTGCCCTGAGCTAGATCTTGCCGTCGATACCGCAATTGCAAATGGTGCACTTGGTTCGCGAATGGTCGGCGGCGGTTTTGGCGGAAGTGCTATCGCACTGATCCGCGAGAGTGAGGCTGGTGTAATTGCCAGCTCTATCGAGCGAGCATTTGCAGATGCGAGCTTTAAGGCGCCCCGCTTCTTCGATTCGCTACCTAGCGAAGGTGCTTCCGTACTTAGTTGACTGGCGTAACGGAGATGACTTCGACGCCGCCGATGGCATTCAATACATTTATTAGATCGGCCGGATCCGTTCCCGGGAAGGCAACAGTTATGTCGTCGATACCGCGGCCACCTTCAGATGAGAGAACTACTAGGCCGCGAATGTCGCCACCCGCAAAACCAATTGCGGATGCGACCGCTCCAAGGGAGCCAGGTCGATCAGGGAGAGCTACTCGAATTCGAACCATTGCCATGGCGCGAGTGTAAATGAAAAGCTCCCCGACTTGGACTCGAACCAAGAACCTGCCGGTTAACAGCCGGCTGCTCTGCCGATTGAGCTATCGGGGATCGACTAGCGGCAAACTCTAGGTCAAGCCCTC
>JBEGNC010000036.1:0-7143 GCA_041182705.1 Actinomycetota bacterium | reverse complement strand
TCAATCGGCCAAATATCGTCGCCGTAGGGACCATCGTCTGGCTCTCAAGCGAATTGATGTTCTTTGCGGCGCTCTTCGCCATGTACTTCACTACCCGAGCCGTTCAAGGTCCAGAGATCTGGGCTGAGTCCGTCGAAATGTTGAACATTCCATTCTCCGCTCTCAACACAACTGTTCTTGTCCTCTCTTCAGTCACTTGCCAATTTGGTGTCTTTGCTGCGGAGCGTTTCCAGAATTATCGGACCGGTTCAATCTGGCAGTTCTCCAAGTGGGGAATGAGGGAGTGGTTTGCTCTCACATTCATCATGGGAGCGTTCTTCATCGGTGGCCAGGTTTTCGAATATGCCGAACTAGTCCATGAAGGGTTGACACTCTCGTCATCGCCATATGGTTCAGTCTTCTACCTTGCAACTGGCTTCCATGGTCTACATGTGACTGGCGGCCTGATTGCTTTCTTGATCGTGATGATTCGTGTTTCAAAGGCTCGGCGCTTCGGTCACTCACAGGCAACCACGGCAATCGTCGTCTCCTATTACTGGCACTTCGTCGACATTGTCTGGATCGCGCTCTTCTCGGCGATCTACTTGGTGCAATGATGAATCGTCTTATCGGAGCTCTCTCCAGATATCGCCGCCACCGCTTCGCCGGTCCCGCGCTTCTCTTTACTTCGCTATCGCTCGCCGGAATCGGATTCTCAGTTGCTCAGGCAGCAACAGAGGAAGTTGCCGTCACAATATCTTCGGATAAAGCATCTTTGATCAAAGAGGGTCGTGAGATTTTCCTTCGCGGTTGCTCTTCTTGCCATGGCTTGAGCGCTGAAGGTGCTGGCGCTGCCCCTTCATTGATCGGAGTTGGAGCGGCATCGGTAGATTTCCAAGTTGCGACTGGGCGAATGCCGATGGCAGATATGAGCCAACAGGCAATGCGGAAAGCCCCGGTTTATACCGAGGAAGAGACCGCCGCTCTGGCAGCGTATGTGGCCTCATTAGCTCCCGGTCCAGCTGCGGTAACTAATGAGGAATTAGCCTGGGAGCGAGATGGAAATACCGCCGAAGGTGGCGAACTATTCCGAACGAATTGCGCGATGTGCCATAACCTCGTTGGTCAAGGTGGCGCCTTAACTCGAGGCAAATACGCGCCAACTGTTATGGGAGTTGAACCGCGACATATCTATGAAGCGATGATCACTGGCCCGCAGGCGATGCCTGTCTTCGCAAATACGACTCTCACTCATGAAGAGAAGCTTTCAATCATCAAGTGGATCAAGTTTGTGGAGAAGGAGCCGAACCTGGGCGGCGCAGCGCTCGGTCGAACTGGTCCTGTTACTGAGGGATTACTTGCCTGGGCATTTGGATTAAGCCTTTTGATTGGTGTCGCTGTCTGGCTGACATCGAAGGCGAGATAAAGATGAAGAATGAATTAGAACCACTGAGTGATCCGGGACTTCCCGAACACGTACATCGTAAGTCGGATGTAGATCCGCAAGCCGCAAAGAAGGCCGAGCGACAGGTTGCGATTCTCTTCGCACTCTCTGCGCTTGGAACTATTCTCTTCATCTACTCCTACATCTTTATTCCGGAAGACACTTTGATCTTCCTGCCGATTTTCAATAATACGAATGCCCACCAACTCTTCCTCGGCCTTGGACTTGCGATGGCGCTCTTCTTCATCGGCATGGGAGCTGTGCATTGGGCAAAGACTCTGATGCCGGACCATGAAGTCGTCGCGCCTCGAAAGGAACAACGATCCGATGATGAAGATCGCGCCGCTCTGGTTGCTGCCGCAAAAGAGGGGGCTGCGGCCGCCGGGCTAGGAAGGCGTCCGCTCATCAAGCGAACTATGGGGCTGGCTCTTGGACTGGTTGGGCTCTCACCATTACTTCTTCTTCGTGATCTAGGTCCGCTCCCCGAGAATGAATTAAACGAGACCAACTGGAAGGCCGGAACTCGCCTCGTCACCGATCCAGGTGACCGACCAATCAAGCCATCTGATCTTGAGGTTGGAGCGGTCGCTCAAGTTCAACCAGAATTCCCGGCCGGAAAAGTCCGCCATCTCGACGATATTGCACAAGACTCTGTCCTCCTCATCCGCATTAGACCGGAAGAGTTCAATCTTGATGCAGAGCGACTCTCCTGGACCTATGAAGGAATCATCGCGTTCTCCAAGATCTGCTCACATATGGGATGTGCGGTCGCTCTATATGAGCAGACCACCAAGCATTTGCTCTGCCCATGCCACCAGTCGACCTTCGATGTGACCAGGGCAGCGAAGGTTATCTTTGGACCAGCAGCTCGTCCTTTGCCACAATTGGCTATTACAGTTGATAGTGAGGGCTACTTGATCGCCAAGGCGCCTTTCAATGAAGCAGTTGGACCGAGTTTCTGGGGGCGTGATTCAGGATGAGTGCACGTGAGAGATTAGCGGGCGGTACCGCCAACTTCATTGATGAGCGGACCGGCGCTGCGAAATGGATGAAGAAGACCATCACCAAAGTCTTCCCGGATCACTGGTCATTCATGCTCGGTGAAATCGTCATGTACTCCTTCATCATCCTCTTGCTCTCTGGAACATTTTTGACTTTCTGGTTCGACCCTTCGATGAAAGAGGTCGAATATGAAGGTTCCTATGAGCCGCTAAACGGCGTCACGATGTCGGCTGCATACGCATCCACCCTAAATATCTCCTTCGATGTCCGTGGCGGGCTTTTGATGAGGCAGATCCACCACTGGGCCGCGCTCATCTTCATGGCTGCCATGGTCGTACATATGCTCCGCGTCTTCTTCACTGGCGCATTCCGCAAACCACGCGAACTCAATTGGATTATCGGCGTAGCTCTTCTAACTCTAGGAATCGTTGAAGGCTTCTTGGGCTATTCACTCCCAGATGATTTGCTCTCTGGTACTGGTATTCGAATCGCAGAGGCGATCATCCAAGCTATTCCAGTTGTCGGCTCCTACCTCTCATTCTTCCTCTTCGGCGGAGCTTTCCCTGGCGAAGTATTCATCCAACGCATCTATGCCGTTCACATCCTCCTTATCCCAGGAATCATGCTCGCTTTGATCACCGCCCACGTGATGTTGGTCTGGTATCAGAAGCACACCCAATACCCCGGCCCCGGAAGAACTGAGAAGAACGTAGTTGGTTACCCATTGATGCCGGTCTATATGGCAAAGGCCGGCGGTTTCTTCTTCATCGTATTCGGCATCACCGCCTTTCTTGGCGCGGTTGCATCGATAAATCCAATTTGGATTTATGGTCCGTATAACCCCGGACAAATTGGCGCCGGATCACAGCCCGATTGGTACATGGGATGGCTCGACGGACTAGTTCGGCTCTCTCCTCCGTTGGAGACCCATGCCTTCGGTATAACTATCTCTTGGAATATCTTGATTCCCGGTCTGATTATTCCTGGAATTATCTTCACTTTGATGGCCTTCTATCCATTTATCGAACAGTGGATGACCGGAGATAAGCGAGAGCATCACCTACTTGATCGTCCGCGAAATAACCCAACTCGCACTGCGATTGGTGCGATGTCGCTAACTTTCACCCTGGTCGCTCTGATTAATGGCGGCAATGACCTGATTGCGACCCACTTTGACCTTTCAATCAATCAGATTATGTGGTTCTCCAGAATTGGAATCATCGTCCTGCCCCCAATTGCGTATGTCACCACGAAGCGCATCTGCTTATCGTTACAGCGCGCCGATCGGGAGCTCGTCCTCCATGGCCGAGAGACCGGGCGATTGGTCATGCTTCCGCATGGTGAGTATGTAGAGGTTCATGAACCGCTAACTCCAGAGCGTGCGTATTTACTCACTTCTCATGAACAACTTGCTCCGCTTGAGATTGGCGCTGCTGATGAGAATGGAGTAGCCAATCCACAAGGCCTCAAGGGCAAAGTGCGATCACGCCTTTCACAGGCTCATCAAGAGCAAATTGCCAAGCCAACCACAAAGGAACTTTTAGAACTTGAAGAGGGACATCACTAGTCGAGCGCTTCGACTAACTTCTTGATCCGCACCAAGGTCTTGGCAACAGCGATTTCTACATACGGGTAAGCCTTACGTGCCTTAAGCCACCACTGCAGCGGCGATGGCCGCCCATCGAAACTTTCGGTAACCACAGTTTGATGTGGCGCAATCTCGTTCAATTCGTATCGCCAAACCCACCGTCCCAGATGGCGCCAAGCAATCCGTTTTCCCTCTTCGAACTCGACCACGGTATTTGTGATCCGATACTTAATCCCAATCTCCATCTTCATGCCGAACTTAGCTCCCATTGATAGTCGCTCTGGACCGAAATTCACGCCCTTTACTGAATCCGAACCGTCAATCTTTGGGTGATTCTCTGGGCGCGCCAGCAATTCAAATATCTCCTGCGCCGGGGCGTTTATGATTATTGATGCAGACTTGAGTTCCGGAATCCCGGTCTTGATTATCTCTGCTCTAATTGTCACTAGTGGTGCGGAGCGTTACTTGGGCGCTCATATTCGAGAACGAATCCAATTACTGAAACTAACAATGCACCGACCGCAATCAGCGTGAGCCACCAACCGATTATCAATCCGAGGCCGACTGCCATTGCTGAAGCAGCTACGGGAAGCGGCCACCATGAATGTGGGCTAAAGAAGCCAATCTCCCCCGCTGAATCTGCGATCTCTCCCTCAAGGTTGTCTTCGGGCAAGATACCGCCAGTTCGTCGATTGATAAACCAGAAGTAGTAACCGATGATCAGAGCCAGTCCAGCGCTCAGCGCTAGGGCAGTAATGCCAACGGGTTCATTTGCCATCTGCCAATAGATGACGGTAACGATTGCATAGAAGATGGCTAGGAATAGGAAAAGGCGATAACCGAACTTCACTAGTGGCCCTCGATCTTCGCGTGCGCTGGGTGGTGGAGATCGAATGCTGGGCGTTCCGAACGGATCTGTGGCATCGAGGTGAAGTTATGTCTCGGTGGCGGACAAGAAGTTGCCCATTCCAAGGATGCACCGTAACCCCATGGATCATCGACCCCTACCTTTGGCGCGCTTCGAGTGATCCAGACGTTGATGGCGAAAGGAATCATCGATAGCGCTAAGAGCGCAGCGCCGACGGTTGAGACCATATTCATGGTCGTGAATCCATCGGTAGCCAGATAATCCGCATAGCGCCGCGGAAAGCCTTTGATCCCGAGCCAGTGCTGGATCAAGAAGGTGGTGTGGAACCCGATGAACAAGGTCCAGAAGTGGATCTTGCCAAGGGTCTCATTGAGCATCCGACCGGTCATCTTCGGCCACCAGAAATAGAAGCCGGCAAACATCGCAAAGACCACAGTACCGAAGAGGACATAGTGGAAGTGCGCTACGACGAAATATGAAGCAGAGACTGCAAAATCCAGCGGTGGGCTAGCGAGGATTACACCAGTCAAACCACCTAAGAGGAATGTGATTAAGAAGCCCATGACCCAGAGCATTGGCGTCTCGAAGGTGAGCGAACCGCGCCACATTGTTCCTATCCAATTGAAGAATTTCACGCCCGTCGGCACTGCGATCAAGAAGGTCGCGAAAGAGAAGAATGCAAGATTAACCTGACCGCTCGCGTACATATGGTGCGCCCAAACAGCGACGGAAAGCGCCGCAATCGCGATAGTCGCGGCAATCAAACCTTTGTATCCGAAGATTGGTTTTCTACTGAATACCGGAAGTATCTCGGTTGCGATTCCAAAGAATGGCAGCGCCAGGATATAGACCTCCGGGTGTCCAAAGAACCAGAAGAGATGTTGCCAGAGCATCGCTCCACCATTTGCGGGGTCAAAGACATGAGTTCCGAAGAGTCGATCCGATTCGAGAGCTAGCAAAATCGCCGCAAGTGGCGGGAAAGCTACGAGTACCAGTATGGAAGTGAGTAGCACGTTCCAAGAGAAAATCGGCATTCGGAACATAGTCATGCCTGGTGCACGCATAGTGAAGATCGTGGTTACGAAATTAACACCACCAAGAATTGTGCCAAGACCGCCGACAGCTAAGCCCATGATCCAAAGATCAGAACCAATCCCAGGTGAGAATTCTGAGCGAGATAGCGGCGCGTATGCAGTCCAGCCAAATGAAGCGGCTCCTCCCGGTGAGAGGAATCCGGCCGTTGCAACTATTCCACCGAAAAGGTAGAGCCAGTAGGACAACATGTTCATTCGCGGAAATGCGACATCGGCAGCGCCGATCTGCAGCGGCATGATGACGTTGGCAAACCCGACGAATAGCGGTGTAGCGAACATCAGCAACATGATTGTGCCGTGCATAGTGAAGACCTGGTTGTATTGCTCGGCGCTCAAGAATTGCATCCCAGGGCGGGTTAATTCAGCGCGGATAGCAAGGGCTAATAGCCCTCCAATCAGGAACCAGACGAAAGAGGTAGCGAGATAGAGATAACCGATGACCTTGTGATCAGTCGAAGTAAGGATCTTTACCGCTAACCGTCCTTTGCTGGTCGGTCGTGGCGCACTAGTGTTTCGCTCTTCGCTCCTGGTCGCGTATGTCGTCACGTGTTAGCTCCTGCCTTGAGTGATGCGATGTAAGCGTCATATTCCGCCGGGGTCACAACTTTGACAGTGAAGAGCATCTGCGCATGTTGGCGGCCGCAGAGAATGTTGCATCGCCCCGGATATTCGCCGAGCTCATTTGCTGTAAATTCCAATTGATTCTCAACGCCTGGCAGGTTTTGGATTTGGATCATGAATGCTGGGACCCAGAATCCGTGGACTACATCCGATGCCGTTATCTTGAAGCGAACTCGCTCACCTTGTGGCATGTAGAGAACTGGTGGCTGAGCCGGTGAACCAGTGACCGTGGTGCCTGGGCCAGCCTCTTCGTAAGTGAACTGCCAGGACCATTGGAAGGCGTTCACCGTTACATCATGTACCTCTGTCGCGCTAGCCGGCGAGACTGCAGTTATCTGATTCTGGGCTCGAGCCGTATAACCAAATAGAACGGCGATGATCAAGAAGGGTATAACTGTGTAGGCAATCTCCGCGGGAACGTTGTACTGGAACTGGCGTGGAAAGGACTCATCTTTCTTACGATGGAAGATCGCTGGCCAGAGAATCAAAACCAGAGTAAATGCTCCGACGATTGCTGCAGCGAGCCAAGCGCCCTGCCAAAGACCAA
>JBEGNC010000035.1:0-4841 GCA_041182705.1 Actinomycetota bacterium | reverse complement strand
GATCGGCGAATTGTTAGCAAACAAAGAACGGGTGAGTGAGAGTTTGGTATTCCCAGCACGCGGCCTGACCTTGGTCGGCGTCGAATATCCACCGGCGAGTGAATTACAAGCCCGCGCTGAGATCACGATTCGTCGCCGGGATGAGGATTGATGGGTCAGATAAATGTGGTGGGAATCGAATACGCCCTCTCCGACGGTCGGGTTCTCCTAAGCGATGTCTCATTTCGCGTCGGCGATGGCGCGAAAGTGGCGCTGATTGGTCCTAATGGATCGGGTAAGACGACGCTCTTCCGGATGATCGCTGGTGATCTAGAACCAGATAGTGGCCAGATTATCGTCACCGGCGGATTGGGCATCATGCGCCAGTTCATCGGATCTATCCGTGATCAATCGACTATCCGAGATTTATTAGTCTCAGTTTCAACGCCGAAGATCCGCGATGCGGCTGCGAAGTTAAAAGCGGCAGAAGCAGCGATGGCGCTCAACGATGCAGAGCGCGAACAGATGGCATATGCCCAGGCGCTTTCGGATTGGGGCGATTCGGGCGGGTATGACGAAGAGGTTCGTTGGGATATCGCTTGTTCCAATGCGCTTGGAAAAACCTTCGATCGCGTGGCAAATCGCGAGGTGAATTCGCTATCCGGTGGTGAACAGAAACGGCTAGTGCTTGAGAGCCTCCTTAATGGACCGGATGAGGTCTTGATCCTCGATGAGCCGGATAACTACCTAGATGTACCGGCAAAGCGTTGGCTAGAAGAAGAGATTCGAAAATCGAAGAAGACCATTCTCTTCATCTCACATGATCGTGAATTATTGGCCGCAACTGCGAATAAAGTTGTGACTCTGGAACAAGGCATAAACGGAAATTCAACTTGGATTCATGGCGAAGGCTTTGACACTTATCACGCAGCTCGAAAGGCGCGTAATGAGCAGTTTGTCCAAGTCTTGGAGCGCTGGGAAGATGAACATAAGCGATTGAAAGAGTTGGTGTTGACCTTGCAATGGCAGGCTGCATCCTCGCCGGATATGGCTTCGCGTTATCGTGCGATGCAGACCCGACTTCGAAAATTTGAGGAGATTGGACCGCCGCCACCGCCACCAATTGAACAAGATGTGAAAGTGAATCTCCGGAGCACACGAACTGGGGAACGAGTCGTTACATGTGAGAACTTAACATTGGAGAATCTCACTGATCCATTCTCAATTGAGATCTATTATCAAGATCGAGTAGCAATCCTCGGTAAGAATGGAACTGGAAAGTCTCACTTCCTACGTCGAATATCTGGGGATGATTCAGTCCGTTACACCGGAACTTTCAAATTGGGGGCTCGAGTGAAACCAGGTTTCTTCGCCCAAACCCATGCTCACCCAGAGTTTGAAGGAAAGACGCTCCTGGAGATCCTTTGGCAGCAGAATTCGTTACAACTAGGCGCTGCGAAATCAGTTCTCGGCCGATATGAATTGGCCCAACAAGCTGAACAGTTATTCACTTCGCTATCTGGTGGACAACAAGCGCGCTTTCAAGTCCTCTTATTGGAACTCGCTGGTGACACCCTTCTTCTACTAGATGAGCCGACCGATAACTTGGATCTGGCGAGCGCTGAGGCGCTGGAGCGGTCGCTTGCTGCTTATGAAGGAACGGTCATCGCCGTCACCCATGACCGCTGGTTCGCCAAAGGTTTCACCAGATTCCTGATCTTTGGGGCTGAGGGGCAGGTCTATGAGAGCCCCGAGCCGGTCTGGAGCCACTGATTTTGACCCTCCCGAAGGGGGCGGGTAGCCTCCTCCTTCTGCCTCCGCAGCGCTGGTAACTCAGCCAAGGAGCGGATCTAATAAGAAGTATCGAGGAAAGTGAGTTAGCTGTGCGTACCTTTACCCCAACCCCTAACGATGTTGCGCGTAAGTGGTACGTCATCGATGCAACTGATGTTGTTCTCGGTCGCCTCGCTAGCCATGCCGCAACGCTCCTTCGCGGTAAGCACAAGGCCACATTCGCTCCTCATATGGATATGGGCGACTTCGTAGTCGTCATCAACGCTGAGAAGGTTGCGCTTACCGGTAGCAAATTGACCGAGAAGATCGCTTACCAACACTCGCTATATCCAGGCGGTCTAACGGCTCGTAACTACGAGCTCTTGTTAGAGAAGTTCCCAACCCGCGCAGTTGAAAAGGCGATCAAGGGAATGTTGCCAAAGAACTCTCTGGGCAAGCAGATGGCATCGAAATTGAAGGTGTATGCCGGACCTAACCATCCGCACGCATCGCAAGCTCCGATTGCATATGAATTCAAGCAAATCGATCAAACTAAGTTGGGCAAGTAAAGGATGATGATGTCTGATAACGAGAAGATAACCGCATATAGCTCCAGCACACCTGCTGCAGCCACCAACCGCGCAGCGGTAATCGCGCCGGGCGCCGGAGTTGGTCGTCGTAAGGAAGCGGTTGCTCGTGTCCGCCTCGTCCCTGGTACCGGTCGATGGACCGTGAATGACAAAGCCCTCAATGTTTATTTCCCAAATAAGGTCCACCAGCAATCCGTCTCGGAGCCGCTTCGCACCGTTGGCGCTGAGGGTAAGTACGACGTCATCGCTCGAATCGATGGCGGCGGAATCTCCGGTCAAGCCGGAGCACTCCGCCTTGGCGTTGCTCGCGCATTAAATGCGATTGATGTCGATGCCAACCGCCCCGCACTTAAGAAAGCAAAGTTCCTGACTCGTGATCCACGCGTAATCGAGCGCAAGAAATACGGCCTAAAGAAGGCTCGTAAGCGTTCGCAGTACAGCAAGCGCTAATCGCGAGATGCCCCTATTCGGCACCGATGGTGTCCGGGGCGTTGCTGGCGTAGACCTAACAGAGCAACTCGCCCATGATCTGGCGGTAGCAGCTGCCCATGTTCTCGCAGATATCGGTGAATTCGCCGGCCATCTCCCGAAGGCGATCATCGCCCAGGATTCTCGCGAATCTGGGGAGTATCTAGAGCGCGCAATCGCAACGGGTTTATCTGAGTGCGGCATCGATGTGATTCGCGTCGGCGTACTTCCAACTCCAGCGGTCGCATTCTTGGTCACCGAATCGAAAGCCGATCTCGGCGTGATGATCAGCGCATCTCACAATCCAGCGAGTGATAACGGCATCAAGTTCTTCGCTCGAAATGGTCGTAAGTTGCCGGATGCAATCGAGGCTCAAATCGAGAGTGAAATGGGAAAGTCGCGTGGTGATGAATACGCCGTTGGGAAGATTACTTTCGACGATGGCGCGAAAGAACGGTACATCCAACATCTCTTGGGAACCGTTAAGGCGGATTTTGCAGGTATCAAAGTAGTCGTTGATTGCGCAAATGGCGCGGCATCAACGGTCGCCCCAGAAGTTCTACGACGATTAGGCGCGGAAGTGATTGCTATTTCCGATAAACCAAATGGTCGTAATATCAATGAAGATTGCGGCTCAACCCATCTTGGGAATCTCATTGCACGAGTAAAAAGCGAACAGGCCGACCTTGGCATTGCACATGATGGTGATGCAGATCGAGTTCTTGCGGTTGATCATCTTGGCGAAGTTATTGACGGTGATCAGATTCTCGGTATCTTGTCGGCCCACACCGAACTGCCGACCAAGACCATCATCGGTACCGTGATGACGAATCTTGGTCTGATAAACGCCCTTCGGGAGCGTGGCATCCAATTCAAAGCTACCCCCGTAGGAGATCGGTACGTCCTTGAGGAGATGTTGTCAGGTGGCCACACGCTCGGTGGCGAGCAATCTGGCCACGTAATAATGAGCAAGTTTGCTACGACTGGTGATGGGATTCTGACTGCACTTCATCTAATCTCCGAAGTGGCACAGAGTGGAAAGTCGCTCCGTGAGTTGGCTAGTTTCATGAAGCGTTATCCGCAGATTCTCATAAACGTCAAAGGTGTAGATAAATCTAGATTCAGTGAAAACCAAACCTTGAAGAATGCGGTTGATCAGGTTGAAATGGAATTGGGCGATAAAGGGCGGGTGCTGTTGCGCGCTTCCGGCACTGAACCGGTGATTCGCGTTATGGTTGAGGCTGAATCGCTCGCCGACGCGGAGCAATTCGCCGCATCGCTAGCGGCGCTAGTAAAATTGGAACTCTCTTAAAGGAGCTCAAATGTGCGGGATCGTCGGTTACACCGGTGCGAATCCTGCGCTATCTCGAGTAATCGAAGGGCTTCGCCGCCTGGAGTATCGCGGCTATGACTCCGCAGGAATCGCGCTAGCCGCGGGTGGCGCCCTTAGAGTTGCGAAGAAGGCCGGCAAGCTCGCCAACCTTGAAGCGGTATTGGATTCAGAGTTTGAGAGCGCTCGCGGTGGTATCGGACATACTCGTTGGGCCACTCATGGTGGACCAACTGATGAGAATGCCCACCCGCATCTAGATGATGATGGAAAGTTAGCGGTCATCCATAACGGGATTATCGAGAATTATGAGGAGCTAAAGGCTGACTTGGTAGCGCGTGGCCATAAATTCAAATCTGAGACCGATACGGAATCAGTGGCACATCTGTTAAGTAATGAATATAAGAAGTCAGGCGATCTAGCGGCCGCGATGCGCTCTATCTGTACTCAACTACGGGGCTCATTCACGCTCTTGGCGGTACATGCAGATGAGCCCACCAAGATTGTCGGTGCCCGTCGAAATTCACCATTGGTTGTAGGCGTTGGTGATGGTGAGAACTTCTTAGCATCTGATGTATCTGCATTTATCGCTCATACGAAGAACGCCTTGGAATTAGGCCAGGATCAGGTCGTGGAAGTAACACCTTCTACTATCAAGGTGACCGATCTATCTGGCACAGAGATTGAACCGCGCGCCTATG
>JBEGNC010000034.1:0-3389 GCA_041182705.1 Actinomycetota bacterium | reverse complement strand
GGGGTTGTCAAAACCGGATCGCCGAAGAACCGAATTGGTTGGATTGCCATAACCGAATCTTACCTAAGTTATACGGTTATTGGATCAATCCTTATATCGAAAGTTTTCAGGCGAGCAGCTGAACGATACTTCTGCAGTGCAAATAGCGCGGAAATCAGCTCTTCTGACCTCTCTACTGGAATGCGAATTGTGAGAACTCCTTCTGGCGAAATCGCAGAAGTTATGATGTACGGAAATTCACTTTTGAGATTCGCTATGAGATTACCCAAAACACTCTCCGTGGCCATTACTTGAACGATTCGATACCAGGGTGGCAAGTTAAGTCGCTTACGCTCGGCTAGTTCCCGCCTAATGAATCCAGTTCCATCAGACTTCAAAAGCGCCTGGGAAATTGGATTGTGCGACTCCAGAGAGACGAAGACTGATGCGCTGCTATTTGTGCGCGAAACTAGGTTTGACCAATTGCTCAACAACACTTCGCTGGCTCGCAACATCGGGCGATTGAAATGTAACTCGCCATCCAAGAGCGCTAATCCGGAATAACGAATACCAAGCGGTTCCATGCCAGGGGTGGCAATGACGATAAAACGTTCCGCTATTTGCTCGAACGGACGATCCGATGTAGCTATCTCAACCCGAATATTTGGGAAAGCTTTGCCAATCTCCTCGTGAATTCGTTCCGCACCTCGGCGAATCAGTAATCGTTCAGAACTAGCACACTCTAAACAACGCCACTGGGTGCTTGATTGCCTACAGAGCGAGCATTCAAGTTGGCCTTTTGCTTGCAAAACCATCCGACCTCCACAAGCGCAGCGCGGTGTTGATCTGCATTTCTGACAGATAAAGCTCGAGCTATAAGCCTTTTCAGCAACTGAAACAAGAACTGGTCCCACCTTCAAGCCCTCTCGGATTGCAGCATGGTATGTATCTGGAGCAAAGGTAAAACGACGCTGAGATCGGTTTCTGATCCATTTCCGCTCGGAGCGGATTGCTCCTAATTCAATAAGTCGAGCTATCTCCATCGACGGCGAACCATCCACGATGTCCAACCTAATTCCTTGGCTTCGTGCCCGAAGTAGTGCAACATCGCGCACATTCCAATATGGCGCCCGACGTTCCCATAAGTGCTCGGATAAATCACCGAATAGATATATCCGCGACAAGTTTGGAATATCAAGAAATATTCCAGATCGGGAGGCGACTACGACGGGTGCTTCTGCCGATTCCATAGTAACTAGGGATTTCTTTCGTTCCACAGCCGAGGCATCGCCTCGATAATGAATGACGATTCGAGATGAATCTCTGGCGAAGGAAGCAGCGAAAGATGCGGCTTCACGTTCCGTTGCAAAGATCGCCAAAGTCGCAGTGGCATGGTCCATCATTTCCCGTTGAATCTCTTCAACTGGTACTGCAAGCGGAGATCTAAATGAGATTCGATACTCTGGTTGAATTGCTGCTCGGTGACTCGATGCTTTCCTACCAGGAATCTTGGGAACATATCGCAATACATCGATCAATCGTGCGCCGTATCGGAGAGCTACATCATGCGCAAATCTCAGCAATGAGTCGCTCATAGGTAATGCGGGAAAGACCTGGATAATCGGTTTTACGCTTACTTCTTCTCTATCAGTCACCGATAAGACCACGCCTTCCAACTCTTGATTTTGAAAAGGAACCAAAACCCAAGATCCGATTACTGCTATTTCTTTCAGCGCTTCTGGAACCCCATACGTGAAGGACTCAGCGAGATGAATCGAACTGTGGTTGACGACAACTTCGGCCACAGAGGTGAAGCCACGCGGCCGGACGCGCTTTGAAACCTTCTGGCGGCGAAGAGCTAATGGCTTGCTCTCCGCCATGCCTAACCCTTTACCGCTCGTGCGAGTTGAGTCGCCTTGTTTGTATTTTCCCAAGTGAATCCAGGTCGACCAAAATGTCCATACGAACTGGTTTCGCGGTAGATGGGCCGAAGCAGATCCAATTCTTGAATTATCGCAGCTGGCCTTAAGTCGAATACTTCGTAGACAGCATCGACTATCTGGGACTCTTCTATCTTGGCAGTTCCGAAGGTTTCGATGAAGAGACCGACTGGCTGAGCCCTGCCTATTGCATATGCGACCTGTACCTCACATCGATCAGCGAGTTCAGCCGCAACGACGTTCTTCGCTACCCAGCGCATGGCGTAGGCAGCGGATCGGTCGACCTTAGACGGATCTTTGCCGCTAAATGCACCGCCACCATGCCGAGCCATTCCGCCATATGTGTCAACGATTATCTTTCGACCTGTTAGTCCAGCATCTCCCATTGGCCCACCGATAACAAATCGCCCGGTTGGATTGACCAGGATCTGTATTGCTTCCTGGTTAATCGCATATTCGCTCAATACCGGGTCGATTACCTCTCGCTTGATTGCTGGCAAAAGTTCGCGATCAAGATCGAGATCGGGCGCATGCTGTGTCGAAATAACTAGAGTATCTAACCTAACCGGAATATCGCCTTCATATTCAATAGTTACTTGAGTCTTACCGTCAGGTCGGAGGTACTCTAAGGCGCCGCTCTTACGTACATCAGCTAACCGCTTTGCCAGCTTATGCGCCAATGAGATCGGAAGCGGCATCAATTCCGGTGTCTCTTTCGTCGCGTAGCCGAACATAAGCCCTTGATCGCCAGCACCCTGCAGGTCAAGCGGGTCGGTCGAACCGGAACGCTCTTCTAGGGCGTGATCTACACCGCGCGCTATATCTTGGCTTTGCGAACCAATTGAAACCGAGACCCCACAACTATTACCGTCGAAACCTTTATCGGAGCTGTCATAACCGATTTCCAAGACCGTTTCACGAACTAAGGTCATTACATCAGCGAATCCATCGGTAGTCACTTCACCTGCAACGTGAACCTGGCCAGTCGTAATCAATGTTTCACAAGCGACCCTGCTTCTTCGATCTTGACTGAGGAGCGAATCCAGCACGGCATCGCTAATCGCATCGGCAATCTTGTCCGGGTGTCCTTCGGTGACCGACTCGGACGTGAAGAGTCGTTTAGCCATTTAGAGCGCCGAATTCTTGGGAAATCTCTTGAATGATTGCGCGGGCGACTTCATGCTTATCGGAATTTTCAAAATGAATTTCCGCCCCTCGTTTGGTCAGCAGCGCTCCCGATGTTACGGCCTCCCCAAATACCTTTCCAGATGAAACATCAGTAGCGAAGAGAAGATCAACTCCCTTCTTATGGAGTTTCCTTCTTCCTCGTTCGACGAGATTGCCGCCAGTTTCGGCTGCGAATCCAACCAATATCTGATTTGGACGTCGCTGCTTCGAGACTTCAGCGAGCAAATCCGGGTTAGTTTCCAGCTCAATTCTGCGATAATCGGCTTTCTCTATCTTCTCTGT
>JBEGNC010000033.1:0-2938 GCA_041182705.1 Actinomycetota bacterium | reverse complement strand
AAGCCAGCCTGGCCGGTAGCGCAGAATGGGCAATTCATTCCACAACCAGCTTGCGAAGAAATACATACCGTTGTGCGATCCGAATAGCGCATCAAGACGGACTCGACCAGGACGCCATCATGCAGGCGCCATAGATCTTTACGTGTCTTTCCGTTATCGCAGGCAATTGAACGAACTGGTGTCAACAATCTAGGAAGAATCTGATCTCGAACCAATTGACGTGCGCTTGCTGGGAAATCACTCCAGGATTCTGGAGCATCGTCATGGTGAACGAAGTAATGGTTAGCTATCTGATTTGCGCGAAAGGCAGGTAGACCAAGTTCTTGAATCTTCGCTCGCCGGGTATCGGCGCTCCAATCTGCAAAATGCTCGGGCGCCTTTTTACGTCCCTTTGGCTCCTCCAGGACAAGCTTTATCTCGCTCATCCGAAGCGTTTCAACAGTTCTATTACACACCAGAAGACGGGGGCTGTAATCAGCGCAGAATCCAATCGATCCAACATCCCGCCATGTCCCGGCAACAAGGTGCCCATATCTTTTAGAGCAAGGTCTCGCTTGATCGCACTCTCTATGAGATCACCGACAGTAGCGGCAATCACTCCCAAGATGCCGGCGATTGCGCCAATCAGATAATGGTGATCGAGTAATAGGTTGAATGCCAATGCGCTAGCTATTGAGGTAAAGAGCATTCCACCAAAGAAACCTTCCCAAGTCTTCTTTGGCGAGATCTTAGGAGCTAATGGATGTCTACCAATTGCCAATCCCGTTAGGTATGCGAAAGTATCGTTAACACCGACCAGTATCACCAAGGTGGTTATATAGGCGAAACCATCGCCCGATCGAGCAAGTAAGAAGATGAATCCGGCGACAAATCCTGGATATAGAAGTACAAAGGTATTTCCAGTCGCATTCCGGACGAAGCCATCGATTCCAGAAAGGAGTTGGATGAATAGCAATGAGATGACAGCAACCACGATTGATACAGAGAGTCCGGGAAGTCCACCAAACCAAGCGCTTAACAGGATTGCAATGGTGGCAATTGCTACTTGGAGATACTTGATTGAGATGCCGCGCGCTGCGAATGCGCCCGTCAATTCGCGAAGGGCCAGTAAGACCGCAGTAGTCACGAATGCCGCGAAGATGATTGGGGCGAAGGTAAGCGTGGTGAAGATGATTGCAAGTAGGCCCAGCCCAACGAGAATTGAAGGGATTAATCTCCTACCGGCGCGCTTATTCAGCGCTTCGTTGAAGGCGTGGAGATCGCTCATGGCTACTAGAGGTTAAACCTCGAGCAACTCCGCCTCTTTATGTTTGAGCAATTCATCGATTTTGGTGACGTGATCTGATGTGACCTTCTCTAGTTCTTTCTCGCCGCGAGTCAGGTCATCCTTACCTACTACGCCATCCTTCTCGAGCTTCTCCATAGCCTCTTTCGCATTTCGGCGAATAGCGCGGATTGAGACTCGGGAGTCCTCCGCCTTTCCTTTAGCGACCTTGATGAATTCCTTGCGCCGCTCCTCGGTCAATTGAGGGAAATTCACTCGGATCACATTGCCATCGCCGCCCGGATTGACGCCCAGATCAGATTCACGGATTGCCTTCTCGATCGATGACATCGCACCCTTATCGTAAGGAGTTATCAAAGCTAATCGAGCTTCCGGCACCTGAACTGTCGCCAGCTGAGAGAGTGGAGTCGGTGTCCCGTAATACTCCACCATGATCTTCGCGAACATAGATGGATGCGCGCGCCCCGTTCGAATCGCTGCAAAATCCTCTTTTGCAACATCGACCGCTTTATTCATCTTCGCATTGGCATCTGCAAGTACGGATTGGATTGTCATGACGCTCCTTAGTTGACCAACGTGCCGATCTTCTCGCCACGAACGGCTCGGGCGATATTGCCCTTCTCGAGAAGGTTGAAGACGATAATTGGGAGACGATTCTCCCGACAGAGACTGAAGGCGGCCGCATCGGCGACCGCTAGCGACTTAGAGAGAACTTCATCATATGAAATCTGATCGAACTTCGTTGCGCTCTTATCTTTCCGCGGATCAGCGGTATAGACGCCATCAACACCACTCTTTGCGAGCAACAACGCATCAACTCCGATTTCAAGAGCTCGTTGCGCTGCGACAGTATCAGTCGTGAAGAACGGCATACCGGCGCCCGCACCGAAAATCACAACTCGACCCTTTTCGAGATGGCGAATCGAACGCCGTGGGATGTATGGCTCAGCCACCTGTCCCATCGTGATTGCAGTCTGGACTCGGGTATCGATTCCCTCCTTCTCGAGGAAATCCTGGAGCGCAAGACAGTTCATAACAGTTGCGAGCATTCCCATGTAATCGGCTCGAGCTCGATCCATGCCGCGCTGTTGCAATTCAGCGCCACGGAAGTAATTTCCGCCTCCAACGACGATTGCTACCTCGACGCCACCTTTAACTACATCAGCTATCTGCTTAGCGACATCATTGACCACATCTGGGTCGACACCAATTCCTTTTTCGCCACCGAATACTTCTCCAGAAAGCTTAAGGAGCACTCGCTTGTAGCTCTTTCTTCCTTCAGCCATTCGAGTGCTCCTTCCAGTCTAGATTCTACTTCGCTTAGCTATTTCGCCTTACTGGCCCACGCGGAACCGATAGAACTTTGCGACGGTTACGCCAGCATCTCCGAGAACCTGCTGGACGCTCTTCTTCTGGTCCTTCGCGAAGGCCTGCTCTAGAAGCGAGACCTCCTTGACGAAACCGGCAACTCGCCCATCCACGATCTTCGCAATCGCGCCATCTGGCTTACATTCATTACGGGCCGTCTCTTCCGCTAGGCGCCGCTCGTTTGCGATCACATCAGCCGGAATCTCTTCCCGATTTAGATATTGCGGAGCGAAGGCAGCGATATGTTGTGCAACATCCTTACCAACTTCGGCATTCTCCTTGCTC
>JBEGNC010000032.1:0-3550 GCA_041182705.1 Actinomycetota bacterium | reverse complement strand
GAAGTGACTACCCCTGGCGTAGATCGCCCACTTGTATTGCCACGTCATTGGCAGAAGAATCTTGGCCGCCTTGTGAAAGTGGTAAAGATCGATGGACAAACCGTCAGCGGAAGAATTAGTTCCGTTTCGGATGTTTCTGCAGCCATCGAGGTGGCGGGAAAGAGCGTTGAAGTGCTATTTGGCGATGTAAAGCGCGCTCAAATTGAGATCGAATTCAATCGGAAGGCAACCAACTGATGAATGTCGATATGAAAGTTCTGGAAGCTCTGACTATTGATCGGGATATCCCGCTCGATCGATTAATCAGCGCAATCGAAGTTGCAGTCAAGATTGCTTATCAAGAGGTTGAAGGTGCGAAGCCGTATGCCTATGCTCGACTAGATCGCGAGACTGGCGAGATTCAGATCATCGTGCCCGAGTTTGGGCCCGATGGCGAGAAGATCGGAGAACACGTTGATGATCTTCCTGGCTTCAGCCGAATCGCATCTTCGACAGCGCGAAAGATAATCAAGGAGAAGATGCGTGCATCTCGTGATGCTGAGATTGTCGGAGAATTCAGCGCTAGCGTCGGCGATATCGTCTCAGGCGTCATACAACAAGGCCGGGATCATCGAATGGTCTATGTCGATCTTGGGCGAGTTGAGGGAAAGATCCCGCCACATGAACAGGTGCCGGGTGAGATTTATAAACATGGCGAGCGAATTCGATGCTTTGTTGTAGAAGTAAAGCAAGGTCAGAAAGGTCCTGAGGTACTTCTTTCGAGAACTCATCCAGCGCTTGTGAAGCAACTATTCGCTCTTGAAGTTCCTGAGATTCGTGATGGTGTTGTGGAGATTATGGGAGTCGCTCGTGAAGCCGGACATCGAACCAAGATTGCGGTACGTCCGTTGCGAAGCGGCATAAGCGCAAAGGGCGCGCTGATCGGTCCGATGGGAGCGCGGGCACGCGCTGTGATGGATGAATTACATGGCGAAAAGATCGACATCGTTGACTGGTCGGAGGATCCAGCGGAATATGTTGGAAATGCGTTAGCTCCTGCCCGCGTCTCCAAGGTAGAGATAGTTAATACAGAGACGAAGTCGGCGAAAGTTATCGTGCCGGACTATCAACTTTCGCTGGCCATCGGCAAGGATGGACAGAATGCCCGGCTCGCCGCACGCTTGACGCTCTGGCGGATCGATATCCATTCTGACGGTGCTAGCTAAGGTTTCGCGTTTGGCCCGGCAGCCGGTATGGTTGCGGTGTGAGGTAATCACCTCGCAATAACAGGAGCGAAGGCAATGGCACTCAAATGAGCACCACAAGATCATGAGTAGGTCAATTTAAGGCTTCGCGTTGCCCGTAACGCGGGGCCACAGAAGGAGAAAAGTGGCAAAGGTCCGCGTTTACGAATTAGCTAAAGAGATTGGTATGGAGAGCAAGGATGTCCTTGCAAAACTCCAGGAGATGGGCGAGTTTGTTCGCTCTGCATCATCAACTGTTGAGCCACCAGTCGTCCGAAAGTTCCTTGAGAAGTATCCACCCATCGCAAAACCTGCGACTGAGGTAAAGCCAGCAAAGAAGGCTGCCGCCAAGAAGGCTGCGCCAAAGAAGAGTGAGTCAGTTGTTGAAACACCAGAAGTCGTTGCAGAGACGCCTCCAGTAACCCCAACTCCAACGATCGCGCCAACAACTCCGCCAACAACTCCGCAGGGCAACGCGCCACGTCCATCAGCTATGCCGCCTCGACCAGCTGCGCCACGTCCAGGAAATAATCCATTTGGTACACAAGCCGGACCTCGTCCGCCACGACCAGGCGGCCCACAACGTGGTGATCGCGGGCCAATGACTGGTCCACGTCCAGGTTCGGTTCGTCCAGGATTCGCAGCTCGACCACCAAGGCCAACAGATGGACAACGCCCAGGTGGCGCACGCCCACAACAGGGTGGCCGTTTCGGTGCGCCAACTTCTAGCGGTCCGTATCGCCCACAACCAGGCGGTGCATCACGTCCCGGATTTGGCGGACCTGGAAGAGCAGGTGGCGCACGTCCCGGCGCAGGTGGCGCATTTGGAAAAGGTGGCGGGAAGAAGAAGAGTTATAAGAGTAAGAAAGCGCTCCGCGAAGAGATTGACAATATGGAGGCGCCAACAATTGGTGGCGCAATCGTTCCGCGCGGTGATGGAAATACGCCAGTAAAGCTCCGTCGCGGCGCATCTCTTGCAGATTTTGCAGAGAAGATTGGCGCGGATCCGGCTGCTCTAGTCTCCGTACTTTTCCATCTCGGGGAGATGGTGACTGCTACCCAATCAGTAGATGACAGCACCCTTGAGATGTTGGGTAACGAGTTTGGCTACAAGATAACCGTCGTTTCTCCAGAAGATGAAGATCGCGAGATCCTTGGGGAGTTCGATATTGACCTCGATGCAGAATTAGCAGGCGTGAATCCGGAGGATCTTGAGGTTCGACCACCGGTAGTAACGGTCATGGGCCATGTCGATCACGGAAAGACTCGATTACTCGATGCAATCCGTCAGACAGAGGTAGTTAAGTCTGAAGCAGGCGGAATCACACAGCACATTGGTGCCTACCAGATTCATCATGACCATAATGGATTGAATCGAGCGATAACTTTCATCGATACACCTGGCCACGAAGCCTTTACCGCCATGCGTGCTCGAGGTGCGAAGGTCACCGATATCGCAGTCTTGGTGGTTGCTGCTGATGACGGCGTCATGCCGCAAACAATCGAGGCGCTAAACCATGCCCAAGCAGCCAATGTTCCAGTAGTCGTTGCTGTGAACAAGGTCGATAAAGAGGGAGCCAATCCAGCAAAGGTTCGGCAACAGTTGACTGAATACAACTTGGTCGCAGAAGAATATGGTGGCGATACGTTATTCGTCGATGTTTCTGCGGCAAAGGGAAGTGGAATCTCCGAGTTGATTGACTCAATTCTGCTGACAGCCGATGCAGCAATTGATCTTCGCGCAATCCATAACGATGATGCTCGTGGCGTTGCAATCGAGGCACATCTAGATCGCGGCCGCGGCCCGGTTGCGACGGTATTGGTACAGCGAGGAACTCTTCGAACCGGTGATGCGATTGTTGCCGGCGCCGCTTACGGACGTGTCCGTGCGATGTTGGATGAGTTCGGCAACACCGTAGCCGAAGCAGGTCCATCACGACCGGTTCAAGTATTGGGCTTCACATCAGTCCCGAGCGCTGGCGATGGCTTTATCGTCGCACCCGATGATCGAACAGCTCGACAGATTGCAGAGAAGCGCCAAGCAGGTGAGCGACATGCTGCCCTTGCCAAGGCGAAGAAGAAGGTCTCGCTGGAAGATTTCATGGAGAAATCCAAGGTCACAACACTCAATCTCATCCTCAAAGGCGATGTGAGTGGTTCCGTGGAAGCTCTGGAAGATGCGCTAGTCCAGTTGGATGTCGGTAGTGAAGTTGATCTCCGAGTCATCCATCGCGGCGTTGGGGCTATAACAAAGAGCGATATCACGCTGGCATCGGCTTCTGGCGCGGTAGTCGTCGGTTTCAATGTAAAGCCCGAACCACAGACTG
>JBEGNC010000031.1:0-5877 GCA_041182705.1 Actinomycetota bacterium | reverse complement strand
ATGGTAAATGGGGCATCGTTGATTACGAAGATGTAATCACAACGGTTAAGCACCTAGTTAATATCGGAGTCGCCGATGCAAAGCGGACATTTATCTCCGGCGGTAGCGCTGGTGGATTTACCGTGTTAAATGCGCTTTTGCATAGCGATGTCTTTGCAGCTGGCGCAGACTATTACGGCGTAGCCGAACTCACCGCCCTGGCGACCGATACCCACGATTTCGAATCCAGATATCTTGATTCGATGATTGGTCCATATCCGGAGCAGAAAGACCTTTACTTGGAGCGCTCACCACTCACTCACTCCGATAAGTTGAACACTCCCCTAATCATCTTCCAGGGCCTGGAAGACAAAGTCGTGCCACCCTCTCAATCCGAGGCTTTTCGAGATGTCTGTGTACGCAAGAGCATCAAGCATAAATATTTCCCATTTGCCGGGGAGGGTCATGGTTTCGTCAAATCCGATTCGATCATCACAAGTCTTGAGGAAGAGTTGAAGTTCTACGGAGAAGCTGGGGATTTCAATCCCGAAATTTGAGTTATAGCACTCTAGGTAAATCGCATCTTGGCGAATAGATTTACCAGTATGACGAGAACATATGTGATTACTGGCGCCGGATCCGGGATCGGACTAGCTACAAGAAAGATCCTCGAATCCCAAAAGAACAAGGTAATCGGTATAGATCTCAGAAATTCGGATATTGATGCTGACTTGAGCCAGCACTCCGAGCGAGTCAAGGCAGCTATCCGAGTGACCGAGATGGCCGGTGGTGTAATCGATGTGGTGATGGCAAACGCAGGTTCGGCATCGCCGATTACGAACACCATCGCCATCAACTTCTTTGGCGCAACTGATTTGATAACTGCTCTCCGTCCCGCGATGCTAAGGAGCAACGCGCCGCGCGTAGTCGCTACCGGTTCGATGGCATCGATGATGCCAATCGATGACCTTTTGGTATCTGCCATGCTGGCAGGCAATGAACCAGCCGCGCTGGCTCGCGGCGACGAGTTGGTGAAGATTGGTGGCGGGCAGGAGCAATTGATTTACTCCTCGACCAAGCGAGCGTTGAGTAGATGGATTCGCAGAGAATGCATCAAATCGGAGTGGGCTGGTGCCGGTATTCCAATGAATGCTGTCGGTCCGGGAATCGTTCGAACTCCGATGGTTGCCGAGATGATTGCAACTGAAGAAGGTCGAGCGAATCTTGCCAAGGTGGTACCAATGCCCCTCCACGGATATCTCGAACCCTCAACAGTCGCAGAGTTGATGATCTGGCTCGGAAGTGAGGCCAATTCGCACGTTACGGGACAGACTATCTATATCGATGGTGGTGCGGATGCATCATTACGCGGCGACGATATCTGGCACTTTGCCAAGTAGATCATTGACTTAACCGCGATTTACGCGTGACTACTTTGACGCCCTAGCCGAATGACTTACTTCTAACTTCTCGCCCTCGCACTCCTAGTGCGAGATATAGGAGAAGAAATGATCAGAGCAAGTAAACCTCGAGCGCTCTCGCTTGAGAAATGGCGTCAAGAAGATGGTGCAACCGCAGTCGAATATGGTCTCTTGGTTGGACTAATAGCGGTCTTCCTAATTACCGCGATGAGCACCCTTGGAACATCGGTTGGTAATGCCTTTGAGAAGGCGGCATGCAAAGTCTCCGGTGGTACTTGGACGGCGGCAACCGAAGCGTGCACCGGCGTCCCGACTAACTAGATAAATCAGCACTTGCTAGAGGTGTGTTAATTGAGGCGAAAGAGGAACGAGCGAGGGGCGACTGTAGTGGAGTTCGCAGTCGTCCTTCCCGTTCTTCTATTGATTCTCTTTTCCATGATCGATTTCGGAAGGTACTTCTATGTTCGAATAAGCCTCTCAAGTGCTACATTCGAAGTCGCCGACGCGATAACTCGAGGACTCCTAGTTACTACGGACACGGCATCGGAGAAAGAAGCAAAGCTGCGAAGTGTCATAAACGACATCTCGCCAGGAATCGCGAGTTTTGCCCAGATAGATAGCAGCGCCCAATTAATCATGGCTCCCCTGCCCGAGGCTTGTCCAAATTCAAATAACAAGACGCACGTTGTGCTCACGACATCCTTTAATTCGATTTCTCCGATTAAGAGCTTCTTTACTACCGCGAAAAGCAGTTCCTCGATGAGGTGCCTTCGATGAGGCCTGATTTTAGCTCCGAATCTGGAGGTATTACGGCGGTCGTAGCCATCTTTACCTCTACTTTTCTACTCTTTGGTTTAATTTCCCTAGTTGTCGACTCCGGCGTGGTTTATCTGGAGCGTCGAACTGTCGTGAACGCCGCCCAGAGCGCCTCTCTTGCGATGGCACGAGAATGTATTGAGCGACCCACCACCTGTGCCCAATCAACTATCGCTCAAGAGTATGCCAATGCGAATTCTGAGGATGGAACCACCTCGGTAGCAGAAATCTGTATTAATGGTAGAACACCAGTTGGAAATGATTGCCGAGTCCTTACCAGTCACAAGATCGATTGTGCGCCAGTGTCGACGACCGCTGGACGTTATGTACGAATTCGAACTCAATCAATGAGTAATGAGGAAAACATCGGAGTACGCACCTTCTTCTCTAAAGGCACCTCTCAAACCCTCCAAGGTTGTGCCCAGGCTCGGTGGGGAAATGCAAGTAGCGCCGCGGTATATGCACCATTTGCAGTCTCTATTTGCGAATGGTCTCGACAACAATCGCTACCTAGGGTCCTAACTGAGTACACTTCCAGTGGCGGTACGGCAGATTGTCAGGTTTCATTTCAAGACTATGCCGGAGTCACATATACAAAGAGTGGAATCAACGGCTGGGCGACGCTTGATCTCAGATCCGCTTCCCTTCCGTCGGGTGCGGCATCAAACGTCTACTGTCCAAATCCGAATGTCGACCAACCGGCTTATCTAAGAATCGGATACGAACTTAGCCCACTTATCAATTCGCAGTCCGCGCAGACTTTCTGCGGCGATACCAATTTGAGCTTAAAGATGGCTCCTTGGTTGAATCAAACTCTCTACATCCCTTTGGTATCAACCGTGAAACTCTCAGGAAATTCCACTATCCATCGAATCGAGGCGTTCGCCGCCTTCAAACTACTCGGATATGCCCTTCTTAAGGGCCAGGGCAACGCTTCCTCTTTCGGCGGAACTTATCCAGCGGGTAACTGGTGTCCCAATAACAATAGTTGCATCTATGGCGAATTCATCGCCACTTTCTCGCCGAATTCAGAGATCAGTGATGTTCCGGGAACACCGAACGTCGGACTTCAAGCAATCGAACTATTCTAGAAAGGCGAGAGATGAATTCATTCCAAAGATTCGTGCGGAGCCCACGGACTCAAGCAACTATGGCGCTATTCCTATCAATCGCCGTAGGTATTGGTACATATTTCTATCTACTTGGCTATCAGGCTCGTGTGGCGAGCTCCAATGAATTGGTGCCTGTCTATGTTGCCAAGAGTGAAATTGCATCTGGGACAAGTTATGCAGAGATTGTTGCTGGAGCTCTTATGGAAACCAAGGAGTTTCCGAGTAAATCACTACCTTCCGGGGTTATCACGCCCGATGAGAGCGTGGAAGCCACTTCGACGACTAAAGGACCATTGGCACCTGGTCAGTTATTGGTGGCCTCTTACTTCACCCAGGAGGCTAATCCAAACCTCGCCTTGGAGATCCCTAATGGTTCCCTTGCTGTGACCATCTCTGTTGATGATGTCTCTCGGGTCGGAAATTTCGTACTTCCTGGCTCAAGAGTTGTCATCTTCACGACCGATTCAAATAGCTCCGGTCAAGCAGTTACCAAAGTCCTAATGCCCGAGGCGTTAGTGATTGGCATTGGGAATCAGACCGGACTGAATCTAAGTTCAACGACGCCAGTACCTTCACCACTGGTTACTGTTGCCGTTTCGCCCAGCGATGCGCAACGCCTCATTCAAGCCTCCAAGAGCTCGCAAATCACCTTAGCACTAGCTTATGAAAACGACCCCTATTCACTTGTAGGTACAAGTAAAACGTCAATTAGCGCTTTCAATTCCGGGAGCTGATCATGTACCTAGTGCTCGCCGATAAAGCAGAAGAATTCACTCGAATAAAGGCAACGGTGGGGGCTTCGGCTCAACGGTTCACCAATCGCCACCAACTGATGGAAGGTCTTGAGGATTATCCAGCCGCGCAGGTCGTACTCGTCGCTCCATCAATAAAGAGCGATCTTGCATATGAAATAGCTGAAGAACTCCGATTGCAACGCCCGCTAGTGAGTCTGATACTTATCCGAAATCGAATTGATGTCGCTACGCTCTCGTCCGCTCTGGAGTCGGGAGTGAAAGATGTAATCGATGCACAAGATGGTTCGGGGTTGATTTCTGCCATTCAACGATGTGAGACCGTTGCCGAAAAACTCAATCTCAGCTCCTCGAAAGAGCTAGTGCGCGGAACTCGTGGAAAAGTCATCACCGTATATTCTGCAAAAGGAGGGTGTGGCAAAACCACAATTGCAGCGAACCTGGCCGCAGTCCTAGCAGAGGATGAGAGGACCAAAGTCTGCTTGATCGACCTGGATCTCCAATTTGGCGATATTGCAACTGCACTTCGAATTAGCCCAACAAAAACAATCTCAAACGCACTTGAGATGGGTGAGGCCATCGATATCGATGGTTTGATCAAGGTTCTACTCCGTTATGAGAACCGATTCGATGTGTTACTTGCACCGGCTACTCCTGCAGATTACGAGTTCATCTCAGCCGACTTCGTATCCCGCGTGATCTCTACGCTCCAACACCATTATCAATTCATAATCGTTGACACCTCTCCTGCTTTGAGTGAAGTGATTCTCCGAACGCTTCAGGAGAGCGATTTAGCGCTCCTGTTGACTACCCTAGATATGCCAGCCATCAAGAATCTCAAGCTGACTATCTCAGCGCTTGATGCCCTCGGATTCAAAAAGAATCGGAGACGGATTCTGTTAAATCGCGCTGACCTCAAAGTTGGTTTGGAGCCAGAAGATGTCGCCGAACTTGTTGGCGAAGCTATAACTCTTACGATTCCCTCAAGTACCAAGGTGGCAGCTGCGACAAATCAGGGTGAATTGATCGTTTATTCGCATCCCGGAAATTCGGTGAGCAAGGCCGTGCAACAACTCGCTCGCGAAGTAAGGGAGTTCGCTGAGAGCCCATTGGAGACTCAAGTCGCATGAAACGTGTACGTGTCCAAGACGCCAAATCCACGCTAAGCGAGGCGATTGCAACTGGGATTCCCGAGGTTCGCGGGTTTCAGAGCCTCAAAGATTCAGTCCATCGAAGATTGTTGACTCGACTCGGCCCCCAGCTTTACACCGGAGAGATTGAACCTGGCCAACTCGAAGAATTCGTATATGAATCCGTTGCTGAAGAGATTGATACATCAGATCGTTCAATTTCAAATTTCAATCGCGCCAATCTAGTCCAGGAAGTTGTGGACGAAGTACTAGGTATCGGTCCAATCCAGCAACTGCTTCGCAATCCTCGAGTTACTGAGATCATGGTTAATCGCTTCGACACCATCTACTACGAAGAAGAGGGTCGACTACATAGTTCGGAATTGACCTTCGCATCTGAAGATCATCTTCGTCGCACAATCGAACGGATAGTGGCTAATGTCGGACGCCGAATAGATGAATCCAGCCCCCTAGTAGATGCTCGCTTGCCAGACGGCAGCCGGGTCAATGCCGTAGTCCCACCAATTTCGATTGATGGCGCCGCTCTCACAATCCGTAAATTCGCGGCCGAGCCATTTACCGCCGCGGATCTGATTGATTTTGGGACCTTGACCGAAGATGCGGTCGAGTTTCTCTCTGCCTGTATCGAAGCTCGACTCAACATCTT
>JBEGNC010000030.1:0-15916 GCA_041182705.1 Actinomycetota bacterium | reverse complement strand
TCTCATGGCTGGTCGCCTTGCTAGTGATCTGGGTCTGCGCTGCGCCACTACTTGCAGATATCGGTGCGGCAGCATCATGGCCGGATTCGTTCCTACTTGTCTCCAGCACGATTGCTCAAATACTCATGGTGCTCCAGCGAAACGAAACCTGGATACTCTGGTTTGTGATTGATGTATTTGGAACCTGGCACTATGCGCAGCAAGGTTATTGGTTCACAGCATCTCTCTATGCAATCTTCACATTGATTGCGGTCTTTGGCTGGATAAAGTGGCTAAACATCCGGAAGTAAACCACGTCTCACTGGTCGATATCGTCCAGCGGATTGCTGGTTCAAATTCATCGAATCGAATCATTGCTATCGATGGACCTGCTGGAGCGGGTAAGACCACCCTGGCAAATCGAATTGCTAACGGTTTCAGCGGAACTGTCCACACCGTGCACATGGATGACTTGTATGACGGTTGGGTTAATTCACTGACTCCACAATTGAGCCGGGTATTGGTAAATCAGATCGCACAACCGGTCTCCCAAGGAAAGAGCTTCGGATATCGCAGATTCGACTGGTTCAATCGACGATTCGGCGAGATCGAAACTTTTAGCGCTCCAGAATTGTTGATCCTCGAGGGCGTGGGATCAGGTCAGCGGGCTCTTGGAAGATTCTTACTTGAGTTGATTTGGATAGATATCGATGATGACACTGGCTTGAATCGAGTCCTAAATCGAGATGGGGAATTTCTGCGAAGCGAGATGTTGATCTGGCAGCATCGCCAAAGCGTCCATTTCGAAGAGGAAAACACTCGAGATCGAGCGACCTTACGCCTCGATGGGAAGTTATTCATCTAAAATTCCCACGTGTCTGACCTAACTGGCGAAGTAATAGATGGTCGATACCAACTCTCCGGCATAGTCGCCTCAGGTGGGATGGCAACCATCTATTCGGCGACTGATCTACGTCTTGATCGCCAAGTGGCTGTGAAAGTCATGCATCCACATCTTGCTCAAGATGAGAAGTTCGTAGAGCGCTTCATTCGGGAAGCCAAGGCTGCCGCTGCACTATCCCATCCAAATATCGTCTCAGTCTTAGATCAGGGATGGAATCAAGGTGGTATTCCCTGCGTCTTTATTGTTATGGAGTTGGTGGAGGGGGCCACGCTCCGTGATTATCTAAATGACCAAGGAGCACTCTCCGAAGAACGGGTCCTACAACTTATGATTCCGGTCGCAAGCGCCCTCTCAGCTGCGCATCGAATCGGAATCGTACATCGCGATATAAAACCCGAGAACATTCTGGTTTCAAAAGAAGGTCGGATAAAAATAGCTGACTTCGGTTTAGCTCGCGGCGCTCTCCTTGGTTCGACTATGACGGCAGAATCCAGTGTCATCCTGGGAAGCGTCTCTTATCTCTCGCCAGAACAAGTCCAGCGTGGCATAGCCGATTCACGAAGCGATGTGTACTCCCTTGGCATCGTAATTTTCGAACTGCTTACTGGTCAGAAACCATTTTCAGGTGATGACCCGGTTCAGATAGCGATAAGTCATGTAAATAGTCGGGTTCCCGCTCCCTCTACCTTGAACTCCAAGATTTCCCAAGAGCTTGATCAACTTGTGTTACGCGCTACCGATATTGATCCAGATAAGCGACCTCGAGATTGCGGAGTCTTACTTGACGAATTGCGCTCGTTATCTGAGAAATTGGATCCTCGAAAGCGACAGTTGAGTTTAGAACTCGACCTTCCTCCTCTTCCCCTCAAGCAACCCGTGCGGGAACGAGCCAGGCCATCGAAACGAATCTTCCAGAGTGAATCTACAAATGCCAATCAAAAAGAGGAGTCCACCATGGCCAAGGAGAAGTCCAGTGAAATCAAAGGCCGAACCCTCTCAAAGCGAGTTAGGCGCAACCGAAGAATTGCTATCGCCATCGTGATAACGCTATTACTCGGAGTTTGGTACACCTTTGCTGGGCCAGGCTCTAAGGTGATAGTTCCTTCGTTGGCTGGTTTCACTCTCAAGGATGCCCGCACTGAACTTGATGACTTAGGGCTAGCGATACGAATTGGTGAGAAGAGATTTAGCGAAGATGTCGCGGAAGGTCGGATCATCGAATCTGATCCCGCAGGTGGTGGTCGGATAGAACCCGCCGGCGTTGTGACGGTAACTGTTTCAAAGGGAAAGGAGCGATTCCTGGTTCCAAATCTGATCGGCTTGAAACCAGATATCGCTCAAGAGCTAATCGACGATAACAAGCTTGTCGTCGGTGAGGTGACCGAAGAGTTCTCGAGTGATTATGCGAAAGGTCTGATTATTCGGACCGATCCAAGCGCAGGTCAGCGGGTTAAGCGCGAGAGCGTAATCTCGCTCTTCATCTCAAAGGGAATCGAACAGATTGCCATCTCAGATTACAAAGGGAAAAGCGGCGAACAAGCCCTAAATGAGTTGACTGAGGCTGGCTTCGAAGTCGATACCAAATATGTCTATAGTGAGGATCTGCCGCCGGGCGCAGTGATATCCCAGACTCCTGGCGCAACGGAGATCGATAAGGGAAGCAAAATAACGCTCTTCGTATCTCAAGGAAGTGAATTCGTCTACATTCCAAAAGGCGTTATTTCTAAATCACCTAAGGATGCAAGGACGGAATTGGAGAACCTTGGACTTGTCGTCAAGACCAAGCCGGGTGGCGGAAAGACCCGAGTAACTCGTATTTCCCCAGCGCCTGGTACGAAAGTCAAACGTGGCTCGACGGTTACCATCACGATAGGGTGATGAGATGTCCAAACCTAGAATCGGTGCCCATGTTCCAACTTCCGGTGGAATGGCCAAACGATCGATTGAGTACGCCTCGACGATAAAAGCTGAAGCTATCCAAGTCTTCGCCTCCAATCCAAGAGGCTGGGCGATGCCGGAACCGAACCCAGATGCAGATTCTGCCTTTCGCTCTCGCGCCGAAGAATTGGATATCGAGACTTATGTTCACGCTCCATTTCTGATAAACCTCGGCTCGCCTACTGAGGGGACATATAAGAATTCACTGGCATCGACTGCATATTCGCTCCGACGCGGTCGTGAGATTGGGGCGCTCGGCGTCGTAATTCATACTGGATCGGCGGTTGAAGAGAGCCACGTGAAGAAGGCCTGGAAACAGATTCACGATGGGATGATGCCAATCCTCAATGGACTGAAGGCGGATGACCCTTGGCTACTTCTTGAGCCAACTGCAGGCCAAGGGCAATCTTTGGTTAGGAAACTTGAAGATTTGAAAAACTACTTCGAGGCCCTGGAGTGGCACCCCAAAGTAGGAGTCTGTCTTGATACCTGCCATGTCTTTGCTGCTGGTCACGATATCAAGAGCAAGGGCGGGATGAAGAAGACAATCGACCTTCTAGTAGAGGTAGCTGGAAAAGAGAGAATCCAGTTGATACATGCCAATGATTCGATGGATGTCCTTGGTTCATTGAAAGATCGCCATGAGAATCTAGGTGAAGGTGAGATTGGGGTAAAACCCTTCGAAGAGTTGATGGCGCACCCGGCGGTTGCAAACGCGCCACTAATCCTGGAGACGCCCGGTGAGGAACCAGAACATGGTCGAGAGGTAGCGCTCTTGAAGAAATTAAGAGGACGGTAGGTGGCGCTCCTCCTGGCCCCTTGGGCATTACTTGCAGTTGCTGCCATGTGGGGAATCTCCTTCGTCTGGATGAAGGAGATCTTGGATCAACAGGATGTCTATAGCTTTTTAGTCTGTCGCTTCCTAGTAGCAGTAGTTGCGATGTTGCTGATAAATCCAAAAGTCGTTCGATCAATCAATAGCAAGATCTTGTTGAAGGGTGGTCTGACGGGAGGTGCTCTTGGCCTCGGCTACATCCTCCAAACTCTGGGTTTGGAGCGAACTACCCCAGCAATCACCGGATTCGTTACCGGGCTTTATCTCGTATTCACGCCAGTTATCGGCGCGCTCTTACTGAAAGAACGGCTACCTAAGGCGACTTGGGGATTTGTGGCCCTGGCGACTATTGGCCTTGGCGTACTTTCGATTTCAGGTTGGTCGATCGGCTCTGGCGAACTATTTGTTCTACTTTCTGCCCTGCTCTTCGCGGCACATATATTGATGCTTAGTGCTTGGAGTAAGGATTTCGATGCCTATGCCTTGACCTTAGTGCAGTTATCAACCTGCACAATAGTCTCAGCTATCCCAACTGTGATAACTGGGTTCACACCACCTCCCGATCGTCAGGTCTGGGGTGTAATCCTCTTCACCGCGATCTTTGCAACTGTATTCGCTTTCATCATCCAGACTTGGTCCCAAGCGAGAATCTCAGCGACGAAAGTAGCTGTCATATTGACCATGGAAGTAGTCTTCGCCGCTCTCTTCTCGGTTGCTTTGGGCGCCGAACCACTCACGCTCCGTATCCTCATCGGAGGTAGCCTCGTTCTAATCTCAATGATTGCGATTGTCCAACCCCGGCTTTCCAGGACTGTTGGATGACTGAGAGGATTACCCAGTGATAGTCGATCTCCGCTCCGATACCGTTACAAAACCAAGTGCGGCGATGCGAGCTGCGATTGCTGCGGCTGATGTCGGTGACGATGTCTACCACGACGATCCAACCGTCAATTCTTTGGAAGAACGGGTAGCCGGTTTATTCGGTAAAGAAGCGGCAGTCTTCACTCCTACTGGTTCACTTGCCAACCAACTTTCCATCCGCACATTGGTTCGCCCAGGTGAGGAACTGCTCTGTGAAAGCAATTCACATATCGCCAGGGCTGAGTTAGGCGCGGCAGCAGTATTTAGTGGAATAACAACGCGCACTTGGAGTGATTCGAATGGTCGTCTTGATGCTGAACGAGCGCTCGAGATGGCACGGCCAAACTCCGGGCCCTATCTAGTCTCAACAACGGCAATAGCAGTTGAAAATACCCACAATTTCGGCGGCGGGACTGTGCAACGGTTGGAGGAGATCAAGCGGCTTAGAGCTGGAGCCGATCGAATGGGATTGGCGCTCCATCTCGATGGTGCGCGGATTTGGAATGCACACATAGCATCAGGAGTCTCGCTAAAAGAATTCGGTAACTATTTCGACACAATCAACGTATGTCTATCTAAGGGCCTTGGCGCACCGATTGGCTCTTTGATGATTTCAACTCAAGAGCGAGTTGCCGAAGCCCGAGTGTGGCGAAAGCGTTACGGAGCTGGAATGAGGCAGGTAGGAATCCTTGCAGCAGCCGCACACTACGCCTTGGATAACAACATCAGCCGGCTTGCCGAAGACCATCGACGCGCAAGATTCATCGCTGAGTCTTGCCATCGTGCCAGTTCTACTGTTATCAATCCAGAAGATGTAGAGACCAATATCGTCGGCTTGGATCTAAGTGGTGGATCGATGAATGCTGCGGATTTCGCAGCCGCTGCACGTGCAGATGGGGTCTGGGTAAGTGCCCTCGGGCCGAACTATCTTCGACTCGTAACTCATATGGATATTTCGGATCAAGATGCGGAAAGAGCCGCTGAGGTACTTACAAAGTTACTTCAACGCTCCTTCATGGTTAAGTAACCACTCTTTCGCTTTCAAACCATAGGCGTAGTTTCCTAAGGCGCCACCCGTTCGAACGATTCGGTGGCATGGGACAACTAACGCAACCAGATTCCGGGCGCATGCCGTGCCAGCTGCGCGGACTGCCTCAGCCGAACCAGCACGCTTTGCCAGATCGGCATATGAAAGTGTCTTGCCAGCTGGGACTTTGCGCATCGCTTTCCAGGCTGATTGCGAGAACTTCTCCCCCAACTGTCTTACTGAAATGCCATCAATTGCGGCAAGTGAGCCATCGAAGTAATCCTCCACTAGATCGGTGATTACCGGAATCCGCTTCTCAGTAACGAATTTGCGACCTTGATCAATCTTCTCTAAGCGACTCTGTAAAGATGCAAAACTCTCGAAACCGGATGCTAGAAGTAGTTGCTCATGCGAAATCAGATATAGCGAGCCAATTGGAGTCTTCACAACGGCTTGCGATAGCACGTTGTGAGCCTACGCTACTTACGGTCGCGAAGCATCTCCGCTAAGAGGAAGGCAAGTTCCAAGGACTGCGTGTGATTCAAGCGTGGATCGCAAGCGGTCTCGTACCGCATCGCCAGATCCTCATGCGAAATCTCCGCGCCGCCGCCAACACACTCGGTCACATCATCGCCAGTCAATTCAATATGAATTCCACCGGGATGGGTACCGAGGTTTTGATGCACTTCGAAGAAGCCACGCACCTCATCAAGAACATCATCGAAACGACGGGTTTTGTAGCCGCTCGGAGCCTCATAGGTGTTTCCATGCATCGGGTCACAGACCCATAGGACCTTTGCGCCTGACTTAGTCACAGCTTCAACAAGTGGTGGAAGCGCTTCGCGGATCTTCCCAGCGCCCATGCGGGTTATAAATGTGAGTCGGCCGGGCTCGCGATCAGGATCGAGAACATTTATCAGATTCAGAGCATCAGATACCGATGTTTTCGGCCCGAGCTTGACTCCGATTGGATTACGAATCTTCTTTGCAAAATCTATGTGGGCGCCATCCAATTGGCGGGTGCGCTCACCGATCCAAAGGAAGTGAGCAGATACGTCATATGGCAGACCAGTGCGAGAATCGATTCTGGTTAGCGCCTTCTCGTACTCAAGGATTAACGCCTCATGCGAAGAATAGAAATCTACGGTCTTGAATTCCTCGGGATTGATTCCAGCCGAGCGCATGAAGTCGAGAGCTCTACCGATCTCATTTGCCATGGCTTCATACCGAGCTCCGATATTTGAATCCTTTACAAAACCTTTGTTCCATTCATGCACCAGTCGTAGATCTGCGAATCCACCCTGAGTGAAGGCACGCACCAGGTTTAGCGTTGCAGATGAGGTGTGGTACACCTTCACTAATCGATTTGGGTCTGGACGGCGAGCTGCCTCGGTGAACTCCAAATCATTTACCGCATCGCCCCGATAGGCCGGTAACTCAATCTCGCCGCGACGCTCCAAATCATTGCTCCGCGGTTTTGCGAACTGTCCAGCCATTCGACCAACTTTTATAACTGGAAGGCTTGCGCCATATTGCAGGACTGCTGCCATCTGCAGAATTGTCTTGATTCGATTGCGGATGGAATCTGCTGTTGCTCCCTTAAATGTCTCTGCGCAATCACCGCCCTGCAGCCAGAAGGCTTCACCATTAGCTGCTGCTGCGATCCGTGCCTTTAAGTTGTCGCACTCGCCGGCGAATACCAATGGCGGGAGCGCCTTAAGCTCCGATACCGCAGTAGAGAGTTCTTCTCGATCCGGCCAGGCTGGCTGTTGCGCAGCAACTAGCGAATCGTCGAATAGCTTCTCGATGGACATTGGCTAAGAGTAAGGAGTCTCTGCAGTATCTCGCTCCGGGTTATCCGAAGAAGACCTCTGCCTCTGCGAGTAGGCGTGGATCGACCGTCTTCAACTTCTCAGTGGCCGAAGCGAGTGGCACGCGAGCGATATTGGTTCCATGGAGCGCGACCATCTTCCCCCAATCGCCATCATGGGCAGCTGTGATCGCATGTAAGCCAAATCGAGTAGCGAGCACTCGGTCAAATGCGGTCGGCGTACCGCCACGCTGGATATGACCAAGTATCGAGGTCCGGGCCTCTGCGCCGGTGCGGGATTCGATCTCCTTTGCCAACCACTCGCCGACGCCAGATAACTTCACATGGCCGAAGGCATCAAGACTCTGGTCTTTGGTGACCAGATCGCCGCCTTTCGGTAAGGCGCCCTCAGCTACGACAATGATTGGTGCATATGACTGTTGGAATCGAGATTCAACATACTTACATACTTTCTCGATATCAAAGGGCACTTCTGGGATCAAGATGCAAGATGCCCCACCCGCTAATCCAGAGTGAAGTGCGATCCATCCTGCGTGGCGACCCATCACTTCGACGATTAACGCTCTGTGATGGGACTCAGCCGTTGTGTGGAGTCGATCAATCGCTTCAACAGCGATATTGACCGCAGTATCAAATCCGAAGGTGTAGTCAGTGTTGTTTAGGTCATTATCAATCGTCTTTGGCACACCAATAACTTTGACGCCGAGAGCATCGAGTTTGGTTGCAACCCCAAGAGTGTCTTCGCCGCCAATTGCAATCAAGGCATCCACATTCATCTTCGAAAGATTCTCTTTGATCCGTTCTACACCATTCTCTATCTTGAATGGATTGGTGCGCGAAGAACCCAAGATGGTTCCGCCTCTCGGCAAGATACCGCGCGTCGCCTTGATGTTGAGTGGCATGGTCAGCCCCTCAAGTGGCCCCTTCCAGCCATCGCGAAAACCGATGAACTCGTAGCCATACTCTTTCTCGCCTTTTCTGACTACAGCTCTGATGACCGCATTCAATCCCGGGCAGTCGCCGCCGCCAGTGAGCACACCAAAACGCATAAGAATCTCCGATTTAAGATGGGTGATCGACGTTGATCCAGGGCGAAATCTTACCGCCTCCCCACTACCCTTTCGTTGATGGCAAAGCGCTTGATTTATGTCGCCCACGATAATCTCAACCTGGCCAAAGGTGCACTAGCGAGCGCCTCGCCAAGTACCGATGAGATTGTTCTGATTGAAAGCGCTCGCATGCTAAATAGCGCTAGGTGGCATCGCCAACGACTCTTCTTCATGCTCTCGGCGGCTCGACATTTCGCAGCTGAGTTGACCAGGCTCGGATACAAAGTTCACTATCTGAAGGCGAGTGATACCGCTTCTGGAATCCTGAAATTAATGAATGATTTTGCGGAGGTAATCGCTGCCGAACCATCTTCCTTCCGACTTACCAAATCACTAAGTTCTATTGGGGTGAAGTTTATAGCTAATGACTTCTTCATGACCTCGCGCATTGAGTTTCGGAATTGGGCGGAATCACAGAAATCATTGAAGATGGAGAACTTCTACCGGTGGCAACGAGCGCGACTCGATGTATTGATGGTCGGAGCAGAACCAGAAGGCGGCCGATGGAATTTTGATGAGGAGAACCGACTGGCGCCTCCAAAGGAGCCCCATCCTTGGCCAGACTATCCGCGCTTCGAGAGAGATCAGATCGACAATGAAGTGATCGAGGAGATTGCAAACCTCAATCTGGTCGGTTCGCTATCTGAGCAGACTTGGGGAACTACCCGGCAAGCGGCTCTCCAACAATTGGACTTCTTCTTGTCGAATTCTTTCCAAGATTTCGGACCTTATGAAGATGCGATGACCAATAGGTCCTGGTCTCTTTACCACTCGCTATTGAGTCCGTATCTAAATATTGGCTTGTTGACCGCAGATGAAGTTGTCGATCGCGCCTTAGAAACTTATCGTAATCGTAAGATTCCAATCGCCTCATGTGAAGGTTTCATTAGACAGATAATCGGATGGCGAGAGTATATAAATGGCATCTACTGGTTCTTCGGCGAGGATTATCGAGAGCATAACCAACTAAACTCGAAGCGCCGATTATTACCATTATTCGAAGATGCATCTGCGACCAAGATGAATTGTGTTTCAACAATCGTTAAGGAGATCGAGGATCGCGCCTGGGTTCACCATATTCCACGATTGATGGTGCTAAGCAATCTCGCTGCCTTAGCAGATGTTCGGCCAGATGAATTTTTGGCCTGGATGCGTCGCATCTTTATAGATGCAGCCGACTGGGTGATGGTTCCTAATGTAATCGGTATGAGTATGCATGCCGATGGTGGCCAAATGTCCACTAAACCCTATGTGGCGGGTGGGGCCTATATCTCCCGAATGTCCAACTACTGCAAAGGCTGCGCTTATGATCCCAAAACCCGAAGCGCTGAAGACTCCTGCCCGTTTACCACTCTCTATTGGCATTATCTGGATCGAAATAAGGATCTATTCAAGAAGAATCATCGGATGTTCCAGCAGTATTCGGGGCTGCGTAAATTGAAAGATCTAGATGAAACGATAGCTCGTGGCGATAACGTAATCGATGGACTTCTCCGGGGCGAGATTTAGCGGGTAACTGTCACGCCTTTTCCGACTACGACTATGCCATTCTCGGAGACGGTGAATCGCTCTCTATCTCTAGTGAGGTCATAACCAATCTTCGCTCCTGGTTCCACCACTACGTTCTTATCCAGGATTGCATTCTTGATCTGGGCTCGATCTCCGATTCGCACAGAAGGCATCAATACCGAGCCCTCTACTCGGGCATCTCTGCCGACCCAAAGATCATACGAAGCGACCGTTCTATGTATCTCGCCTCCGGCGATGATTGATCCAGCGCCAACAACGGAATCAAAGGCGATGCCGCGCTCGGAGAATTTCGCAGGCGGTAGCGAAGGCGGGTTCGTCAAGATTGGCCACTGCAAGTTATAGAGATTGAAGATTGGATGTACCGAGACGATATCCATATGCGCGTCGAAGTATGAATCTATCGTACCCACATCGCGCCAATATCCTTTATCGCGTTCGGTCTCGCCAGGCACGGCATTGTTGGCAAAGTCGTAGGCCTTAGCAACCCCGGCTTTGGTCATAGCCGGAATGATGTTCCCACCGATATCGTGACGACTATCCAAGTCCTCGGAGTCGAGGATCAGCGCTTCTTCCATCGCATCGCGCCGAAATATGTAATTACCCATGGAGACCAGTGAAAGTTCCGGATAGCCCGGCATGGCTGGAGGGTTCGCCGGCTTTTCGTGGAACGCCTTTATCGTCACACCATCTTCGGCTAGTTCGATGACGCCAAAATCTGAAGCGGTATTACGTGGAACCCGGATTGCAGCTACCGTTACGCCCGCACCAGTTGCAAGATGTTGTTGGTACATCTGGTCTGGATCCATTCGATAAACGTGATCTGCACCAAATACCAGAATGTGCTTTGGATTCTCGTCGTGGATTAGATTGAAATTCTGAAGGATTGCGTCGGCGCTACCGGTGTACCAACGTGGCCCCAATCGCTGTTGGGCCGGGACTGGCGTTACGTAATTACCAAGTAGATTCGACATGCGCCAAGTCGTTGTTATGTGACGATCAAGCGAATGTGATTTGTATTGGGTTAACACCGCTATTCGGAGGAACCCAGCATTGACTAGATTGGAGAGAACAAAATCCACGAGCCGATATGAACCACCAAATGGAACAGCTGGTTTTGCTCGATCAGCCGTAAGTGGCATCAAGCGCTTTCCCTCGCCGCCAGCAAGGACGATACCGAGTGGTCTATCCAGGCGCGCCATGCGCTAACGATACTCTTAGCAGATGACCCGAGAGAAGCGAGATTTCTCGGTAGCGATGCTCACTCGAGAATGGCCGCCGAGAATCTATGGTGGCGCCGGCGTGCACGTCCGAAACCTGGTAAGCGCGATTCAGGATGTGTCAGGCGTAACCGCAAACGTCCATTGCTTTGGCGAGCCACGCTCTGATGCGCAAGCCCATGAGCTCATCACCGAGCTTGCCGGCACGAATCCGGCGCTTCAGACGCTTCTAATAGATGCCGATATGGCCAAGTCTTTGAGTGGTAACAATCTGGTTCATTCACATACTTGGTATACGAACTTCGCGGGCTATTTGGCACAACGCTCATATCGGATTCCTCATGTAATCACAGCGCACTCGCTAGAGCCACTCAGGCCTTGGAAAGCCGAACAACTAGGTGGCGGATATCAAATCTCATCATGGATTGAACGTATTTCATATGAATCTGCTGATGCGATTATCGCAGTCAGTGATGGAATGAAGCGGGATCTACTCGATGCCTACCCCGCCGTAGATCCCAGGAAAGTTCATACGATTCGCAATGGCATCGATGTCCGGAGGTTTGCTCCAAGAAGTGACTCTGCGCTCTTGACTCGACTTGGCATCGCTGAGCCATTCGCGCTATTTGTTGGACGAATCACACGCCAGAAAGGATTGGCGCACTTACTCCGCGCCTGGCGCGACATTAGTCCAGAATTTGGACTTGTTCTCGCTGCTAGCAGTCCTGATGAACCAGCTATCGGAGCTGAAGTGGAGATGCTGATTGCAGAATTGCAAAGCACTCGACCCAACGTTATCTGGATTAAGGAGATGCTCCAGCATGAGGATCTGGTAGCTCTACTTACCGCAGCGCGCACTTTTGTCTGTCCATCAATCTATGAACCGCTCGGAATCGTGAATCTAGAAGCGATGGCATGTGAGACTGCAGTGGTAGCTAGCGCTGTCGGAGGTATTCCAGAAGTCGTCGTTGATGGCGAGACTGGTTTGTTAGTCCGCTTCAATGAAGATACATTCGAACAAGACCTGTCTAAGGCAATTTCAAAGGTAATGAGTGATGAAACTCTCGCAACGCGTTATGGCAGAGCCGGCCAGGTGAGAGCGGCCGCGCAATTTGGATGGGATAAAGTCGCGGAATCAACCGTCAATCTGTATCGGAGTCTCATCTAGTGTCACGAAGAGGTTGGGCGCTTTTTGCCCTAGTGGGCGTACTTTGGGGTATCCCATATCTATTCATGAAGGTAGCAGTAGCTGAGTTATCGACTCCGATGATCGTGTTCGTCAGATTGATTATTGGCGCCGCGCTATTGCTTCCAATTGCATTAAGAAGTTTGAAGTTAGCCCAACTCCGCCCCTATCTGAAATACATCGCGCTATATGCAATCCTCGAGATGGTCATTCCCTGGACATTGATTACGAGCGCGCAACGCGATCTATCTTCGGGGGTCGTCGCACTTCTAGTTTCTACCGTCCCTATCTGGGCAACGCTCTTTGCGCACCATTCAGGCGATTCGGAAGCTGCACATCGCACTCGTATCTTTGGAATCGCAATCGGCTTGATTGGTATAGCGCTACTTGTTGGGATAGAGAGTTGGAGTGATTTTGGAAATCTACGTGCGCTTGCGCAAGTGCTGATTGCATCAGTTTCCTATGCCTGGGCGGTCAACATGGTCACTCGAAAGGTATCTGGGATATCGGGTATCGCAATAAATGGCATCGCAATGGTTATAGCGAGCTTCATCTTCCTACCATTCGCAATAACCACTTGGCCAACCAGCGCACTAAGTATCGAGGCTACCTTGTCAGTCATTGGCCTAGGCGTCTTGTCCACCGGCTTGGCATTCTGGATCTTCTTCGTACTATTGGATGAAATCGGCCCAGCGCGCGCCTCACTTGTTGTCTATCCGAACACTGCGGTAGCAATCCTTCTTGGGATAATTCTCTTGAGCGAGCCAATTACGCTCGCAATCATCATCGGATTACCACTAGTTCTAATCGGCTCTTACTTCGCTAGCCGCCAGCCAAGCACACAACCTATCGTTGGATAAAACCCAACTTTGAGAGCGCTTTGGCATCGCGCTGCCAATTCGGTAGAACCTTCACGTGAAGTGAAAGGAATACCTTCCGGTCAAGCTTCAACTCAATCTCACGACGAGCCTTAGTTCCGATTTCCTTGAGATTTGCTCCTTTGTTTCCGATGATTATCCCTTTCTGGCTGTCGCGCTCGACAATCAGTGAAGCGTGAATATCAAGGAGCTTGCCCTCTTCACGCTCCGACATTTCATCGATTACTACTGCGATGGAATGAGGTACTTCCTGTAGAAGATTCGAAATGGTGGCTTCTCTTATCAACTCTGCAATCTCATCTTCTAACTCTTGATCAGAGGACATTTCTTCCGGATAGAAGGCAGGTCCCTCTGCCGCACGATTGGCTAGAAGTTCGATAAGCAATTCGACCTGCTCGCCCGTAATGGCTGATAATGGAACAATCTCATCCCATTCGAATCCAGCTCGTTTCGCAAGATCGCTTGCTGCGATTAGTTGCTCTGGGACGCGCTTCTTCTCGACGCGGTCCACCATCGTTACGACACAGATCTTTAGAGCGCTCTTCTGTGCGGCTATCATGGCTGCGATATGTCCATCTCCGCTGCCAACTGGATCGGTCGCCGGGATACATTGAACGATGATGTCTACGGAATCGATACTCTCGCTCACCACATCATTTAGCGCCCCACCAAGCATGGTCTTCGGTTTATGTAGGCCAGGTGTATCAACAAAGATTAGTTGGAATTCTGGCCGGGTTACTATCCCCCGAATCGCCTTTCGGGTCGTATTTGGATGCTGTGAGGTAATAGCTACTTTCTTCCCAACAAGTGCATTTAACAGAGTCGACTTCCCGGTATTCGGACGACCTACAATGGAAATGAAAGCAGATTTATGAGTCATTAGCGCAAAGGGTACATCGTGCGGTTGCAATTAGTTCCATCGCATCAGGAACCGAGGTCACTATCTCCGCACAACGCTCACCGATCAGGCGATGACAGCCATCGCTAGTTGGAGAAGTTATCGGGCCAGGCACGGCAAGGACGATTCGGAGTAATTCCGCTGCATCTCGCGCCGTTCTAAGTGAACCGCTACGAAATGCCGCCTCTATGACGATAGTGCAGCGGGCTAATGCTGCAATCAATCGATTGCGCGTCAGGAAGCGCTCTGGCCGAGCAGGTTCGAGTGGCATTACCTCTGAAATCAAAGCGCCACTCTCGCCGATCTCTTCGAATAACCGCTCATTTCCCGAGGGGTATCGCACTCCGATTCCTGAGGCCAGAATTGCAACGGTTCGCCCCTCTGCAGCGAGCGCCCCCCGATGAGCGTGGGTATCGATTCCATATGCACCGCCGCTTATGACCGCCAAGCCTCGATCTGCGAATCCCGATGCGAATTCACTTGCTACTCGTGCGCCATAAGGAGTCGGATTTCGCGTTCCAACAATTGCGACGGAATCGCATCTGGGCAGTTCCCCGACCGCAATAAGACCAATCGGAGGTGCAACCAAATCATCTAAACCGTGTGGCCATTCGGCTGAGTCCGGGGCGATGAATCTACCTCCGCTGACAGTTAGATCATCCATCAACTTTTCAATCGATTGTGATTCGAGGCGTTCCCTTGCTCGTATCGCTGCGCGCTTGCTCGATACATAGCAATTCCCGAGAATTCGAGCGATTAGTTCATCCGCCCCATAAACTTCAAGCTCGTTGCTCCAGAACTTATCTCCAGGTTCTAATGCCGCAAATAACCGTAGCCTTGATTCATTCATCTGTAGTGTGGCCCATTCGAAGTGAAATCGCACTCTTTATCTCGAGATCTCCTGGAACATCCCGCTCTACGAGATCAGCAAGGCTCCAGGCAGTGCGAAGAATTCGATGGAAACCTCGAGCTGAGATCTCTTCCCGATCCAAAAGATCATGGAGTATCCGCATTGCGCTGCGCTCCGCCCGAAATTGATCTCGGAGCAAACGAGAAGGTATCTCTGAGTTGAGAGTGAAACCTAGGCCGGCGAATCGAGTGGCTGCGCGCCGTCGAGCTCTCGTCACGCGCACCTGGATCTCGGCGCTCGACTCTGGAAGCTCTAGCGACGATAGGTCTGCTCTCGTTGGGGGCTCTACCCGAACTCGGATATCCACGCGATCCAATAGCGGTCCAGATAGCCGTCCAAGGTATCGACGGATTTGGAGTGAACTACAACTACAGCCACGCCCGCGACCGGCAAACTTCCCACATGGACAAGGGTTGGCCGCCAAAACCATCATGAATCGGGCTGGGAACCTCGCGGTTCCATGAGATCTGGTGATCGCTACTTCGCCGGATTCAAGTGGCTGTCGGAGCGCATCCAGCAAGCCACTAGCGCACTCAGGGGCTTCATCAATAAATAAGACGCCCCGATGTGCAAGTGATGCGGCTCCAGGTCTTATCTGAACTCCGCCGCCGCCTATCAGTGCTGGAATCGTCGTCGCATGATGTGGTGCCACAAAGGGCGCTGAGTTAGAGATTTTTGTTATACCGCTCCAATTTCCTGCTATCGAATGGATTCCTGCTACTTCGAGCGCCTCGGATTCGATTAAGGGCGGCAGGATTGTGGGAAGTCTTTCCGCCAGCATCGTCTTACCAGCACCTGGGGCGCCGACCATGA
>JBEGNC010000029.1:0-10882 GCA_041182705.1 Actinomycetota bacterium | reverse complement strand
GATTCGGTTGTGCGAAAGGCAGGTAGATTTGCCCACGCTAGCTCGCCCCTGTAGCCCAATGGCAGAGGCAGACGACTTAAAATCGTCCAAGTGTGGGTTCGACCCCCACCGGGGGCACGAGAAATACCTGAGAGAGAAAAAAGGAGAGCGATGAACAGTTCAAACCCGGTACTTAATCGGGCATTTGGAAACCGTCGTGGCTATGCGGCAATGGAGACCATTCCGCAAGATAGCCTCGAAGAGACTTACAACTCGCCAGCTGCATCCTCACTACGCACTGGTCGTATGACGATGGATGATGTTGTCGCACGCACCGGCATCCTCCTCGGTACTGCAGTGGCGGTTGGCGCTGCTGCCTGGTTCTTGAATCTCCCACCTGGTCTGCTATTTGTTGGATTGATCGGCGGACTTGTAACCGGATTGATCGGTGCATTTAGTCAGAAGGTAAGGCCTGCGCTTTATGTGACATACGCGGTCTTCCAAGGTCTAGTCCTGGGAATATTGAGTAAGACCTACGAACTCTTCTATCCAGGGATCGTTCAGCAAGCAATCGTCGCAACTGTCGCAGCATTCGTTGGAATGCTCTTCCTCTATAAGAGTGGAAGACTCCGAGCTACACCAAAGTTCACCAAGATCTTGATCGGCGCAACTTTGGGTTATCTCATCCTTGGAATCGGCAGTTTGATTAGCGTTCTCCTTGGCGGCGGAAGCCTCTATTCACTAAGTCTCTTCGGTCCGATGTTGGCAATGGCAGGCGTTGCCTTGGCTAGCTTCTTCTTGATCTTAGATTTCGATCAGGCCGAACAAGGCGTGCGGATGGGTGTTCCACAAGAGGAATCTTGGCGCGCCGGCTTTGGTCTAGTTATGACTGTAGTCTGGCTATATCTAGAGATTCTTCGGCTGCTCGCGATACTTCGCGGAAATAACGACTAATCCTCACGTAATTGGGGTTTGGAGATATCCCCGAGGCGAGTTGAATTCGTCTCGGGGATTCTTATTGCAATCAGAATCGCGAGAGAGAAGATGATGGAGCTGATCAGGATCGCGCTGCGATACGAAGCGAAATCAGCAATCACACCGAGAAGTATTGGTCCTACCATCATCCCGGCATCGCCAGCCATCTGCCAGAAGGCGTAGACCTTTCCACTCTTTCCCTTGATTACATCACCGATTATCGCTCCGGCGGAGGTGGCAAAGCCTGCGCCAAGGCCGAGAACCATCATGGCGATCACATATAGCGCGACGCTATTGGAGATCACAAGGAGGAAGAGCGCGAAAAGTGTGATGGTGAAACCCAGGATTATCACCGGCCTTCGTCCATTCTTATCGGAATACTTTCCGGCACGGACCATCACAGCTCCTTGAGTAATCAGCGCGAGAGTGAAACTGAGACCGACGACGGTTGCAGTTGAACCCAGCTCTTCAATTACAAAGAGCGGCAGAATCGAAGAACGCATCCCAAAGAAGATCCAACTTCCCAGGAAGGCGAGGAAGAGCGAGTAAAGATATGGGCGTATTCGAAGCGCCTCACGAATGGTGAGCGCAACGGCTTGTTCATCAGGCCTAATCGTCGAATTTCCAAGGCGTTTCTCGTGGAGGAAGATGAGCGCAAAAGTTCCAGCGACGATAAGCAATCCGGAGTATATGAAGAACGGCGCTCTTGGCGAGATTGCTAAGAGCGCACCACCGAATGCCGGGCCAGCAACGCCGCCTGCGATGAAGCCGCCGTTGTAAAGCGATTGCGCACGACCACGTTGGTTATCGCTGACGACACGAAGTATCAGAGCGCCAGCTGATACTGAGAACATCGACGAACCTAGGCCACCAGCCGTTCGAAAGAATAGAAGTTGTTGGTAGTTCTGGGCCAGTCCCGCGAGTAATGTGAAGATCGAGACCATTAGAAGTCCGATGCCTAGAACTAGTCGTTCGCCATAGAGGTCTACGAGTTTTCCCGAAAAGAGTCCGGAGACAAATCGAATGATGGCAAAACTTGAGATGATGACACCGATCAATGTGTTATTTACGCCAAAGGTTCTTGCAAAGATCGGGATGGCCGGAATTATCAGCCCGAATCCGACTGCGACCAGGAAAGAGATCGTCGTGAGTGCTGAGACTTCTCGCGGTAGCCCGCTGAAGGGCGAAGTTGGTCTACGAATGGCTATCCCAGCGCCTCGCCTGCGGCATCCTGGCGCGCGCTTGCGTGTTGGTCGCTATCTTGGAGCGGTTTCTCCTTGAGGAATAGGGAGAAGATGATTCCGATTGCAACCACTGGCAGCGCGACCCAGAAGACGGTCTGGAAGGCGCCCATAAATGACTCTAAGACAGAGCTTTGAATCAGGGGTGGCAAGGTAGCTATTGCCTCGGTGTTATTGGTGAGATTGCCAAGGATGGTTGGATCGAGTTTTGCGATCTCTTGCGGGGCGCTCTTCGCCACTTCCGCGAGATTAGTTTCGAGATTGCTTGCGACTTGTTGGCTGAGAATCGTGCCAAAAATTGCAGTCCCGAAAGCTCCGCCCAAGGAACGGAAGAAGGTATTGGACGATGTTGCGATCCCCAGATCCTTGTATTCGACATCATTTTGGAGTGCAATCACGATGGTCTGCATCGATGCGCCGAGACCTGCACCGATAATCAATGCGAAGATTGAAAGGAGCCAGTAAGGAGTATCCACCTCTAAGAAGGTCATCAAGAAGATTCCGATACTCATCGCGATTGTGCCCATAATCGGGAATTTCTTGTAGCGACCGGTTTTAGAGATGATCCTGCCCGTCGTAATGGTCACTGCAAGTATGCCAACCATCAACGGAATCAACTTCAAACCTGCTTCGGTTGCCCTAGCGCCCTGGACAATCTGGAGATACAAGGGGAGCATGATAATGGCGCCAAACATGCCAGCTCCGATGATGAATCCTATTATCGAGGTGAGGGTAAATGTATGATTTTTAAATAGCGATAGCGGCAGTATCGGTTCGACGGCCCGACGCTCCCAGAGGATGTAGAGCAGGACAATCAGAACTCCAGAGCCAAGCGTTGTGATTGTGATTGGCGCACTCCAGCCATCTTGCGGCCCAAAGACCGAGAGACCGAGAAGGATCGCTGTTACGGCACCAACCACCAAGCCTGCGCCGAGATAATCGACGCGATGCTCGCGTAGTGTCTTTGGAATGTGCAAGACCAGTGAAGTGACAATCAGGGCCAAGATGCCGAACGGGAGATTGATATAGAAGATCCAGCGCCAACCTGTAATTCCAAGAATCTCTGCGCGGTCTGAGAAGAATCCCCCTAGAAGTGGACCAGCCACCGAGGAGAGCCCCCAGACGGCGCCGAACATTCCTTGGTACTTACCGCGCTCCCGCGGCGAGACAATATCTCCGACGATTACAAAGGTCAGTCCCATCAAGCCTCCGGCCCCTAAACCCTGGATGGCGCGGAAAGCGATGAGTTGTTCCATTGATGAAGATATTCCAGCTAAGAAAGATCCAATTAGAAAAACCAGAATTGAGAATTGATATACCGGGCGACGGCCATATAGATCGGAGATCTTCCCGTACAGCGGGGTAGAGGCAGTAGAAGTCAAGAGGTATGCGGTGACCACCCAGGAGTAATGCTCAAGGCCATTGAAATCTTCGACAATCATCTTCAGAGCGGTTGAGACTATGGTCTGATCAAGCGCAGCCAGCAGAAGCCCGGTCATAAGGCTGCTCATGATGATGAGGATTTCGCGATGTGTGAGTGGCTTAGCCATCAATTCCTTCACTTATTCGGATTGTTGATTTGGTTGTGATGGCTAAGGCTACTACCCTCGTTGCAGTGAAGAGCATAATCGCAGAGAATCTCGTTAAGACATATGACAAGGGCAAGGTCAAAGCGTTAGACGGCCTCTCGCTTGATGTTAATGAAGGAACGGTACTTGGAGTACTAGGTCCAAATGGAGCAGGCAAGACCACGACAGTCCGCGTTCTGACTACATTGCTTGTTCCTGATTCCGGAAGCGCGACCGTCGCAGGAATCGATGTTATGAAGTTTCCCGAGAAAGTCCGCGAGGTAATCGGATTATCAGGCCAATACGCTGCGGTCGATGAGACGTTGACCGGTTGGGATAACTTATTGATGTTCGGTCGCCTGTATCACTTATCGGGAAATGCTGCGAAGCAACGAGCAGAAGAGCTTTTGGAACAGTTCAATCTAACTGATGCTGCCAAGCGCCCGATTAGAACTTATTCCGGGGGAATGCGAAGGCGTCTGGATCTTGCCGCATCTTTGATTGTGCGCCCGAAAATTCTCTTCTTGGATGAACCAACGACGGGCCTTGATCCGCGCGGCCGGCAGGAGATGTGGGGCGTAATCAAGAGCTTGGTGAAGGGCGGGACAACGCTTCTTCTGACCACTCAATATCTAGAGGAAGCCGATCAACTTGCAGATGACATTGTGGTTATCGATCATGGCAAGGTCATTGCCCGGGGAACTTCGGATGAATTGAAGCGCCAAGTAGGTGGCGAGCGACTTGAGATGATAGTCGAAAGCGATGATCTGGCTGCAGTCAAAGCGATCATCGCCAAAGTGGCATCGGGTTCGGTATTGGTCGATGAGGATCTCCGCCAAGTTTCCGCGCCGGTTACTGCTGGATCGAAGGCGCTAATTGAAGCTGCTCGAGCTCTCGATGATGCTGGGATCCATCCGTTGGATATCGCGCTAAAGCGGCCATCACTTGATGATGTATTCATCTCTCTGACTGGCCATGCCGCTGAGGAGAAGAGTGAGAATGAGCCGGTAGTTAAGGGGAGGGGACGTAAATGATGTCGCATGCAGTCTCAGATTCATTGGTCGTTACCAAGCGGCAATGGCTCCAGTTGATCAGGGTTCCTGAGGTCTTGATTTTCTCCACTATCCAGCCGGTTATGTTCGTTCTGCTATTTCGCTATGTATTCGGCGGCTCAATCTCTACCGGGATCCCAGGCGTCGACTATGTCCAATTACTGATGCCGGGAATCTTCGTACAAACCGTTGCTTTCACACTTGCCGGAACTGCAGTTGGCCTCGCTGAAGATATGCAGAAGGGTCTGATAGATCGCTTCCGTTCGCTTCCGATATCGCGCGGCGCAGTCGTATTTGGTAGGGCGCTTGGCGATGGGCTTTTAAATGTGGTTGTTCTATTGGTGATGGGTTTGGCAGGTTTCGTTGTCGGTTGGCGCCCGGATTCGGGCTTTCTCAAGGTGACTCTTGGCTTCCTCTTCCTCCTTTTATTTGGTTTTGCAATGGCTTGGATTGGAATCTTGATCGGGTTATCGGTTCGCTCAGCTCGAGTTGCAAATGCAGCGGTTTTCATCGCTGTCTTTCCCCTCACATTCCTCTCCAACGCATTTGCACCGACTACAGGCATGCCAAAAGCGCTCCAATATTTTGCGGAATATAATCCAGTCTCGACGATGGTCGCTGCTTGTCGAGAACTCTTTGGGTTGCAGAATATCTTCGGAGTAACAGCCAATTCATGGCCAAGCCAGAATCCACTCCAGATGTCCCTGATTTACATGGTTTTGATCATGGCGGTATTTATCCCGCTCAGCGTTCGAAAGTATGTGAACACCGCTACCAAGTAGCGGCTTAGATATCAGCAGCTATTACCTTTACCTTGATATCTTTCCCATTCGGAGCTTTGTAACTGCGCTCATCGCCGATTCTTGCACCGAGGATGGCTGCACCAAGTGGTGATTGTTCGCTGTAGACATCCATATCGCCGCTAGCAATCTCACGAGAACCAAGTAGAAACTTCATCTCTTTACCGAGAATCTCTACCGTTACCTTCATTCCGGGCCCAACGAGCCCATTACTTGCTACCGGTGTACCAATCTCGGCATTTTCGAGAAGCGCCTTGATCTGTCGGATTCGCGCCTCCATCTTTCCTTGCTCTTCGCGGGCTGCGTGATAGCCACCATTCTCTTTTAGGTCACCTTCAGCACGAGCAGCTTCGATCTTCTTGACTATCTCAGAGCGACCAGTTGTCTCTAGATGAGAAAGTTCGGCGCTGAGCCGGTCAGCAGCCTCTTGGGTCAACCAGGTCTTTGTCATAAGAGGAGAAGGTTACTTAGGTTCTTTTGCTACCCGCACCCGGAGCGCTCCGGCATTCGAAGATGGCCCCATTTACTGGCGGCAGTCGGGTGGGGATGACGGCGGTAGTCCGGACCAGGCTCTGATCAGTAGGCTCGATCAAAACCTCCAATTCACCCACCACGTTCTTATCGATATCGCGAGCCACCAGAGTGCACTCGACCGCTGCACTTGGGTCGCGCCGGGATAGATCGAAGGTGAGAGAAAGTGAGCGATTATCAATGGGTTGGAACTTTATTAACGTTGCGCGTAATGCCGGATTCGAATTCTGCCAAGCGGTTGAAATCAGCCAAGGCAAGGCAATTAGAGCTATAGCGAAAGCAACGATGCGCCAACCGCTGCGCTTTCGTAGCCCATACCGCTCCTGCAATAGTTGCTGGGTTTCGACTGGGAGACCATCGAAATTGATTGGCATGGGAGGATTCTGGCATGGAAGATGGCTATATAGATCAGGGTATTGCCGGCTCAATAACGATGATCGTCTTGACCCTCGCAACTGTAATTTTGCTGAGGAGCTTCTATAAGCGATACAAGCGGATGGAAGAACGTCGAATCGAAGATGAATCGAAGTAAAGCGCTCGTCACTGCGCCTCTAGTTATTTTGTCGATGGCGATCTTCATCGCCCTGGGGTTCTGGCAATTGGATCGAGCGGCGCAAGTGAAAGAACTGGAGGCGCCATATCAAGAATTGCCTATGGTTGATCTAGCTGAGATATCAATGCCAAATGCAAATCTCTCCGGCGAGGCGGTTAATCGAATCGTAAGATTTAGTGGAACCTATGTGACTCAACTAGATGCACCAAATCAGATTGACAGTAAAGGCGCGACAGCAACTTGGGCAATCGGACTGATGGAAGTCGATGGTGGTGGGAATATCCTGGTTGTCAGAAGCGACCGAGAGGTAGAGATGCCACGCGGTGATGTAGAAGTGATTGGTCGGATTTTCCACCGCCAATATGAAGATGTAATCGAGCGAGATGGCCAGTCCTTGAGTCGACTAGATCCGGCACTCCTTTTGGCCCGTTACGGTGGAGATTTCTACGATGGATTTGTAATCGCTCAAAGTGAGACGCTCAAGGGTCGGGCGCTAGATATCCAGCGTGTATCGGCCGAGCCGGCTCGGCCAACCGTGCCTGGCTATTACTGGCAGCACATCGCTTATGTCGTTATTTGGTGGCTGATGGCCCTCGTAGTACTTTTCTTGCCGTTCTACTCGATACGAAGAAAGCGAGCCATCACATGAAGGGCGTAGTTCTCCGATTCCGAGTCATGGCCTTTGCTGCAGGCGTGATGTCACTCCTCCTATGGTTTGTCGAGCTTCCAGTCGTCTATCTTCTTGATGCCCCCGAGCTAGAGTCGAAGGTCAAGTGGATTCCCTTCGTTCATGGCTATGTCTATGCCTTCTACGTGTTGACCGCCATCCATTTCACCGCCAAAGCTCGCTACACGGTTGGGCGGATGATCCTCTTTATCCTTGCTGGGACCTTGCCCGTCTTCTCCTTTATCGCAGAGCGGCGGGTCGCGAAGAGTTATCGCGATTGATGAGTTCGCTCAAATCCGCCGTTAAATCACTGATTTATCCGCTCTATGAACGGCGCCTATTGCGCAACCTCGAACTCGCGAATACGCCACATCACATCGGTGTGATCCTGGATGGGAATCGCCGTTGGGCTCGCGAGAACCCTTCGCCTTCCGGAGATATCTCCTCTTCGCGCGGCCATCGCGCTGGCGCAAACAAGATCATCGAGTTATTGGATTGGTGCGAAGATGCTGATATCAAAGTAGTGACTCTCTGGCTGCTTTCGAGTGATAACTTAAAACGAGAAGCCGATGAGCTGAAAGAACTTCAAGCCATCATTGCCCAGACTGTCGATCAACTTGGTGAAACGGGTAGATGGCGAATCCGGCCCGTCGGCTCTCTGGACCTGCTTTCCACGGAACTTCGCAAGATTCTTCACGAGGTCGAAGAGAAGACGGCTGCCCATTCAGGAATCACCGTCAATGTCGCGATTGGATATGGCGGCCGCCTTGAGATAGTTGACGCGGTAAGACGCTTCCTTGTGGAATCAGGGGAGAAGAGTGGCGCCCAGATTGCCAGTGAGTTGACGAGTGAGAAAATTGCCAGCCATCTTTATACAGCCGGGCAACCAGATCCAGAGTTGGTCATCCGAACCTCGGGCGAACAGCGCCTTGGTGGATTCCTCCTTTGGCAGAGCCACCAATCGGAGTTCTATTTCTGCGAGGCGTACTGGCCAGACTTTAGAAAAGTTGATTTCCTCAGAGCGCTCCGCTCTTACTCCCAGAGAGAGCGGCGACTAGGGCGATAAGAAAACTCTCAATTCCAGATTGAGCGTGTCGCCAAAGAAGCTCACCCCTCAGCATTTACCTTTTCCCATAGGAAATTCCCCCGCTAATCCATAGCGCGAGAACAAAAAAATAAGGAGCAAGTTGGCCAAAACCAGCTCCAGTGAGATCAAGACATATGTCTTGGATACCAGCGTCCTGCTTGCAGATCCAAGCGCCCTATTTAGATTTGAAGAGCATGAAATCATCATCCCGATTGCAGTAATCGGGGAGCTAGAGAGTAAAAGAGACCACCCAGAGCTCGGTTATTTCGCCCGCGCGGCCCTCCGTGCCCTCGATGACCTCCGGGTCAGCCATGGCCGCCTCGACCAGCCGTTGAAGATAAATGCAGCTGGCGGAAGGCTCTCCGTCGAACTAAATCACACCGATACCAGCTCGCTACCTCATGGATTCCTCCGTGATGGAACCAATGATTCGCGGATCTTGGCAATCGCACGGAATCTCGTGAGTGAAGGTAAGCAAGTCGTATTAGTTACCAAAGATCTGCCACTCCGAGTAAAGGCCTCTTCAGTTGGAATCTCAGCTGAGGAATATCGCGCGGAGCTCGTTCCAAATAGCGGCTGGAGCGGGATGGTCGAGGCGAGCGTAGGAAGTAAATTGATCGACGCTCTATATGCCGGTGAGCGCGTGGTCGATCCATTGGCCAAAGAGTTGCCCTGCCATACCGGCGTTGTTCTCCACTCTGAGAAAGGCAGCGCCTTAGCTCGCGTCGCTGCCGATAAATCTCTCTCATTAGTTCGCGGCGATCGAAGCGCCTTCGGACTCCATGGCCGCTCTGCCGAGCAACGAGTTGCCTTGGATCTACTCCTCGATAATGAGGTCGGCATCGTCTCCCTAGGTGGGCGAGCTGGAACTGGAAAGTCTGCCCTCGCCCTCTGCGCTGGCTTAGAGGCGGTAATGGAGCGGCGGCTCCATAAGAAAGTAGTTGTTTTCCGACCGCTCTATCCCGTGGGCGGACAGGAGCTCGGTTATCTACCTGGAACCGAGGGCGAGAAGATGTCGCCGTGGGCTCAGGCAGTCTTTGACACTCTTGGCGCTCTGGTATCAAACCAAGTTATCGAAGAGATTCTTGATCGAGGATTGATAGAAGTCCTCCCGCTAACTCATATCCGTGGCCGTTCACTCCATGATGCATTTGTGATCGTCGACGAAGCCCAATCGCTGGAACGGGGAGTTCTGCTAACTGTGCTCTCCAGGATCGGCCAAGGTTCGAGAGTCGTCTTGACCCATGATGTTGCCCAGCGGGACAACCTTCGAGTCGGACGGCATGACGGGGTTGTAGCCGTAATCGAATCCCTCAAGGGCCATCCACTCTTCGCCCACATCACTCTGACCAGATCCGAGCGATCCCAGATTGCAGCGCTGGTTACTGAGCTCCTCGAGGATCCAGTACAACTCTTCGCTTAGGTCGGTTCTGGGGGCTTTACCTACAAATCTGACAAATAGGACAGTTCCCTTTCTGAACAGGGCTTTTCCTATCCACAGAATCTGTGAGATTTCGCTTTTTTCCGCCACACGCGGGCTTTAATTTGCGACTCACCCACTCCTTTGTCACCCTAATGCTCAATCCCCAACCATTGAAACCTCGAAAGAGGAGGTAGCGCGTGTTTAGAAAGCGGACCCTGGTGGCTTCTGTCGCCGGCGCCCTCTTGGCGATTACCCCTGGGCTACCAAGCCAGAGCGCCCTGGCTGAACCTTCGGCTATCGAGGTTGAGCTAGATCCAGCTGAGGGGAGCCTCAAAGCTGCCGTACCTGCCGAACCAGAGTTGATCGGGCCAACCCTCCTTGAGTTAAACGAACGGAGCACCGTTCTCTCGGTCGATATGTTGATGGTCTCGGTAATGGTCGAAAAAGTAGAGATGGCGCGAACCCCCAAGGGCGCAAAGAAAGTAGCCAAGGAATTCGCCAAGAGCAAATATGGATGGGGCAGTTATCAATTCTCTTGCTTGGAGACCCTCTGGACCAAAGAGAGCAATTGGAACTATCGAGCCCGCAACAAGCGCACTGGCGCGCATGGAATTCCGCAGGCCCTTCCAGCGACCAAGATGGAAGTTATATCCAACGATTGGCGTACCAATCCAGTGACCCAGATTCAATGGGGACTTCATTACATCGATGTCCGATATGAAACGCCATGTCGCGCTCTGGCAAAGTTCAAGCGCTCGCGGTACTACTAACTCCGATTACTGGGCCTAAATATTTCTAACTAGGTCGTGATCCGATCGTAAGCGGCTTTGCGGTCTCTGCGAAGAAGTCATTTCCTTTGTCATCAACCACAATGAAGGCGGGGAAGTCCTCGACCTCGATCTTCCAGATTGCCTCCATGCCAAGCTCTTCGTAATCAAGAACCTCGACCTTCTTGATGCAATCCTTAGCTAGGCGAGCAGCCGGTCCGCCGACTGAGCCGAGATAG
>JBEGNC010000028.1:0-9232 GCA_041182705.1 Actinomycetota bacterium | reverse complement strand
ACCTAGTTGGAGATCTTCCTTTAATTGGGAGATCTGAGCCGCAGTCGCATCGACGAGCGGTAATCTAACTTTTCCGCCTGGCAAACCCATCAAGCTCAGCGCAGCTTTCGTGAGGATTGCGCCTTGGGTGCGGAAGGTTCCCGTGTAAACCGGAAGCAACTCTTGGTGAATCTCCAGGGCGCGCTTGGAATTTCCGCCGAACCACGCATCTAGTAACTCGCGCAGCCGCGATCCAACAGTATGTCCGCAGACCGAGACAAAGCCGACTGCCCCGACGGAAAGAAGTGGCAGATTCAAGATATCGTCACCGGAGTAGACCGGAATTCCAGAGCGCTTGATCACCCAAGATGTTGAAGCAACATCACCTTTTGCGTCCTTCAAAGCGACGATGTTCTTATGCTCCGCCAGACGACAGATTGTGTCCGGTTCAATCGCTATCCCAGTTCGCCCCGGAATGTCATAGAGCATGACCGGAACATCGGTTGCGTCAGCCATTGCTCGGAAATGAGCCTCAATCCCAGCTTGTGGAGGCTTGTTGTAATAAGGAGTGACGACCAATAATCCATCGGCTCCCGCAGCGGCCGCCATCTTCGCCTGTTCTATTGAGTGCGAAGTTTCATTATTGCCGGCGCCGGCGATCACTTTGACTTTCCCGCTGGTAGCGCGGATTACCGCTTTGATGATCTCAATCTTCTCTTCATCACTAGTGGTCGGAGCTTCACCAGTGGTTCCATTTACGACAATCGCATCATGTCCGGTGCTTTGTAGATGAGCGGCAAGCTTCTCTACTCCCGCCCAATCGATCTCTAGATCACTTTTGAAGGGCGTCACCATTGCGGTGGCGAGGCGGCCGAATGGGGCCGAGATTGTCATTGGGGAAGGCTACTACGGAGCGACTCGACCAGACTTCTCAAATGCGGCGTAGGTCAGCGGCATCAACTGGGCGAAGTGCGCTTCCATCTTCTCGGCGACCATCTCGATCTCCCGCTGGGGGTAGCTCGGGAAGTGCGAACCTTCTCGGGAAGTGCGAAGCGAAAGGAAGTTCATCAGAGCCCGAGCATTCATAGTCACATACATCGATGAATAAAGTGCAACAGGAAGCACGGCACGAGCGACCTCTCGGGCAACGCCTGCTTCCAGCATCTTCTGGTAATTCGCATAGGCGATTCGGTATGTGTCCTTCATTGCGTTGATGGTTATCTCGAATTGTTCATCGGTTCCGTCGACGAATATGTAATGCCCAGTCTTTCCGGTTTGGACCAACTTTCGATCCTTATTTGGAACATAAAAGACCGGGTCTAATTCCCGGTAACGACCGCTCTCCTCATTGTAGGAAGCAATTCGGTGGCGCATAAATTCTCGGAATACGAAGATTGGGGCGCTTACAAAGAAGGTCATCGAAGTATGTTCGAATGGCGAGCCGTGTCGCTCGCGTGCGAGATAGTTGATTAGCCCGGCTGATCGAGCTGGATCTGCATTTATCTCCGCGAGGGATTGCTCGCCAGCAGTCGACACGCGCGCTGCCCAGATCACATCAGCGTCATTGGCGCTCGCTTTTACCAGTTCTACGGTCACATCATCGCGGAAGACGATTTCCTGGGATTCACTCACGAGCGTGACCCTATCCATCGAGTTGTCTTAGGTCGGGAATTGATGCGGCAGAATTGGCGCGTGTCATTCGAGCGACGCGTGGTGTTACGCGATTCACTGAGCGTAGCCATCCCGGTGGGTACCTACGGCGCGGCTTTCGGCGCCGCTTCTGTGGCGGCCGGATTCTCGGTCCTCCAGAGTTGCATTCTTTCGCTAGTCCTATTCTCTGGCGCATCACAATTCGCTGTCATTGGCGTGATGGGAGCCGGCGGATCTGCAATCAGCGCTATTGCAACTGGTGCGCTCTTGGGAATACGTAATGGGCTTTATGCGATGCGAATGACTCCAATCCTCAAATTATCCGGGGTGCGCAAGATCCTTGGAGCGCAGATCACGATTGATGAGTCCACCGGAGTTGCACTCTCTCAAGAGAATCGCGGTCTGCCTGCAATGCGATACGGATTCTTCGCTACGGGCATCGGCGTCTATATATTCTGGAATCTATTCACCCTGATTGGTGCATTGAGTGCAAGTTCTATCGGGGACATCTCGGCTTGGGGACTAGATGCGGCCGTGCCAGCAGCCTTCTTAGGACTTCTCTGGCCGCGATTGGATTCCAATCGAAACCGAATTGCGGCCCTTCTGGCGATTACATTGGCAATCGCCCTATCGCCAGCCGTGGGTGCAGGTTTACCAATAATCGCCACCGTAGCGATTGCAGTGATTCTCGGATGGCGAGCGAAATGACTTCCATCTGGATAGCGACGCTTGGTGCAAGCCTGCTCTGTTACCTCATCAAGTATCTCGGCTATAGCGTTCCAGAGAATTGGTTGAATCGTCCACGTATCCAGCGCGTCAACGAATTAATTCCAGTGGTGCTTCTTAGCGCGCTGGTCGCAGTCCAAACCGTAACCAATGAAGGTGAGATACGCCTTGACCATCGGATCTTTGGATTATTTGCGGCAGCGCTAGCCCTCAAATTGCGACTTTCCTTCCCGATTGTGATGCTTTCCGGCGCGGTTGTCTCTGCGCTCGTATACAGAATCGGCTAACCACTCGTAACATAACTAGGTGAGTCTGGCCGGTCTAACCTCGCAAGAGGCTGAATTTAGACTCCGAGATACCGGACCGAACTCCTTGCCGAGTGAATCTGGCAAATCCTTCATCGGAACCGCGTTAGCCGTCTTACGTGAACCGATGCTCCTTCTTTTGATAGCTGCCGGAACCATCAACTTCCTCTTGGCCGAACTTGTAGATGCCATCCTGCTAATGGTGACCGTTGTCATCGTATTGACGATTTCAATCCTCCAGGAGCGGAGAAGTGAGCGAGCGATCCAAGCCCTGAAAGAATTGACGGCGCCACTTGCCCTGGTGCTGCGAGATGGTGTCGAGCGTCGAATCTCAAGCGCCCAGGTTGTAGTCGGTGATGTCTTGATACTTCTCGAGGGTGATCGCGTGGTCGCTGATGCGGAGATCTTCAACGTAAGCACCTTGGCAATTGATGAGTCGCTGCTGACCGGCGAATCAACTCCGGTAGAAAAAGAAGTTGGTCAACTCGCCTACGCCGGTTCCTTAGTCCTGCGCGGCCATGCCCGAGCGATTGTTGTCGCAACCGGAATTGGTACAGAGCTAGGGAAAATCGGTAAATCCCTCCAAGAGATACCCTTCGAGAGAAGCAAGTTACAGAGCGATATCGATCGCATTGTCCGAGTAGTGGGAACGCTAGGACTGCTCACCGTAATCTCAGTCGTAACTATCTATGGGCTGAGTCGCGGGAATTGGCTCGAGGGTGCGCTAGCTGGGATTGCCGCTGCTATGGCGCTCATTCCTGAGGAGTTCCCGGTGATTCTCACGCTCTTCTTGGCCCTTGGGGCTTGGCGAATGGCTCGCGTGCGCGTCATCGCGCGTAAATCAGCAGCAATCGAAGCGCTTGGTTCTATTACTGTGCTGGCTGTCGATAAGACCGGCACGCTGACGATGAATCAAATGGAAGTCGCTAAATTAGCCATTGGTGATCGATTTCTTGACCTTGTTCACGAAGGGCTCTCCGCTGAGTTCGAGGAGTTAGCTCGAATCGGCGCCCTAGCGTCACCGAAGATCGCCTTCGATCCTATGGATCGCGCCTTTCAGAGCCTGGCCGCTGAGCTCGTCGATACATCTCAACTTGAATCGATTCAGGAATATCCAGTCGAAAAACACCGACTTGGATACATCAATATCTGGAATCTGGATTCACTTGTCCTTGCGGCAGCAAAAGGAGCGCCAGAATACATAGCTGAGCTCTGCGGTTTGACGGGAGAAACTCTCTCGGATTTGAATCGACAAGTTAGTGTCGCAGCGCAATCCGGCTATCGGGTGATTGCTATCGCAAAAGCGACTGCACCCCAGACCGATAGATTTGATTATCCCCTAGAGGATTTGGATTTCACGCTCCTGGGAATCGCTCTGCTCCATGATCCGATAAGGGCTGGCGTTCCGGAATCGGTGAGTACCTGTCGGAGCGCTGGAATTCGCACGCTAATGCTCACTGGCGATCATCCAGCCACGGCGCTCTCGATTGCACGAGAGATCGGCTTAACGAATCCGGATATTTGCATCACTGGTGCAGAGATAGCGGCTATGGATGAGAGCGAATTATGCGAAGCGGTGCGCACCTGCTCAGTCTTCGCTCGAGTTAGACCTGATCATAAGCTGCGACTAATCCGCGCCCTACAAAATAATCAAGAGGTCGTCGGCATGACTGGTGATGGCGTAAATGATGCGCCAGCGCTGCGAGCAGCAGATATCGGGATCGCAATGGGTGGACGAGGTACTGATGTTGCACGCGAGGCCGCTGCACTCGTTATCACCGATGACGATTTCACCTCAATCGTGGCTGGAATTCACCGCGGCAGAGCCATCTACTCCAATATCCAGAAAGCTATGAGCTATGTGATCGCAGTCCATGTCCCAATCTTCGGCATGGCGCTGATTCCAGTATTTGTCTCGGATTGGCCGTTAGTCCTATTGCCGGCATTGGTCGCTTTCCATGAGGTCATCATCGATCCGGCTTGCTCTATCGTATTCGAAGTAGAGGAACCCGATCCGAAGATCATGGAACAGCCACCAAGGCAGCGGAAACAACCGCTATTCAACATGATTGGCATTCGAGATGCCTTCCTGCAAGGAGCCACCGTTTTGGTCGGGGTACTTGGAACTTACCTCTTTGCAATCTATCAGGGATATACAGCGGAGTTGATCAGATCTTTGACCTTCGCTACTTTGTTGATTGCAAATCTAATCCTGATCATGGTTAATCGCTCCAAGACTCTGACAATCTGGGAGAGCGCCTTCCGAAGGCGAAATCGAGCGCTGCCCTGGATCCTGCTCTTCGGACTTTCGATACTACTCTCCTTATTGAATGTGCCGATTCTCCGAGATTCTTTTGGCCTGGCTTCGCTAAGCGCTCGCGAACTACTCCTCGTAATCGTCGTGTCTTATTTGAGCGTCTGTTGGAGTGATATCGTGAAGTTGTTGCGAAGTAATCGGACTGTGCATTGACCAGTCTTTCACTGCGAATTTAGATTCCAGAAAACTAAGATTCCGCAAACCCTAAGTAGAAAGCGGAATGAATGAAGCAGATAACTAAAAGAAATATCGCAATACTTATTGCAGCAACTGCTCTGATCCAAGGTGCAACTGGCGCTTTTGCAAAACCAAAGGCCAAAGCGAGCTCCACAGTCTCGTATTCGATAATCCACGCTATCCCTGCGGGCTATGGAGCCGACGTGGTTGACATATATGCAAATGACGCACTCGTCTTCGACAATGCTGCGCCTGGAACGCTCAAGTCAATTACAACGACTCGTGGGACGCTTGCTCTTGCAATCTACCCGAACGGTGTGATCCCAGGCCCATCCACAACCCCACTCCTCTCGGCCACTCCGATGTATCTAGCTAGTGGCTCCCAAATCTCCTTCGTAGCCCATCTGACCGAGGACGAGAAGCCGAAACTAACGACCTATCGAAATATGGTGACTCAAGCTGGGGCGAAGAAGTCATGGCTCACAGTTCGACACATTGCAGCGGCACCAGCCGTGAATGTCCGAATCGATAGTGCTGATCGATTCGTGCCGCTGAGCAATACTATGGAACGTAAGCGGACACTCACCTTCGGAAACCATACAGTTGACGCGGTGCTTCCGAATACCACCACAGTCGTCGTTGGACCTGCTAACGTGACTGTGCAGAAGAACATAAACACCATCATTTACATCTGGGGCGCTAAATCCAAGAACAACTTAGCTATCCTCAAGCAGGAGATAACAACTAAGTAATCAGAACCACTTTGTGGGCTGTCGATCATGCCAGGTAGCGAGTTTGCCGAAGTTCTTCTCGAACCACTGCCTGGCATGCATCCTAATTTCCGAATCGCTCATTGCCGGTAGATTTAGAGCGATGTTATCAATCACTTTGAGATAGGTCGGGGTGTTTCTTCTTCAGATGTTTTAGGAGATTCAACGCCGCTGATCCTTTTCCATGTCCATGGCCCATCAATAGAATCCCGGAGAAGCCGCGAATATTCTCAGCAATCGCCTCGTAGTATTCGGGATATCGATGGGCAGTATCGTGGCCATGTTGGAACTGTCCAGTTCTTCGATGGCGATGATCGACTTCGACAGGTGGCGAGATTCGCTCCGGAAGGTCTTCATTTCCAAGACCATGTCGCCAAATCAGCGTTTCATCTTGAGCTACTGCGACTACTGCAAAATTCTTTGGATTCTCTATTGTTGATTGCATGAATTGAAAGTAGCCGAGTCCTATTCGGAGTTGAAGTCAATGACTGGTCTGGGCTAAGGCAAAGCTCTTTAAGAACCAAGCAGCGGCATGATCTGCTACCTGCTCGAGCGTGCCCGGCTCTTCGAAGAGATGGGATGCGCCTTCAATCAAATCCAATTCGTGAGGAACTCTAAGCTCTCGACTTGCAATTCGATTTATCGCGATGACCTCTTCATCAAGGCTTCCAACCATCATCAATAACGGAGCGCGTAGTTCATGGAGCGCGGCAATACCGGCTAAGTCCACCCGGCCACCCCTGGAGACGACTGATGTGATCGCTTCTGGCATTTCGGCCGCAGCCATCACAGCTGCTGCCGCACCAGTGCTGGCACCGAAATAGGCAAGTTGGAGATTGCTTGTCGTCGAGTGGCGCTGCGCCCAACGCGTCGCTAGGACCAATCGATGTGCGAGGAGCGAGATATTGAATCGATAGCGCCCATCTCGTTCATCTACCGAGCCTTCATCTGCGCTCAAAAGGTCAAAGAGCAGCGTCGCGATGGAATAGCCATTTAATTGGCGGGCTACCTGTTGATTCCTGACGCTAAAGCGACTTGAGCCGCTCCCATGGGCAAAGATTGCCAATCCACTCGCTTCTTTCGGGATCGCAAGTAAACCTTGGAGATGGGCAGCCCCCATGGGAATTTGCACCTCACTACGCGCTACTGTCAACGTGATTCACCTCATCTAGCATCTTGATAACCTCCTCATCAGAAACTTGTTCAAACTCCTCATAGAACTCACCAATCGAACCAAGCTCAAATGGGGTTTGCAGGGCATGAATATGATCCACTTCGCGATGTAACTTCTCTATGACGCCAAGAGTTGCAACTGGCACGGCGATTGAGATTCCTGCAGGTTGCACCGCCTTGATTGCCCTCAAAGCGACCTCAATCGATGCGCCGGTAGCAATTCCATCATCCACCAAAAGGACTTGATGACCTTTTAAAGAAACAGATGGAGCATGTGGCTTGTAGATATCTTCCCGGCGTTCCAGTTCATGAAGGGCATTCTCTTGTAGTCGAACTAAGGTAGATTGATCGATGGCGAGTTGATCAATTAGTTCTTGGTTCAGATACCGAAAACCACCGGACGCTACAGCCCCGACCGCTAATTCTGGCTGGTGAGGAGCCCCCAGTTTCCTGATTATCAAGATCTCAAGCGGGATCTCTAGAAGTCGAGCGATTTCGTAGCCGATCACGACCCCACCTCGAGGGAGAGCGATGACAATCAAGTCTGCTTGCGAGACTTCTCGTTGGAGATGTCTCGCAAGCATTTGACCAGCTTCATTCCGATTCTGAAATCGCTGTCCGCTATGGGAGAGCGGCATGAACTGCGTTGTTCCAGAAGTCGAGATAACTGCCCATCATGACATAGGCCGTCCGATCATTGGATGCCAAGGTGTTATTAACCATGGCAATCAAATCCAATGTACTGGTTGCAATTGGATAATCAGCTCCGTAATAAGCCTTATTCAGGAGAGCGGCAATAGCGGCTCGCAAGAGGATCTGTGCTCCGCCCTTCAAGGTTGAACCACCTTGATAGGCCAATCCATTCATCAAGGTATCGGCGCCCGAAGTCTTGTCGATATTGAGCACCGACCCACTCAACAGCCCCGCAGGAATGTTGAAGACATCCTGAATCAGCATCGTTGGTGTATAGCCACTTATCCAAGCTTCTGGATGATTCTTCCAATATCCAGGTGTTCTTCCATACCACCAGAAGTTGACTGTGGCTTTTGCGATGGCAGTATCACTATTGCCTTCATTGTCGTTCGCTGTGGCGGTCGCAGTATTTATTACCGACCCGCCAGGCAATCCCGATACCAAGACATCCATCAACTTGCATTGCTTTGATTGACTTGGTGCCAGGGTCTGACCCACTAGCGCTAGACACTCGGCCGACAAGGTGAATGTGTCATCTACGAAGCTAGAGATTGTGACCGGCTCGAGCCCGAGATTGGTTATGGTGAAGGTGTAGTCGATGTAGCCACCGGTCCAGAGCGCTGCAGTTGGATTAGCCAACTTAGTCATCGAGATATCGGGTAGGACATCGGTGAAGGTGACGCTAGCGTCATCCGATGCCGAGGCCGGATGTTGCTCTGGATCAGCTCCCGAAGCAGTGGCTATGTTGGTATGCGTAACAAGATTGTCAGAAGCTAAGAACTTCACGAAAGAACAACTATAAGTTGCTCCGCTCGCGATGAGTTGTGGAACAACGCAATCACCGACGCCGTTCAAGTTTCCAAATCTATCGTCGTTCAAAGCTGTCAAGGAGAATACTTCGGGCGCCTCATTTTTCACCGAGATTGTGAATGTAACATTTCCGCCTGTCTCAGGGAGTGAAGCGACGCTTGCGCCTTTAACAATCGAGATCTTGGGCAAGTAGTCGACGATGACCGATCCTGAATCATCATCAGTTACGGTTTCATCTCCCCATTTCGCCGTCACAACTGCGACATTGGTCAGGTCGGCGGTGATGGCTGGCGAGGTACAGGAAAAGGTCGAAGTCTCTCCAATCGCTAGTGAACCGATAGTTCGCGCGCAATCAGGAGATAACGTATCCGCAACGGCGACATCATTCAGAGCCACATTTCCAGTGTTTGTGACGGTTATCGTGAAGGTAGCTGATTTGCCTTCTTCCACGACCTGAGAGTCTGGAGATTTCTCGACTTGAACTCCCGGCTGTGCTCCAAAATATGAACTGGAATCTGAATCAGTCACGGTCTCGGCATCGAAGGTTCCGTAGGCAGTTCCGATATTGGAATAGTCACCCAGCGTCGCAACTCCAGTCGCAAGGCAGGTCATGCTCGCGCCGGCCGCTAGTG
>JBEGNC010000027.1:0-6973 GCA_041182705.1 Actinomycetota bacterium | reverse complement strand
AGTTATAACGCTCTGCTTGATGCGATTCTGCTTCGAGCGCTTTAGGTTCTCACTGGCGACAACCAATAACCAGACCGCCAAGAAGATCCCAACTGGGGCAACGAAGAACCAGATGATTCCTTCTAGAAATGGGAGCGCTTCGCCCGGTAATGAGCCATCTTCATTCATTGCAAGATTCATAGTGAGAGTCTAAGCAGTCGCAGCTACGACGCCAAATGGTTCGAGATATGGCACCCAGATTCGATCTGCCCGACCGGTCCCGAGAATCCGCCATGCAGCACCAACGGGTTCGCGCGGCAAAGTACGTAATCTCCAGCCAAGCTCTTTGAGAGTCTTATCTGCCTTTATGTGATTGCACTTGTGGCAAGCGCTAACAACATTCTCCCAAGAGTGATCCCCGCCACGACTCCTTGGAACTACGTGATCGATTGATGTAGCCGCCGCTGCACAATAAACACACCGGCCGCCATCTCTTGCGAATATTGCTCGTCGTGAAAGCGGGACTGTGTGGCGGTATGGAATTTTCACGAATTTATGCAGCCGGATTACCGCTGGTAGAACCAGAGAACCGGTGGCGTATCTAAGTTCAACATCGGATTCTTCGACCATCGTTGCACGATTATTCAGAACCAAAATGAGCGCGCGCCTATCAGAAACGACACCTAGTGGCTCATAGGTGGCGTTGAGAACCAATGTCCTTCTGGTCGTTACCGACACTCTGTTCCAACCCCTCTATTCGACGCGTGGCTCGCGTCGTGGGGGAAATCCTGCCCGAACCCTCACCAATTTGTCTTAGATTTCGGTTAATTTCTTATAAAGTCGCGCAAATGGAGCTCAATATCCAAGCGCGCGACCTCGCAGAGTGGTTCCTTGGCGCCCCGCTCCGAATCCTGGTAATCCTGGTCATCGCCCTGGTCCTACAACGAATCGCCGGTCGGGCTATCACACGGGCCCTTGCGAAGATCGCAGATGCTGATTTTGTTCCTGGAGAGCGCTCACAAGTAACGCGCCAGCGAGAACGAGCACGAACCGCTGCCTCGGTATTAAATAGTTCTTCTAAGGCTCTAATCGGTCTCATCGCTGGCGCAATGATCCTCGGTGAAGTCGGCGTAGATCTTGGCCCGCTTGTCGCATCGGCTGGCGTTGTTGGATTCGCCGTCGGTCTTGGGGCTCAAACAATTGTCCGCGATATCTTCGCGGGAATCATCATGTTGATTGAAGATCAATATGGCGTTGGAGACACTGTGGAAGTCCTAGAAGTCAAAGGTGTAGTCGAAACGGTTGGCTTACGGATAACGACTGTTCGAGATAGAGGCGGAACTCTCTGGTACTTGAGAAATGGTGAAATTCTAAAAGTAGGAAACAAGTCTCAGAAGAAGCGCGGCTGATTCACCATACTGTTCGCAGCCATAACCAAGTAATTCCATAATTCCTCTTTAAGTTCTGGCTTCATCTCCAGCTCATCAACTGCCGACTTCATATTTCGTAACCAGGCGTCACGTTCGACTTCGCCGATTTGAAAGATCGAATGTCGAGCTCGTAGCCGTGGATGGCCCCGGGTCTCGCTATATGTAGTTGGGCCGCCCCAGTATTGTTCCAAGAACATCAAGAGCCGCTCTGCTGCTCCTTTCATATCCTCCTCTGGATACATCGGACGCAGCACGGGATCAACTGAGACCAAGGCATAGAAATGTGAAACTAGCTTCTCAAATGTGGGTCGACCGCCCATATCCTCATAAAGAGTCATTTATTTCGATTACTTGACCTTCATCCAGACTGCACAATCTTGGGGCAATACCGAATTATTGATTGGTGCACTGGAAATCAATATCTCACCATCAGGCAATTTGGTTTCATTCCCGAAATTGACAACACATAGGAATCCACCGGCACGCTTGAATGAGAGGAGATCTTTGCCGAGGTCAACCCACTCCAGATCACCATCACCTAAACCAGGTTCGCTATGGCGAATTGCGAGTGCGCGTCGATACATGTTTAACGTCGAACTTGGATCCTTCTCTTGCGACTCAGCAGAGAAACTTCCCCACCATTGCGGTTGTGGCAACCACGCCTCGCTCGGTTCCAGCTCTAGATTATTTGAGAAGCCAAATGCTGAATTCGCTTTTTCGCTCCAAGGTAGTGGGACGCGGCAGCCATCTCGACCTTTATCGGTGAAGGCGGACATATGCCATCGCGGATCTTCTAGGCGATCTTCTGGGATATCTCTGACTTCCGGCAGGGCCAGTTCTTCACCTTGGTATATGTAGGCACCGCCTGGTAAAGCAAGCATTAGTAGGGCTCCTGCTCGCGCACGCCGAATACCAAGCTGAAGATCCAACTTGGCGATATCGCCGTGACGATCAAGTGTCGTTTCGCCACGCCCTGGCTGTAATCCGAGCGCGAAGCGATCGACTGATCTCACTACATCGTGATTGTTGAATACCCAAGATGCGGGTGCGCCAACTTCCTGGATGGCCTTAAGCGAAAGTTCAATATTCGACTTCAATTCGGTTAAATCCCATTTTGAAGTCAAAAAATCAAAGTTGAAAGAGTTAGCTAATTCATCTGGCCGGAGATAGAGGGCAATTCGCGAGGCGGGTGAAACCCAGGCCTCCGCGACCGCCATTCGATCACCAGTGTAAGAGTCGAGAATCTTCCGCCATTTCCGATAGATCTCGTGGACGCCATCTTGATCCCAGAACGGCATCCGTTGGGAAGCCAGCATCTCTGGCGATGCTGAATCTTTATCTAGAACATCGGGTAGGCCATCGGCCTTGACCATTCCATGCGCCACATCGATTCGGAATCCATCTACACCACGAACTAGCCAGAACTTGAGCGTGTTCTCAAAGTAAGTATGTACTTCAGGATTTTCCCAATTGAAATCTGGCTGTTCAACTGCGAAGAGATGGAGATACCACTGTCCAGGTTGACCGTCTGATTCTGTAACGCGATGCCACGCTGAACCACCAAATACCGCTTGCCAATTGTTCGGCGGTAATTCGCCATTAGCGCCTTTGCCATCGCGGAAGATATAGCGATCTCGCTCCTTCGAGCCACGCGGGGCTTTGAGCGCTTCTTGGAACCACACATGCTGGTCAGATGAATGATTCGGTACTAAATCAATTATCACTCGGATACCAGAATCGTGCGCCTCTTTTATTAAAGCTTCTGCTTCATCGATAGTCCCGTAATCCGGTTCAATATCCATGTAATCAGCAACGTCATAACCATGATCTTTCTGTGGCGATGGATACCAAGGTGTTATCCAGATTGCATCAACGCCAAGTTGCTTTAGGTATGGCAATTTTGATCGGATTCCAGCAACATCACCTTTGCCGTCACCATTCGCGTCTGCGAAAGAGCGGATATAAATCTGATAAGTGACGGCATCGCGCCACCACGGCCGCTCATTTCGCGGCAAAGACTTGGACACTTACCCCTCCTTGATGAGGTATTTCTCGATGAACTTACGTTCATCGTCAGTCAATGGTCTTGACTTAGAGATTGTCTGATCGACAGCTACTTGAACGGTCTTAACCCGCGCACAGAGTTCACCCTCGTGCCAGATCTCAGTCATCATGTCGAACGAGGAGTTACCGATTCGAGTGACCCAGAGCTCAAGATCAACAAAGAAGCCACCCAGTCTGATTGACTTTATGAAATCGACTTCAGCTCTAGCTACAACCATCTCCATAACACCCGGTAATTCGCCCTTCACATGATGCTGGAAGAACGACCATTCAAATCGAGCTTCTTGCGCGAAAGTCAAATACTTAGCGTTATTGACATGTCCCATCGCATCTAGATCATCCCATCGAACAAAGGCCTTATATTTGAACTTCATCGGGTCAACTTCCTATATGTGACTCGATGCGGCCGCGCAGCTTCCGGCCCGAGTCGATCGACTTTGTTCTTCTCATATGATTCAAAGTTTCCTTCGAACCAGAACCATTGTGAATCTCCCTCGTGGGCCAATATGTGAGTTGCGATTCGATCCAAGAACCAACGGTCGTGCGAAATCACAACAGCGCATCCGGGGAATTCCAACAGAGCATTCTCAAGCGAACCAAGCGTCTCTACATCGAGATCATTTGTTGGCTCATCTAGTAGAAGTAGATTTCCACCCATTTTCAAAGTGAGCGCTAAGTTCAAGCGATTTCGCTCACCACCGGAGAGGACGCCCGCCGGCTTCTGCTGGTCGGGACCTTTGAATCCAAATGCCGAAACATATGCGCGGCTTGGCATTTCAACCTGTCCGACCTTGATGAAATCCAAACCATCTGAGACGACTTCCCAGAGCGACTTCTTCGGATCGATTCCAGATCTACTCTGATCCACGTAAGAAACTTTTACAGTCTCGCCGACTTTGATTGTGCCGGAGTCAGGCTGCTCCATCCCCAAGATCATCTTGAAGAGCGTCGTCTTTCCAGCGCCATTCGGGCCAATCACGCCGACGATTCCATTTCGCGGGAGTGAGAAGGTGAGATTGTCGATCAATAATCGATCGCCGAATCCTTTACTTAAGTTCTCTACATCTACGACTATATTTCCGAGGCGAGGACCCATCGGAATCTGGATCTCTTCAAAGTCGAGTTTCCTCGCCTTCTCTGCCTCAGCCGCCATCTCCTCATATCGAGCAAGACGGGCTTTTGACTTAGCCTGGCGGCCCTTTGCATTCTGACGAACCCAGTCCAATTCCTCGGCAAGCCGTTTAGCACGCTTCGCATCTTTCTGGCCTTCAATCTTTAGTCGAGAGGACTTGGTATCGAGATATGTCGAGTAATTGCCTTCATAGGGATAAGCGCGACCACGATCCAATTCCAATATCCACTGCGCGACATTGTCGAGGAAGTATCGATCGTGCGTAATAGCTACAACGGTACCTTCGTACTTGGAGAGAAATTGTTCGAGCCAGAGCACTGATTCAGCATCTAGATGGTTGGTTGGCTCATCTAGTAGAAGTAAATCTGGTTTCTGCAACAACAACTTACAGAGCGCAACTCTGCGGCGTTCGCCACCAGAAAGAACCTTTACATCCGCATCAGGTGGTGGACAGCGAAGTGCATCCATCGCTTGCTCCAACTGGGAATCGAGATCCCAAGCATTGAGATGATCCAACTTCTCTTGGAGAGATCCCATCTCCGCCAATAACTTGTCGTAATCAGCATCGGGTTGGGACATTTCCTCTGAGACTTGATTGAACCGGGCAAGTAACGCCATCGTTTCTGCAACACCTTCTTGAACATTCTCCAAGACATTCTTCGAATCGTTAAGCGGCGGTTCCTGCAGCAATATCCCAACCGAATAGCCTGGCGATAAGTAAGCCTCACCATTTGAAGGTTGCTGTAACCCGGCCATCATCTGTAAGACAGTTGACTTACCCGCACCGTTCGGACCAACAACTCCGATCTTGGCGCCGGGCAGGAACATGAGGGTTACATCATCGAGAATGACTTTATCGCCGTGCGCTTTGCGCACCTTCTTCATCGTGTAAATGAACTCTGCCACGAGGCGAAACCTTATCGTCAAAAGGCTCGGTAGAATCGCGTCTGTTGCGCCCGTAGCTCAGTCGGATAGAGCACCCGCCTTCTAAGCGGGTTGTCGCAGGTTCGATTCCTGCCGGGCGCGCTTTTTCTGAAAATCCACAAAATAGAAAGATCCGGAGGCCATGGAACCCCCGGATCTTCTTAGCGAGTTAGATCTAGCCGATTCGAGCGATCAACTTCTTGTTGAAGTCATATAGGTCGCCATCGATGACTGCGAACTCGGTTTCTGGGAATTTCTTCGCGCAGTTATCGAGAATGTACGTCATCAATTTCTTGACTGCCGCACCTTTTGCCTTATCGCCGTAGTTCGTGAGAACTAGCGCATAAGATGTGGAGCCAATCATGTATGCCGCAGGATTCTTGGTCGCATAGTCCAGAGTCAACGTTCCGTTATCGTTGAATTTTGCCGAGCCAAGGAAGGCAGAGACGCCTGCAGCTCCCGGTTCAATTGCGTTGCCAGCATTATTGAAGACTTTAGCGACCGGAAGTTTGTTCTTTGTCGCGTAATCCTTTTCAGCATAGGTTATTCCGCCAACTAGTTTTGCGACGCTTGATGTCGTTAATTCTGACCCTTTAGCGCCTTGGATCTTGCCAAGATTCTTTGGGTCGTTGATGTTGCCGGGAAATGAGGCAGTAAAATCATTATTACCTGATTTAGTCCAGATGTTTGGGACAACTGCACGCAGGAAGTTTGTAAAGATACCAGTGGTTCCCGAGGAGTCACTTCGATAGATGACGGATATTTCCGTATTGGGTAGTCGAATAAACTCAACTTTTTTCGAGTAGCGCTTGATAATCGGATTTCCATCCGCATCTTTCTTGACGATGTTCACGTACTCAGTCTTACCGCCAACCGAGACCTTTGTTCGAACAGTCTCAAAGACCGGGGTACTGATCGTTCGGTTGTTATCCGCTTTGATTGCGGGATCGTTCCACTTTGTGATTTGGCGGGAGAAAATCTTCGCGATGGTCTCTGGTGATAGCGAGATTTGCTTACTGACGCTAGGGAGGTTGTAAATGACAGCAACTGGGGCTGCAACCACAGGCAGATGGATCATCGACTTTGGTGCCGAGGAGCCAAGATGTGGCGTATCAGACCAACCGAAATCAAAGTCACCCTTATCGATTCCGGCACGACCCGCACCCGAACCTAGGGAGTTGTAGACGTACTTATCGCCAGTCTCTCGGGTGAACTCACCTTTGCAGGCATCAAGTATCGGGTTAGCGAAAGTTGCGCCACCACCGACTAGATCAACTGCGAATGCTGGGCTTGCTACCAATGTGAAGGCTGCGGCGATTGCAACCACCTTTGCCGTAAATCTCTTAAGCACTATGGCTCTCCTTTTCTTTCTCTTTAGCTGGAAAGTAGTTGTCGTGGGATAACTTGCAGGGATTGATAAGGAAACGTAACGGCAACGTGAAGT
>JBEGNC010000026.1:0-9044 GCA_041182705.1 Actinomycetota bacterium | reverse complement strand
AGTGCGAATGAGCCAGTCGTAATCCCGGTGGCATATGGCCGGGTAGATAATCGAATCATCTTCCACGGCTCCACCGGTTCTCGTTTCTTCATGGCGATGAAAGCTGGCGTGAAAGTCTGCGCGACGGTCTCTCTTCTTGACAGCATCGTTTCTGCGCGAACCCCATTTAACTCTTCGATGAACTATCGATCAGTCATGGCATTTGGCGTTCCAAAAGTCCTAGAGGGCGATGAAAAAGATAAGGCTCTCTACCAAGTATCCGAGCGTTTGATTCCTGGGCTCTGGGATGCAGGTCGTGAGATGACCAAGAAGGAATTCGCCCAGACCATGGTCGTTGAACTAGACCTTGATGATGTTACATGCAAGAAACGAACTGGTGGCGCAAAAGATCTCGACGATGCTCATTTACCAATTTGGGCTGGCCAGATTCCTCTGGTTACCAAGTACGGCGAACCGATTGTGGATGAAAGCGCAGCACACCTTCCAACACCTGACTACATAAAGCGGATGGTTAGCGGCGACTAACGCGCAAGCAATTCCTGCATTCGAGCGATTTCAGCCTCTTGCGCCGCGATGATCGCCTTAGCAAGTTCAGCGACTTCAGCGCTGTTGGAATCGATCACATCAGCCGCCATATCAATCGCACCTTCGTGATGCTTGATCATTCCTTCGAGAAATAATCGGTCGAACTCAGCTCCAGTAGCAGCGCGCAACGCCTCGATCTCCGAATCACTGAGCATGCCAGCCATCATGTGCCCCATATGAGCCATCGAATCGACTCCCGGCCAGCTCTTCATAATCTCGATCTCCGGTGCTTGCGCATCCTTGATCTGATTGGCAAGTTCTAAGACTTGGGGATTAGTCGTATTGGTGAGCGCGATATCAGACATGACTATGGCTTGTTCGTGATGTGGAATCATCATCTCAGCGAACATAACATCTTGCGCTGAGAAATCACCCTCACCCGCACAGCCAAGTAAAGAGAACATAACCAGAACAGAAGCGACAAATTTGCGGAGCACTTTCCCCAACTTTCTCTTGATAGGCGGGATGATAGAAGGTTTGGGTTAAGCCGGCACTTCGGGAAGTAGATCTTTACGCCCAGACACTCCAAGCTTTCGGTAAATGATGATGGTCTCTTGGCGGATCAAGGATTCGCTATAGCCCAATTCACTCGCAATCGTGGCATTTGTCTTGTTCTCCTTGATCATATTCAAGATAACTTCCTGGCGATGGGTTAGCTTGTTGGTATCCTTATTTGGCTCCCGAATATGAGCTCCCATTCCGCCATGACTTATGTAGTCATAGAGACTCAGAATTGTCCTGGTGACCTCGACATATTCTCGAAACGCGGGAGTGGCTTCTACATCATCTATAAGAGCTAATCCATAAATCTTTCTCATGGAGACACTCATAATCACAGCCGTCTGAAAGTGCGCCATGAATTCTTCCGGAACAAAATTCCTATAGTTTCCGACAAAGTCGGCCTTATTCAAGATGAGGGTCCGCACACTTCGCATGGCGTGGCTACCAGGTCGATCATCGCCAATATCGACTTCGGAACCGAGAATTGTCTCGTTTTCCTTAAATCCCTGTGCGATTTCACAGACTATCTTCCCATCATCCTTAAGCCGAGAGACTGTGATGGCGGTTTGACTCCCGTTTGGGGCGAAGTTCTCACTCAAATAATTCGCAAGTTGGATTTCGATGGGCCGTTCCTGAATGAATAGAAGGAGGCCCTGCACTCTCGAGAGCAGTGTCAATTCCATGGAAAGCCATCCATCCTGTAGTTTGAAAGATAGTTTTACCAGTTCTCTCACATGGGGCAGTGAGTTGGGATTCGTGTCGTGGTCTAAGTAAATGACCGGATGAGGAGTAAGGAAATTACGGGATTACGCTTGGCTGCCCAAAGAGTTATTCCAGGCAAGATTTTCATATTGATGCCATTCAGAGATCGGTTTCATACCCACCTTTTCATAAAGCCTTAATGCGCCGCTTTCATTTCCAGCATCTACGTTAAGGCAAAGTGTCCTCAGGCCCATTTCAGAATGAAGAGATATCGCAAATCTAAGCAGTGATTCACCCAATCCCATACCTTGAAAATCCTGTTTCACCCCCAGCCCTGAGACATAACCAGAATCCTCATGGAGCATCTCATCGTTGCAATCCATGAAACCAGCATCATGTCCATCTAACGAAATAATCCAAACCCGCTCGTTTGCTTCCTCTTTACTACGTCGCACCAACTGGCACCAATCGCTGAATTCCCTAGGCGCAAAGCCGAAGTGGCGACTAAATGAATCCTGCTGGATTTCATAATAAGTACGAACATCAGCGTCATCCATGACATCAATCTCGCGGATGGAGCCCTTATCTAAAGGAGAACTAGCAGTAAGAGCTGGAAGATTCATCTGCATAGTCCAATATCGGCGAAGTAAGGTGAAACCCCGTCGCTCCAATATCCCCTTGTAGTTGAAATCAAGCGATTGAACTCCGGGCCAGAACTGGAAGGTTGAGTCGTACTCTCGGGCTAACTGGAGCGCTAGGTCAAAAGAAGGATCTAGGGTCGCAGAGCCCGGGCGAGTGTAGATGTCGCAATAGAAGCGGCCGCGCGCCTTATCTGGGTTTATTGCGATAAAGCTCTGCCATTCATCATCGTCAGAAAACTTGGTTAAGCGAGTGATCGCCGGTTCAAAGAATCCCTTGATCAACTCCTCGGCTTCCATCTTGCCAAGTCGCTTCTCATTGGGATTGACTGCCAGGATATTCGAATTGGCGATATCAAGAACGACCGATAAGTCACCCTCGGATAACAATCTTGATTCAAAATTCACGACACCATCCTGTTTTCGTATCTGGAGCCCCCCGTCAGGATTGAACTGACGACCTTCCGCTTACAAGGCGGATGCTCTACCACTGAGCTAGGGAGGCGAAATCAGCGGCTAAGTATGTCACTTGTCGTGAGGAGCGGTTTTATCTTCTTAGGTGAAAGAATCCGGGACATGACCACACCTGTTTGGCTAAGCCCGGAGACCACCTCTGTAAACCGCCTCCCGATGCTCAACATCAGCCATCTGATGAGCATCTCTCTAGATGGTCAGTGGGACTTTCAGCTACTTTCCAACCCTGATCAAGAAATCGGCAGACGAGATCATTGGGAAACCATAAACGTCCCTGGACTTTGGACGATGGTCAATGGCGGACAGCCATTCGGCGATAAGCCAATCTACACAAACACTCAGATGCCGTTTGATGAAATGCCACCGCTGGTTCCAGATGAAAATCCAACTGGAATCTATGCTCGAGAGTTCTCCTTACCTTCCTCTTGGAAGGGAAAGCGGATAGTCCTATCCCTCGGCGGATTTGAGTCCGTAGCAATCATCTCAATCAATGGCGAAGAGGTCGGTGTCGCAAAGGATTCCCGACTAGCAGCTGAGTTCGATATCACTAACTTCATCACCTCTGGTTCGAATCGAATTCAGATCAAGGTTATCAAGTGGTCAGATTCAAGCTTTATCGAGGATCAGGATCAATGGTGGCATGGTGGCATCACTCGCTCAGTGAAGTTGTATGCGACCGAAGAGGTTTTCATCGAACGGCTTTATGCAAATCCCGGATTGTTGGCTGATAACAAGACCGGCACCTTGCATGTCCGCGCACATATCAATTCAATCGATGACGCTCCGATTGCGAATTACAAGTTGCGGATCAAGGTAATCGGCGTAAAGGGTGCAAGTGCGGTAGCTCCAGTCATCCAGAAGAAGGCGCCACAGTGGACCGAGAAGAGCGAGGCCGAACAGAAAGCTGGAAGTGATTTCTTCCTCGGCACGTATTGGGATGGGAATATGCCAAAAGCGAAGTACGAGGCATATCTCGAGACTGAGCAGATAATCCCCGGCCCACTTGAATTGACCTTGAAAGTTCCGGGAATCGCACCATGGAGCGCCGAGTCCCCAGTCCTCTATGACGTCGAATATGAATTGGTCGATCCAACCGGGCAGGTAATCGAGATAACCACCCAGAAAATCGGCTTCCGCAGGGTGGAAATCAAGGGAAACGAACTCCTCGTCAATGGCCAGCCGATCATCTTTTACGGCATCAATCGCCATGATTTCAATAAGGAGACCGGACGAGTATTGACTCGAGATCTGATGCGTCAGGATCTACTGGAGTTAAAGCGTTGGAATTTCAACGCAGTTCGCACCTCGCATTATCCGAATGATCCAGCTTTCATGGATCTCTGTGACGAACTTGGTTTCTATGTGATTGGTGAGGCGAATATCGAATCTCATGCTTTCCAGAACACTCTATGTGATGACCAGCGTTACTTGAATGCTTGGGTCGATCGAGTAGCGCGGATGATCCAACGCGATATCCATCATCCATCCGTTGTTCTCTGGTCACTTGGAAATGAATCGGGCGCCGGCGTTAACCATCGCGCGGCGGCTGCTTACGCGCGAGCATTCGATTCTTCTCGGCCATTGCATTACGAAGGCGCCATCCGTGGCAACTGGACGGCAAACCATGATCTGACTGATGTCGTCTGTCCGATGTATCCGGATATAACAGCAATTATCTCTTACGCCAAGTCAAAGAAGGCGCTCCGCCCACTGATCATGTGCGAGTACTCGCACGCGATGGGAAATAGCAATGGAACCATCGCAGAGTATTGGGAAGCTATCCATTCGCTAAAGGGGCTACAAGGCGGCTTCATCTGGGAGATGTGGGATCACGGATTGGATCAGAAACTTCCCGATGGAACGATCCGCTCCGCATATGGTGGCGACTATGGCGAAACCAAGCATGATGGCAACTTCGTATGCGACGGGATGTTCTTTCCGGATCGTTCACCGAAGCCAGCGCTACAAGAGTTCAAATACATCGCCGCTCCAATCAAGATCTCGATGAAGAACGCCAAGAGCGGCCGATTCGAAATCTTTAACAAGCAGTTCTTCCTCGATCTCCGGGATTACAAGCTCCGCTATGAGATCACCGTAAATGGCAAGGTCATCACAAATGGTGATGTGAAGCTACCTACGGTAAAGGCGCGAAAGAGCGCGATTTTCGCTATCCCTGCGAAGGTATTGAAGGCGGGCGATCATGTCGGTGAGCGCTTGATCAATTTCTCGCTTCACCAGCTTTCGAGCAAGCCATGGGCGACAAATGGCCACGAAGTTGCTTGGTATCAATTCGCGCTTCCCAGTAAGCCGCTACCAAGACCGCGCCCAGCAAAGCAGAAGAGCGATTGGGTAGCCCAAGATGGATCGATACTCCTTCCTGGAACAGTAGCTCCACCGAAGCTGACGCTCTGGCGGGCACCGACCGATAACGACTTGATTGGCCATATCGCTGACAAGTGGGAGCGTTGGGGTCTTCGCGAACTGACTCGAACCAATTCACTCGTAACTACGCGTGGCGCAGTCACAACTCTCAAACACACCTGGAAGACATCTGGCGGATTCACCATCAAACACCAACAAGTTGTAGAAGCGGTTGCTGATGGGATTCGGGTGACAGAGAGCGTTACTTTGCCGAAAGAGTTCGATGATGTCGCTCGCGTAGGTACTAACCTAGAGATCAGTGGTGAATTCGATCAACTCGTCTACTTCGGTACTGGTCCATTCGAGACGATGCCAGATCGCTCGATTGGAAAGGTGCATCGCTGGAGCTCCTCGGTAGCTGACCAGTACGTTCCATATGTAAAGCCACAAGAGAATGGTGGACATATGGGAGTTCGCTGGTTCTCCATCGCAAATCGCCTGAGCCACGGGCTCTATTTCCAGATGGATAAGCCGCGAATGGTGACTGTGACACCGATGCGCTCAGTAGACCTGGCCGATGCGACCCACAATGTCTTCGTAAAGCCAAGTGGTAATACCGTGATCACGATCGATGCGATTCATCGTGGCGTTGGTACCGCTTCATGCGGACCGGACACGATCGCGAAATATCGGATCAAGCCGGGCGTCTATAAGTGGAGTTGGACCGCGCTTAGCTTCTAAACGGGGCCGGAATCGGGTATTTGGCGCTTCTTCCATCACCGGAGGAGCGTCGACGAATCCGGCGACCGAGCCATGGAATCGCGTATTTCCAGAACCAGTTCAGGTCGATCTTTAACTTCTCTAACCAAGAAATCGGTTCGGCTGGAGGCAGCTTCATCCGCCAATCTCCATCGTGCGGCAATTCGAGCCGTGAGAGCACGGCTTGTGCGACCCGACGATGGCCCTCGGAGTTCAAATGCAATCGATCCTCATGGATGAACCTTGGATCGCGCCAGAAATCATCGTTATTAGGATCGAATAAGAGCGCGCCACTTTCTGCTGCGATTTGGCGGACATTCTCATTGAATTCTGCGAACCGTTCTTTCCAAACCTTCGCTGCTCGCGTCTCTGCACCCGAATCTTCCAAGACGCAGAAGAGCATCACAGTCGCACCAGACTGGGTCAACTTCGCAACGCCCTCGTTGTAAGTACCGATTGCTAGCGATTTGTCATATTTCGGCCGGATAACATCATTAGCTCCGGCATGGAATGACACCAAGGTCGACTTACCTTCGATATGTGGCAGCGCCAAAGGGATTTGTTCGGTTACTACTTGTCCTACTAGCTTCCCGCGAATCGCCAAGTTCGCGTAAGTGAATTCATCCCAAGTTGCCGCCATGACCTCAGCGACGCGATCTGCCCAACCGCGGTAATTACCATCGATGATCTCATCTGACATCCCCTCGGTCATCGAGTCGCCGAGGGCTATGAATCTTCTATATTGCATTTCGTTTGCGGTCGATGGAATAGAGCGCAATCGAGACTGCGACGCTAGCGTTCAATGATTCGACGGTGTTGCTCATCGGAATTCGCACCAAGAGATCGCAACGCTCGCGCGCTAGGCGAGAAAGTCCTTTACCTTCGCTACCTACGACTATCAGAAGCGGCTGGTCAGCAATCTCCATCGCGTCAATATCGGTATCGGCATCACCATCCAGGCCCACGACAAAGCAGCCAAATTCCTTGGCATCCTCCATCGAGCGGACCAGATTGGTGATCTGCGCGATCGGTAGGCGCGCTGCCGCACCAGCCGAGCTCTTCCATGCCGCTGCAGTGAGCGGTGCATTCCGGCGCTCTGGGATCAAAAGCCCATCTGTGCTAAATGCGGCTGAGCTTCGCGCAATTGCGCCGATGTTTCGGGGATCGGTAACACCATCAACGGCGACGAATAGAGCTGGCGTCTTTGCCCGCGCGAAAATCTCTTTCTGGGAGGAGTACTGGAATGGTTTTGCAACAAGTGCGACGCCTTGGTGATTAGCGATACCAGTTAGGTTCTCGATCTGACGGCGCTCTACCTCACGGATGCTGATTCCTTGGCGCTGGGCTAATCGAACACTCTCTTCCAAGCGCTCATCGATATCAACGCCAGTTGCGACGACTAATTCCTTCGCTGGGATTCCAGCGCGAAGCGCTTCGACGACAGCGTTACGGCCAGCAACGGTATCGACATGTTCTTTTGGTTCCCGACGATAATCGCGTTTCTTCTCACCGCGCTTTCGATCGATCCGCTTATTCTCAACTCGCTTACGCTGGGTTTCATCCTTACTTCGATATCGCTTATGCGCTGGCCGATTCTCGGCGCGTGGTGTTGGGCCTTTACCGCGCAACGCTCTGCGCTTTGGTGGCTTTGCCATTTAGTTCACGCTCCATCTTGGTCCATTCGGGGTATCTTCGATTGTGATTCCCAGAGCTGCGATTCGATCTCTAATCGCATCAGCAGCCGCAAAATCCTTTCGGACTCGAGCTGCTTCACGCTGCTCGAGTAAGGCCGCAATCAAACCATCAATCGCCGCATCCAATTTCTTCGAAGCCCCAGCAAGCGCTGGATCAAGCGGATCGCAGCCCAGGATCTCCAGGGCGCCGCGGATATATCCGGCGTAAGTAGCAGCACCTGCGTTATCACCACTAGAAAGCGCGGTATTTCCGGTGCGCAACCACTCTGCAATGAGGGCGAGTGCTTCCGGTACCGCGAGATCATCATTCATAGCTGCTCGGAACTTTGCTTCGATAACCGGCTTAACTTCAGCTATCGATGCAACGCGTTGTAAGAAATTCTCGATACGTCGGAATGCAGTAGCAGATTCCTCAAGCGCCTCAAAGGAGAATTCCAACATCGATCGATAGTGAGCGCTGCCGAGATACCAACGCAACTCGATACCGCGCACTCGCTTCAGAACTTCCATAACCTGGAGGGAATTCCCGAGCGACTTACTCATCTTCTCACCACTAGTGGTAACCCAGGCGTTATGCATCCATCGCCGTGCAAATCGCTGGCCAGCCGCCTCCGATTGGGCAATCTCATTCTCATGATGCGGAAAGATCAGATCCAGACCGCCACCATGGATATCAAACTCATCACCGAGATATTCACTCGCCATCGCAGAACATTCGAGATGCCAACCAGGTCGGCCATCTCCCCACGGCGTCGGCCAAGATGGATCACCTGGCTTCGCCGCTTTCCAGAGCGCAAAATCTCGAGGGTCGCGTTTGAAGGTTTCTTCAGCATCACCAGCGCTCTGCAGATCATCTAATTTCTGATTGGAGAGCGTGAGATATCGCTTCAACTTCCGGACTTCAAGATAGACATCGCCATTACCCGGCGCATATGCAGCGCCATTCGCAATCAACTTCGCCATCAATTCGATCATCTGAGTGATGTGGCCAGTAGCTCGAGGTTCATAGGTCGGTGGCAGGACATTGAGTGCGTTATATGCATCCGCAAATGCCCGTTCATACTTCATCGCAACTGCCCACCACGGCATCTCTTCATGCACGGCTTTATGGAGGATCTTGTCGTCGATATCAGTCACATTCCTGATGAAAGTGACCTCATATCCCGATGCAATCAACCACCTTCGGAGGATGTCGAAATTAACGCCACTTCTGATGTGGCCGACATGGGGCGCTGCTTGCACGGTTGCGCCACATACATAGATCGAAACCTTCCCTGGGGTAATAGTTTTGAACTCGGAAATCGCCCGGGTCGCTGTGTCATATAGATGG
>JBEGNC010000025.1:0-4083 GCA_041182705.1 Actinomycetota bacterium | reverse complement strand
CATTTGACGAGGGGCGGACGAATTTCAAGAAGTGCCATGAAGTAATCCAAGTCGCTCGCTGTGATCAGAAGTTGGCTCACTGCAATATCGAATTGGGAAACGCCGAGTCAGCCCTGCTATTTGCGCAGAAAGCGGTCGATGTCTTCTCTACCGCTCATGATCAACGCCGGTTGACTTATGCATCATTTGAATTGGGCCGCGCCCAGGTCTTGAACGGCGAGGTTGACGAGGGGCTCGTAACCCTAGAGCGCGTCCTTGATGTGGCTGCAGAGACTGAACCAAAAGATTTTGAGTTCATCGTCGCTATCGAGCGGCGGATTGCGGAGATTCTCCATGCCACAGGGCGAAGTGAGGAAGCTATCGAAATCGAACGGCGGATTGCATCTGTCGCTGAGATTCTCGAGGACTAGTGGCGCTTCCCGACCTCTCGCATCTTCATGGACGCGAGAATTTGATTATCACCATGGTCTGTTACGGAAACATCTGTCGGTCACCTATGGCTGCTGCTGTTTTGCATAACAAAGTTTCGAAGATTTCGAATCCTAAGATTTACGTCGATTCTGCAGGAACATCAAATTGGCATGTTGGCCAAGGACCTAATCCACCTTCGAAACGAGTTTGGGAGAGCGCGGGCTACAGATATGACCACGTGGCGTCACAATTCGATTACTCAAGGTTGGTCGCAGCAGATCTGGTCCTAGTAATGGATGGCCACAATCATCAGGAAGTCTCGAAATACATAACTAGCGATGAGGAAGAAAAGAAGATCTTCTATCTTCGACAATTCGACCCAACTGCAAATTCTGTTGAAGTGCCAGACCCGTACCAACTCCCAGATTCTGCCTTCGAGTCCGTATTAGGAATGGTCGAACGCGCCACCAATGGGTTGTTGCAACAACTACTTCGGTAAGTGCTGCATTCCCCAGGCATACATTGCAATCGCGCCCGCTGCTGATGCATTCATAGATCTAGTCGAACCATATTGACCGATAGCCAGGATCCGAGAGCAGACCGTGATCGCGGCCTCCGACATCCCAGCACCTTCTTGGCCGAAGAGGAGAACACATTCACGTGGCAGAGTTGCGCTCTCAAGTGGGAGCGAGCCTTCGACATTATCGATACCGATAATCTCAATCTTCTTCTCATCGAACCAAGCTTTGAAGTCAGCAACATCGGGATGATGGACGATATGAAGGTACTTATCCGTGACCATCGCCCCGCGCCGATTCCAATCGCGTTTTCCAACTATATGGACACTTGCCACATTAAATGCATTTGCGGTTCGGACAATGGAGCCGATGTTGAGATCATGTTGCCAATTCTCGATTGCAATCCGAAGCGGATTTCGTCTGGTATCAAGGTCAGCGACAATCGCCGAAACCTTCCAATAGCGATACCTATCCAGGACATTCCGCCGATCGCCATTAGCTAACAATTCCGGATCAAATTCATCGCCGGTCGGCCATGGTTGGGGATGTGGCCCGACGCCAACTACGGGGTAAAACTCACCCGGACCGATCTCTGCCGGAGGTTGGGTCACAATCGCGCTACTAACTTACTTGCTTTTGCAATCACAGCTCGTTCATGTTCCTTCAATTCGTGCCCCGGATAATCATTGCCATGAGCAAAGGGATCATCCAATTTCTTAATTCCAGATAGCTCTTGTAAGACGAAGAGGCCGCAGAAAGGCGCGTAAACCGCGTTATAACCACCCTCATGGGTCATCATCAATTTGCCACCACATACCTCATCAGCAATCTTCATCAACTTAGCGGTTAGCTGGCGATAGCCCTCTGCAGTTATCATCATTCGACCCAGTGGATCCAGATAAGCCGAGTCGAAACCAGATGCAACTGCGATGATGTCGGGTTGGAATCGGCGAATAGCTGGAATCACGACTTCATCGAAGGCATGGTAATAACCACCTAACCCCGTGCCTGGTGGGAGCGGGATATTTACATTTGTTCCAACGCCAACAACATCCAAATCACCGGTGTCGTGAGGGTAGAGTCGATCTTGATGTAATGAAATCGTCAGAGTTTCGCTGTCATCAAGGAATATCGTCTCGGTTCCATTTCCATGATGGACATCCCAATCAACGGTAACTACCCGAAGCTTGCCACCGCGCGCAGAGCGAGCTGCGGCCACAGCAACAGCGAGATTGGAGAAGATGCAGTAACCCATACCGCGTTCACTGATTGCATGATGGCCCGGAGGACGAATCAGCGCATAACCATTATTGACGCGACCATCCAATACTGCGTTGAACAATTCAATAGCGCCACCGGCTGCCAAGGCTGCAATCTCATAACCACCGCGTGCAAATGGCGTAGTTAGATCTCCGCCATCACCACCAAGACGCGTAGCCGATTCGCGTTTGATTCGTTCGATATGTTCTTTGGCATGAACTAGCGATAACTCAGCTTCAGTGGCCGGCCGTGGCGCGATCCGAACTAGATCTTCAATGAGTCCGGAGACCACGATTAGTTCGTGGATTCGCCGCTTGGTCTCGGCATTCTCGTAATTCAGAAATGGCTGGAGCCCAGCCCCAGGGTCAGATGGCATATCACCGACGAAGGTTCCCGTATCGTGCCATCCAAAGATCTCGTGATAGACGTAACCGGTGGCCATAGCCACAAGCCTATGAGTCCAGATTTCCAAAGGTCAATTAGTACTCTTCGCAAATGCGACGGCTGATGCTTGCGATGCTCATAATCGCGACATTCCTTTCGAATACTCCAGCAACCGCGCTCCACAAGGTCGAAAAGCAAGTGACGGCAAGTGCGTTGGCCAAGCCTGGGCTATTGGTGATGGACACCTCAACAGGACGTGTCTTGGCGGAAAACGGACCGGATTCGACTCGAATACCGGCCTCAGTTTTGAAATTGATTACTGCGACGGTTGCAATTCAATCCTTGGGCGCAGATCGACAATATCGGACATCAATCTGGCGAACCGAAGAGTCGAACACTTACTTGCTTAGGGGCTCACTCGATCCATTCTTATCTGCGAATAAGGCAATCAGTGAAAAGTATGGCCATGGCTTCATCACATCACTTATCAATAGCGCAAATAAATCTGGCGCCCGGAAATTAAAGGTTTATTACGAAGGTCTCTTCGATAAGGATGTTGCTGAGTTGAAGAGTGCGCTGAAGACCAATAAGAAAGTGAATGCTAATTTTGTTAAGGTTGAGAAGGCAAAGGCAGAGACCTTAGGAATCGAAGAGATTGATAGCATCACATCGGTTCCGCTAAGCGAGATGGTTTCCTACTTTGTGCTCTGGAGTGATAACCGGGTTGCCGATCGACTCGCAAATGCAGCTGCACGAAGCCTGGACCGATCAAGCAACGGAAGTGGCTTGACGGCTACATACAAAGAGACGCTCACCACTTTGGGAATCTCTAGTGATGGATTGGTAATTAGGGATGGCAGCGGGCTCTCTAAGAAGAACCAGGTAAGTGCTCGTACTATCGTCGAATTACTTACAGTGATCAGGAACGATATTCGCTTCATCTCGATCTACGCCGGTCTGCCTATCGCCGGCAAGACTGGAACGCTGAAGAACCGCTTCGAGAAAGCTCCGGGCGCTATCGGTCAAGTGCGAGCCAAAACCGGTTGGGTGAATAACAGCGTGACGCTAGCTGGATATGCAGTAAGTGGCGAGAAGGAATATGCCTTTGCAATTCTCGCTGATGGAATAACCCCTACTCTCAAAGGGCGGAATGCGGCACGTCGTGCGATGGATCGGCTATTGGAGACGATAGTTATGGGAGATCACTAAAGACCTTTATAGCGCCACCGTAACAAGCAACCCAGACGCGCTTATTGATCGGCTCATATGTGATGCCTATAGGTTCATCGCAAACTCGAAGCTTCTGCATCACTTTAAAGTCCCTGACCCGCACTTTTGCGACGGTATCGCTCAAGTAATTCACGACGTAAAGCGCGCTGCCATCACTTGATATATCGAGGCTGCGTGCAGCGCTACCAGTCTTTGCTGATTTGGCCACCTTGCCGCTTGCTAAATCGAACGCAACGACCCGACCAGAACTATTTAGAGTCGCATATAGCGTCTGATCATC
>JBEGNC010000024.1:0-5709 GCA_041182705.1 Actinomycetota bacterium | reverse complement strand
ACGCTGACAAATTACATCGAGCGCTAAGTAGCGCGCGCTTCAATGCCGCCACGTTATCAGCGGTTCGACGGCGAGGTTGGGCGCAGAGCGTCGGCGAACGAGAGCCCGGCGTCGCTTCAGTATCCGCGCCAGTACGCGGTCCGAACAATCGAGTGATTGCAGCGGTAAGCATTAGTGGACCGATCGAGCGCTTGGGTCGCCAACCTGGCAGATTGCATGCAGCTGCCGTGGTTGCAACCGCAACTAAATTGAGTGAATACCTAGCGAAAAAAGGCTAAGTGGTGTGGCAGCCCCGAAGGGATTCGAACCCTCGTAGCTGGCTTGAGAAGCCAGAGTCCTAGGCCACTAGACGACGGGGCCAATATGAAGTTTTTTCGCTGGGGTACCAGGACTCGAACCTAGACAAGCTGAACCAGAATCAGCTGGGCTGCCAATTACCCCATACCCCAAAAATCTCCGCTCTTTCGAGCGAGCGCCAAGGATACCTCAGGGCGGGCTATCGAATCGCCTTGCGCAGACGCTTAAGGGAACGCTCCTTACCTAATAACTCCATGGATTCGAATAGTGGCGGTGAGATGTGGCTGCCAGTGATGGCAATACGCACGGCAGAGAAGGCAACCCGAGGTTTCAATCCCATCTCCTCGATCAAAGCTCCCCTAAGGGCACCATCGATTCCCTCATGTCGCCATTCATCGATCTGCTCAAGAACTTCAATGGCGCGCTTTAGTACCGATTGTGAAGCTTCGTCACTTATCTTTGATTCGCCTTCGCCCTCGAATACGACATCCTCTCGGAAGAGGAAAGCAAGCATTGGGACGACTTCCGTCAATTTCACGATTCGCTCTTGGATTATCGGAAGGGCCTTCTTTACCAACTCAATCTCACTTGGCGTCCCGGAAATTACACCAGCTGACTTCAAGAATGGAATGGATCTTTCAAGGAAATCCGCCAGCGGCAGGGCTCGAATCTTGTCGCCGTTTATCGCTTCGAGCTTCTTCATATCGAAACGAGCCGGCGAACTATTGACCCGTTCAACAGTGAAGAGCTCAACAAGTTCAGTCATCGAAATATTTTCGCGATCATCTCCAGGTGACCAACCTAAGAGCGCCAGGTAGTTGCAGATTGCCTCGGGAAGGAATCCTTCCTCCCGATACCAAGCAATTGAAACCTCGCCATTGCGCTTCGAAAGTTTGGTGTTGTCGCTACCCATGACGAATGGCAGGTGTGCGAATTCCGGGTAATCAGCCGCTGCCACTCCCATCGCCTGATAGACACGAATCTGTCTTGGCGTCGAAGATAGGAGATCCTCACCACGGAGAATATGAGTTACTTTCATAAGCACATCATCGACCGCTACTGCCAAGGTGTAGAGAGGCGAACCATCAGCTCGCATCAATACGAAATCGGGGACGAATTTATGCTCGAAGACGACTTCGCCACGGATCAAATCGGTGAAGCGAGTCTCGCCCTCCGGCATCCGCATTCGGATTACCGGCTTTCTGCCAGCGCCTTGAAAAGCATTTATCTCATCGACAGAGAGTTCTCGACAGCGACCGTCATAACCGGGCGGAAGATTCTTCTCTCGTTGTTCCTCACGGCGAGCCTCTAGCTCTTCAGTAGTGCAGTAACAGTTATAGGCAAAGCCGCTCTTTAGGAATTCATTTGCCCAATGGGTATAGATCTCCAGTCTCTCTGATTGCAGGTACGGGCCATAAGGGCCACCGACTTCTGGGCCTTCATCCCACCGCAACCCGAGCCATTTCATCGTATCCACTGCTCGCTGGATATATTCGTCAGTCACTCGCTCGCGATCTGTATCCTCGATTCGGAAAATCAACTTTCCGCCAGTATGCCGGGCGTAGGCCCAATCGAATAGGGCGGTTCGGATATTTCCTACGTGTAGATCACCTGTCGGAGATGGGGCAAAGCGCGTCCGAACTTCTTTAGCCACGATTGGAAACCCTATTCTCTAGAACCCCGAGACCATCGATGGAGACCGTCACGGTTCCGCCAGCTATCACGGGACCAATCCCAGCCGGCGTGCCTGTCAAAATCACGTCACCGGGAAGTAATGTCATAGCGCTGGAGACGAAATTAACTATGGTCGGAATATCGAAGACCATATCGCTCAACTTAGCATCTTGCTTCAACTCTCCGTTAACGCTGGCTGTAATTCGCTGCCCTATAGGCTGAAAATCCGTATCAATCCAAGGACCTAATGGGCAGAAAGTGTCGAAAGATTTTCCCCGCGTCCACTGCCCATCGCTCTTTTGAATATCACGTGCTGTCACATCATTTGCCAATGTGTAACCGAAGATAACATCTCTAAATTTCTCTTTAGGGACTTCTTTGCAGATCCGCGAGATTACAATCGCAAGTTCGGCTTCATGATCCACTCGTTCACTCGCTTTAGGCCACTGGATTACATCTCCCGGCCCAATCACAGATGTATTCGGTTTGATGAAGATAATCGGCTCCTTCGGAACCTCGCCACCCATCTCGGCTGCATGGTCGGCATAATTCTTGCCAACGCAGACGATCTTGCTCCGTGGAATGACAGGGGCTAGCAGTCGTACTTCTGAGACTGGAATTCGTTCATTGCGGGGCTGTATCCCAGAATAAAGGGGATCTCCAGTCACAATCTCGATCTGATCCTCATTTAGGACGCCAAATAGCGGGTCACTACCGAGAACACTTCCAGTTGGAGGAGTAAACCGAACGATGCGCACTAGATAACCCTAGACCTCTTTACTGATTTCACTGCCATTCAGACGCTCCACGAGATAAGTTCCGATTCGATGGCGGCGACCGATAGGACGCTCTGCAGTTATCTTCCAATTGCCAAGATTGCTAGTGCTTCCCGGAATCGGAACGCGACCCAAAGTCTTAGCCATGAATCCACCTACGGTATCGATACCTTCTAGCTCTACCTCATCAAGCTCGACATCGATTTCACTGGCGAGATCTTCGATATGTAGCCGCGCGGATATACGTGCCCGTTCTCCATCTACTAGCCATTCCAACTCTTCGACGTCATCGTCATATTCATCGGCGATCTCACCGACTATCTCTTCGATTATGTCTTCGATGGTAATCAGACCCGCAGTGCCGCCGTATTCGTCCACGACAATTGCCATATGGATTTGATCGCGTTGCATCTCTTTCAAGAGTTCTGAGGCAGTCTTGGTCTCGGGCACAAAGGTCGCAGGTCGGATGTGATCAGATACCAACTCGGTCTGCTCTGATTCCCTGAATTCATGGGTTCTCCGTGCGAGGTCCTTCACATATGCGATTCCAACGATGTTATCCAGACTCTCCCCGACCACAGGAATACGAGTGAATCCTGATCTCAGCGCCAAAGAAAGTCCCTGTCGAAGATTCTTGCTGCCTTCGATCCAGACCATCTCGGTGCGGGGCACCATCAACTCTCGAACCAAAGTGTCGCCTAGTTCGAAAACCGAATGAATCATCTCGTGCTCTGATTCTTCTACCAATCCGCGTTCATGTGCTTGATCGACCAGATCTCGAAGTTCTGCTTCGTTGGCAAATGGTCCAGTCTTAAAGCCCTTACCAGGCGTAATCGCGTTACCTACTGCGATGAGAATCGCAGTCAATGGTCCTAATACTTTGGACATGATCACTGCAGCGATACTTGCTGGGACAATCCACTTGCCCGCATTCTGCTTACCTAATGTACGCGGCCCGACGCCAACGACTACGTAAGAAAGAAGTAGCATCGTCGATACAGCCACAGTCATCGCAAGAGCGAGTGAATCGAACTGATCGACCAGCGCTTCAGCCACTATCACTGTCGCGGTCAATTCCGCTGCCTTCCGAACGAAGAGCACCACATTGAGATAGCGCGCTGGCTCGCCAAGTACTCGCTGAACCCAAGCCGCGCGTCGTGAAGACTTCTCCTCAAGCTCCTCAACATAAATCCGGGAGATCGAATTGATTGCCGATTCACTTCCCGCCAGGAAGCCGGCGAATAGGAGTAGCAAGATCACGACAACGATTACAGTCAAACTCATCTTTGCGACCGCCAACCTTTCAGATAATCGTCTTGCTTATCGAACATGATTCGCTTCTCTTCAGACTCCCGATGATCGAAGCCAAGCAGATGAAGCACGCCGTGGACAGTAAGCAACTCCAACTCCTCAGCGAGGGTGTGACCTGCGGTCTCGGCTTGCCGCGCCGCAAATTGGGGACAGAGAACGATATCGCCCAAGATACCTGGACCGTTGGCAGCGGAATCTGGCAGCAATTCGTCCATCGGGAAGGAGAGGACATCGGTCGGCCCAGATTCATCCAGCCACCGTTCATGTAAAGCGCTCATCTCAACCTCATCAACCGTGGAGATGCTCAATTCGGAATCGGGGTGGATGCCAAGGCGGGAAAGGGCATATTCGGCTACTCCGATAATCCGCTCTGCATCGCAATCAATGTTGGTGAGATTGGTGAATTCAATATTCATGAGAGCTACGACAGCGCCGTAGTTATCGATCACTCCTAAGCGAACGCGGTTTCGCAGCCCGACGATCCGAGCGAACGTTCTCTGATCGACTGTCGAATCTTCCGTAAGCATCGACAATCTCACTAACCAATCTGTGGCGAACTACATCTTCGGAGATGAGATCCATAAAAGCGATATCTTCCACCTCTTCCAGGATTTCCCGCACTATCGCCAAGCCTGACTGCTGATTACTTGGGAGATCAATCTGCGTAATGTCACCGGTGACTACCATCTTCGAACCGAAGCCAAGGCGAGTCAAAAACATCTTCATCTGCTCCGGCGAGGTGTTCTGGGCTTCATCAAGGATTATGTACGAATCGTTTAGAGTCCGGCCACGCATATAAGCAAGTGGCGCGACCTCGATAGTTCCGGAGGACATTAGTCGCGGTATCGCATCTGGGTCCAACATATCGTGGAGCGCGTCAAAGAGCGGACGCAGATATGGATCGATTTTCTCATGGAGAGTTCCAGGCAGGAATCCGAGCCTCTCACCAGCTTCGACTGCAGGTCGAGTCAAGATGATTCTATTTACCTGTTTCGATTGAAGGGCTTGAACCGCTTTGGCCATCGCGAGGTAAGTCTTCCCGGTGCCAGCCGGGCCGATTCCGAATGTGACTGTATTGCGGTCAATCGCATCGACGTATCGCTTCTGATTGACGGTCTTCGGTCGGATGGTCTTTCCCCGACTACTCAAGATATTTAGGGTTAATACTTCAGCTGGCGTCTCGCGCCCATCGCCCAAGATCATCGCTATCGAGCGACGCACTGCGTCATCACTCAGCGGTTGCCCGGCTCGCACAACCATCAGGAAATTTCGGACTAATTTCTCAACTCGAGATATTGAGTCCGTCGGGCCGCGAAGAATCAATTCATTTCCCCGTACCGTGATTGCAACCTCTGGGAATGCGCTCTCGATAGCCCGAATATAAGAATCATTTGGACCGGTGAGAGAGACGCTCGGTAAGTCATCCGGGAGCGTGAGAACCGTTCTATCCATTACCAGGATTCTAACCGGGCGGCCAAGTGAATGCGCGCCCACCAAGGAGGTGGAGATGAGCGTGAAATACAGTCTGCCCCGCCTCTGCCCCGCTATTGAAGATTGTTCGATATCCAGCCAAGCCCAGCTGGCTCGCCAACTTATCCGCCGTCAAGAAGATCTCACTTAAAGTATCGCTCTCACCTACAGCCAACTCTCC
>JBEGNC010000023.1:0-5049 GCA_041182705.1 Actinomycetota bacterium | reverse complement strand
AACACATACCTGATGCCAAATTCTGCTAAGACTCTACTTGAATCTATTCCAGTTCCCGTGACTAACTCTTCGATTGAGCGATTTACTACAGGTGATAGGCCAACTGTTACATCTGGATCGCCCAATTGCAGGTCACGATCTCTGGCGATGAAGTAAGCGATACGATCGTTCTCGCTTCGAATCACCAAAGTCTTGAACCGTTCAGTCGTCTGGGCTTGGGCACTTAAAAAGGCTGGCAACGCTGATTTCTCACTTCGCTGAAGCGGGGCGCTTGGAGAATTTATCAGCCACGAACCGAGTGAGGCGACAATTGAAACTGCCGAAATTACGGTTCCTATCCCCAAAAGTAAGTGCCGGTAATCAATCGGTGCCTCCGCAAGTTGCGGAACATACTTGTCAATCATCACCACTCCAGCCAAAATCGATGCCAGCGTTGGAATCACCAACAAACTACCAACCCAGAGGGACTCGGGAAGGAAGCTGCCATGACCAGAAACCTGGCGGGATCCAAAGATCATCGCTAGCCCGATGAAGAAGAGCGCTACTTCACCGAGTCGTGCTGTTCTGTTGATGAATATGGCGCAAAGCGCGATGAATAAGACTGGTGAAATCAACCATATTGGAAGCCCACCTGCACCACCTGGATTGGCGAATAGGACTGAAATGACCGATCCGCCAGCCGTAGTCAACCCTGGATCCAAGAGCAGTCGCGATGGATGGATGATCATCTCTAACGACCACGGCGCAGTCGAAACGATCGGCCCGATGATCAATGCGATTCTTCGAGCGTTCCTGATATCGAAGATCTCCTTGGTCAATGGATTGGTCCTATTATTGAAATAAATGACATCGAGGATAATCAGTAGGAATTGCCAGAGCAGAATTGCGGCGAACGTCAGTGGCGAGAAGGAAAAGACGATTGTCAACAGCAGCACAAGCCACCAGGTCTTTCGCCAAGTTAGTGACTCAAGATTCTCCATACCCAGCAATGGTCGTATCAGCCAAGGTCCGATCACAAAGAGGAATAAAGTCCCGAGTCGTCCACCATTAATGGCTGCTATCCCGACAGCTGAGAAGGCATAAAGCAAAGCGGCAGCTAGCGCTAAAAAGTGAAGTTCGGTGAACTTACGCGCCAAGCGATATGCACCAAAGAATGCCAATGGAACCGCCAAGACAAAAAGCAACGTGACGAATAGCTTTAGATTAAAAAATGTGAGCAAACTGGCTAAACCCAGGATTGCAGTCCAGGGTGGCATATTCACGCTGGAGCCAAGGCCCACCGAATGCCAAGAGTCCGCGTACTGTCGCAATAGATCCACGCCACTACTCGGCGTCAAAGGCAAGGCGCCCCCAACGAGGTCGCCGAACCGGCCCCGGAAAGCGATAAGCGAAGCGATGAAGATCAGGACTGTGGAAGTAAGAATTGGCCTGGCCTTTATGGCGCTTAGTGGCGCAAATCCGCTCGTGGGCTGTGGCTCCATCTCTTCCATGGATTCATCGTTGAAATCCAGCATCGAGGTTCGATTAGAGACATCTACTTTTACCAGCGCGCTTCCCCGCCATGCTCGAGAGATTGCGTCGCGCGCTTTATCTATCGCAAGGCCTAGTTGAGCTCCTCGTGGTGGCACGAAACGCGCTATTACTCGAGAGGATAAAAGCCTGGTTTCTCGCCGTTTGCGCCGTGCTCGGAATAGATCCTGTGGTTGCGCCAGCACCAAGGCGACAGCAGTCAATTCATCAAGTGCGTAGCCGGGTAACTTGGCAATCAGGAAGCCGAGGGCTCGAAATATTGCGGAGCCAAGAAGTTGGATTGCAAGAAACGGAGTGAGCCAGAGAGATGCATTCACCATCAAGACATATGCAGCGTGACGCCGATCAAGTAATAACGGTCTATGCAAGAAAGCATTCTTGACATCAATTGGTCGCCGCTCATTAGCAGCTGCTTCCGCATGGAACGCAATCGCGGTCGGAACCGCGATCACCGAATGCCCTGAAGTGTGGCAACGCCATCCAAAATCAACATCATCTCTAAATAGAGTCAGTTCGGGGTCAAATCCACCTAACTCCTCGAAAACTTCGCGCCTGATTAATGCCGCTGCAGTGCTAACCGCCATGACTTCATGGATTCCGTCATGTTGCCCCTGGTCTTGTTCACGAAACTCCAACCCAGTCCAGCGCGCCCCATTTCCAGCGATACTGACGCCAACTTCTAGTAAATGATTCCGGTCGTACCAGCCGCGCAACTTCGGGCCAGCCATTCCAACATTAGGACGCTCATCGACTGCGACCATTAATTCACGTAGGGCTTCTGCATGTGGCGCACAATCGTCATGGATTAGCCAGAGCCATTCAGTGCGCTCACCATCTGTTCGTCGCAACTTAGAACTCTTCAAAGCAAGTTCGATAGCGGCACCGAATCCGGTATCTCGCGGCGCAGCGATGGTTGTGATACCAGCATTCCGCAACAATTTAATTGAGTCATCCGTGGAACCCGTATCGACTGCGATTATCTGATCAACCTCGAGTTTCTGTTTGGTCAAAGATGCGACTACTTCAGGCAGCCAAGTTGCGCCATCATGAGCGACCAAGATTGCAGTCACATGATGACGTGCTTTAAGCGAACTCGAGATAGAAGTCGGCATCTCACCGCCTTAAGAGATTATGTGAGCGAGTAAGTTTTTTACGCGGGACGACGCTTTAAGCGTCGACGCTCACGCTCTGAGAGTCCGCCCCAGATTCCGAATCGTTCATCATGGGCTAGAGCGTATTCAAGACACTCTTGTCTGACCTCACAGGAGAGGCAGACGCGCTTTGCTTCGCGGGTTGAGCCGCCCTTCTCAGGGAAGAAGGCCTCCGGATCGGTCTGAGCGCAGAGGGCGCGCTCCTGCCAAGAAAGCTCGACGACTTCGCCATTGCCTAATTGGACGCTTGGACCAGGAATTGAATTCTGCTCAATACGGCGAGCATCGGTCATTAGCTGAACTCCTCAGACAGCGGCCGACCCCTAGGCCGGCTCAATAGGGAGAATTACACGCTTGTGATTCAACATAGTCAAGTGCGGAAAATGGGTTAAAACCCGAAAATCTCACCCTCGATTCTTGAACCAGATATGACTCGACTTTTCGGGGCAATATAACTATCGATAACTACTGAATTCGCCTCAATAATCGCATTTTCTGCGACAATCGAGCCCGAAATAGTGACATTTGACCCAACATTCGCCCCATTATCGATGAAGCTTCCATCATTAATCTCCGCAGAATTGTCGACTTCCGCCCCTTGGTGGATCAGTGAATCTTGCGAAGGCGCGGCTCCAAGATTAGTGATCGGATTCAAGATCAAGTCCCTTGAGGCTCGAAGCATCGCCTCTGGAGTGCCCATATCTATCCAATAGCCCTCATCTACCAGACCAAAGAGGCTCTTTCGCTGACTAAGTAACTTTGGGAATATCTCTCGCTCGATACTTGTAACTTCGCCATCTGGAATTTGATCTAAGACTTCCCGCTGGAAAATATAGCAACCAGCATTGATGGTATCAGCAATCGGTTGGTCCATCTTCTCCAAGAAATCAATCACTCGGCCAGTTTCATCAACGGGGACGCACCCATATTGTCGGGCATCTTTCACTCGTGTCAGTAGAAGTGTCACTTCGGCTCGCTTTGATCTATGCAACTCTGCTTGTGCCGCCAGATCATGACCGCTTATGACATCGCCATTGAAGATGAAAAAAGCTTCCGAATCTTTCAAATCAAGAAGTTTTGCACCATTTGCAATTGCTCCACCAGTTCCTAGCGGCGTCTCCTCGACCGCATACTTGATGCTCACGCCGAATCTAGATCCATCCCCAAAGTATGGTTCGAATACTTCCGCAAGATATGAAGTAGACAGGACGATTTCGGTTATCCCTGCACGTTGTGCTTTTCGAATCTGATGTTCGGTAACAGGCGCACCAGCAATTCGCAACATCGGCTTTGGCGTCTCCTTGGTAAGCGGCAATAATCGGGTTCCCTTTCCGCCGACCAAGAGAATCGCCTTATTAATCAAGCCATTACTGGCCAAGCCGCGCCCCTGCTTCTTCAATCTGTGTGTCGGTTGCTGTAAGGGCAATCCGAATGTGGCTCGAGCCGGATTCGCCATAGAAGCTACCTGGGGTGACCACGATTCCTTTATCTGCAAACCAAGCTACTGAATCCCAATCTCGTTCGCCACGAGTGCACCAGATATATAACCCGGACTTGGATTCTTCGATAATGAATCCCGCTTTAATCAGTGGAGCACTTAGAACTCGACGTCGGGATCGATATCGTTCTGCTTGCTCTGAAACATGGTTTTGATCCGAGAGTGCTACCGTCATCGCTCGTTGCACTGGTAGAGGCACCATCATCCCGATATGTTTCCGGATTTCTAACAGTCGTTTAATTAGAGCTGAATCACCGGCAATGAATGCAGCGCGATATCCAGCCAAATTAGAGCGCTTGGATAATGAATGAAGCGCCAAGATGTTTCGATGATTTCCGTTCGCGATTCTTAGGATTGAGGTTCCCGTGGCTTGATCCGGAAACGGCAGATAGCACTCGTCACTAGCTACGACCACGTCATGAGCGCGCGACCAATTGACCACAGCCTCCATCTCGGCCGCGCTATGCACGCGCCCAGTCGGATTCGAGGGTGAATTGATCCAGACCAGATCAATGCCATCAGTCGGCCATGTCGATGGATCGAAATCAACCTCAATTACTTCGGCTTTATTCAAAAGACCACCGACTCGATATGTCGGATAGGCGATCTTTGGAATCAGAATCCGTCGAGCTTCCAATAAAAATGGAAGGAGAGCAACCATCTCCTTGGAGCCGATGGTCGGGAGAACTTCGAAATCACCAAAGGCTCCGATGGATTGGCAATACTCTTTGATTGCGCTCTGGAGTTCTTTGGTACCTGCTGTTACTGGATAACTCGGCGAGTTCGATGAATCGCGGAGTTCTTCCTGGATGAAATCTGGCGTTGGATCTACCGGGGTCCCTTGAGAGAGATCGATACCTCCCTTCACAT
>JBEGNC010000022.1:0-2532 GCA_041182705.1 Actinomycetota bacterium | reverse complement strand
ATAAAGAGCAAAGGCAATAGGAGCGTTGCGAAAGCATTAGTCAAAGTTCCCTCGATGAAGTAGCCGAGCGCAGGCGGGAAAAGGAATCCACCGCCCATCACTGCCAGCATCAGTAGCGTTGTTCCTCCAGGAAAATCTGGAGTTCGCTTCGCGACCCAACTTGATGTGTTTGGAAAAATGGGGCCAAGAAAGAGTCCTGCGATGATCAGCGCAGTGAGAGCAAGATTCAAGTTTCCACTCAGTGATGTCGCAATGAGCGGAATAGATGTCAGTGCAATCATGGTCAACACGATGGTCTCCGGCTTAACCCGAGTGGAGAGCCATACTCCGAGGAAACGTCCGGCAGTAAAGAGAAGATAGAAAATGGAACTAAAGAGAGTGCCGCGCTCCAGCGTCATTCCACTATTGACAGCGACTGTGGGTATCCACGCCCCAATTGAATTCTCAAGACCTGAATAGAAAATAACTCCGAGAATCACGAGTACAAGAGGCAACTTGCTCGTCGTAGTCGAGCTCTTCTTAGGTGCCGGGGAGAATTGCCATTTTGCGTCGGGAAAGATCCATGAGGTGGCCAAAGCCCCAGTTACAGATGTCAGGACAATCCAAGGAATATTTGCTGAACCAAGGAGAGAGATCATCAAAGGTCCCATCAGCGCACCGACACCGGTAGCTGCACTGACAACATTCATCCGATAGTGAGAGGCGTTGGCGCAGCGAGTAATAAGAAGAAGGAAGGAGATTCCGGTTCCGCCGTAACCAAATCCACCGAGCGCTGCAAAGAGCCAGATAAATACATTGCCATCAGTGAAGAAGATTCCGGCAAAGCCCACCAGTGTGAGCAAGATTCCTATCCGGACGAAGGTATGTAGTGAGATTCGCTTGCTGAGAAGTTGGACTGTGATGGTTCCGACGAGAGTGTGAAAGAGATAGACACCATAAAGAACTCCTGACGTCGATATGGGAATCTCATTCTCCAGCGCCAACCAAGGAACGATCGCACCCCAACAGGTGCTCGTAAAGCCCATCATCGCGAAAGCAGAAGTAACTTGTGAGAAGCCAAGTCGCGAGAGATCTTTGGCTGTGCTCACATCCGACACCCTAGCGGGTTGAATCTAGAATTAGTTCGAAGTTTTCGGTCCAAATCGTTCTAGATCGAAGTTCTTCTAGATCGAAAAAGTATCTGCTAACTCGTGATCAGTTCTGGCAGCAAGGTCTTTGGTGACGACAGCATTTGCACCGATGCGCACTCCATCACCAATCATTACCGGCCCTAAAACCCTCGCTCCTGCACCAATCGTCACATTGCTACCAATCGTGGGGTGACGCTTGCCTCGATCCTGAGAACGAGCACCGAGCGTCACGTCGTGATAGATCATCACATCATCTCCCACTACTGCGGTCTCACCTATCACTACTCCCATGCCATGGTCGATGAAAAATCGTCGACCGATTCGAGCGCCAGGGTGAATCTCAATGCCGGTGATTCTTCGCATCTGATTCGCATAGATCCGTGCGAGTAATCGAAGACGTCGATTCCAGAGAAAGTGCGCGACGCGATGACCCCAGATTGCATGTAGCCCTGGGTATGTCAGGGCTACATCCAAACGATGGCGCGAAGCGGGATCTTTCGCCTTGGCTGTGTCGATATCTTCGATGATTCGCTTCAACATGATCAATCCATCAAATCCTTGTAGAGGATGGTGGAGAGATAGCGCTCGCCAAAGGACGGGATGATTACGACAATTGTTTTGCCCGACATCTCTGGCCGCTTAGCGACTTGAACCGCCGCCCAGAGCGCAGCCCCTGATGAGATACCGGCAAGGATTCCTTCTTCTGCAGCGGCACGACGAGCAAACGCGACAGCATCATCTGCCTCGACATCAATCACCTCGTCGTAGACGCTTCGATCCAAGATTGGTGGAACGAAGTTAGGTCCGATTCCTTGGATGGGATGGCCACTGGGCTTTCCGCCATTGAGAATGGGAGAAGCCGCAGGTTCAACCGCGAAAATCTTCAAACCAGGCTTGCGAGGTTTTAGCACCTGCCCGATACCAGTGATTGTTCCGCCGGTTCCGATTCCAGCAACGACAGCATCCACCGTGCCATCGGTATCTCGCCAAATTTCTTCCGCTGTTGTCTTTCGGTGGATTTCCGGGTTTGCCTCGTTCTCAAACTGACGCACCATCACAGCGCCCGATGCTCCGATTTCCTCGGCCTTGGCGACGGCCCCCTTCATTCCCTCCGCAGCAGGAGTAAGAATCAACTCGGCGCCAAATGCTCGAAGTAGAGCACGACGTTCCTTCGACATCGAATCGGGCATGGTCAAAATCGTCTTATAACCTCGAGCTGCGCCCACCATCGCAAGCGCAATGCCAGTATTTCCAGAAGTCGCTTCAACGATAGTTCCGCCCGGTTTGAGCTCCCCGCTCTTCTCGGCCGCATCAACCATCGCGATACCGATGCGATCCTTCACTGTGCTGGTTGGGTTATAGAACTCAAGCTTGGCAAGAACTGTTGCGCCAGACCCTTCGG
>JBEGNC010000021.1:0-4344 GCA_041182705.1 Actinomycetota bacterium | reverse complement strand
CCGGATTCAGTTACCAATGCGATGGTCAAAGATCGACTTACCCATGTCGATACTGGTAATGGTTTCTTACTTGATGGTTTTCCACGCAATGTGGCGCAAGCCGAAGTGCTCCGAGCCTTCTTGGCTGAGCGACAAATTCCACTTGATGCTGTAGTTGAGTTCTCAATCGATAACAGCGAGATAATCAAGCGATTATCGGGCCGCCGTACCTGTCGTGGCTGCGGGAAGATCTTCCCGGGCGAATTGCCTTCCTGCGATTCATGCGGCGGCGAGCTCTACCAGCGCGATGATGACAAAGAAGAGGTGATCGCCCGGCGTCTTGAGGTTTACTCCGAACAGACCGAGCCGATCGTTTCCTTTTATCGCAAGGCTGGGCTACTTGTGACAGTCCCAGCGGTAGGTGAAGTCTCCGTGATCACGGCGAGCGTGATCCGGGCCTTATCCCAGAAGGTTAGTTAAGCGATGGCGATCCAGATAAAGAGTTTGGATCAACTCAAGACTATGCGCCGAGCCGGGCTCTTAGTTCGCAGCACGTTAGAGATAGTCCGGGCAAATATCAAAGCCGGAATCACGACAAGCGCATTAGATGCAATCGCAGAGGCGAATATCAAACGCGGTGGCGGTACTTCTAATTTCAAGGGTTACCACGGATTTCCTGCGACCATCTGTGTTTCGATAAATGATGAGATCGTCCATGGAATACCGGGTGAGCGAATGATCATGCCCGGCGATGTCGTCTCAATCGATTGCGGCGCAATCATTGATGGCTGGCATGGTGATGCCGCTTTCACCATGATTGTCGATCCGATTGATCCGGCAACTCAGAAGATGCTCAATGTCTGCGAAGAATCGATGTGGCACGGAATCGCAGCTGGCGTCTCTGGCGCACGGTTATCAGATATCGGAAGCGCAATCGAAAAATATATTAACTCCCAGGGAAAATATGGAATCTTGCGCGAATATGGCGGCCATGGAATCGGGACCGCAATGCATATGGAGCCCCATATCCTCAACTATGGCAAGCCAGGTAATGGACCGAAGATCGAACCTGGGATGGTCTTCGCGATCGAGCCGATGATCACTATGGGTTCAGAGCGAACTCGCGTCCTTGCTGATAATTGGACCGTGGTAACGGTAGATAATTCACGCGGCTCCCATTTCGAGAATTCGTACTGCATCGCACCTGATGGCAAGCCCTTCGTATTAACGGAAGAAGATGGCGGCCGGGCGAAATTAGCGCAATTCGGGATAGAGACCTCTGAGCTACTCGCTTAAGAGGGCACCCAGCCCGAGGGGCCCCGCTCAAAAGGGGGGGGCGCCCAGACCCGAATTTCCCTTTTCCGAACCCCTCTCTTAGACTCGCCCTCTGCCCAAATCGGGCTCAATCGGGACTAAATGAGGTAAGAGCTTGGCCAAAAAAGACGGCGCCATTGAGATGGAAGGCACCGTTGCTGAAGCTTTACCGAATGCGATGTTCCGCGTCGAGCTCACCAATGGACATAAGGTCCTCGCTCACATCAGCGGGAAGATGCGACAGAACTACATTCGCATCTTGCCGGAAGATCGTGTGATCGTGGAGATGAGTCCATACGACCTCACCCGAGGTCGGATTATTTACCGTTACAAGTAAGGAGTTTGATCGTGAAGGTTAAACCAAGCGTGAAGAAGATCTGCGACAAGTGCAAGGTCATCCGTCGCAATGGTCGCGTGATGGTTATCTGCGACAACCTCCGACACAAGCAACGACAGGGCTAAAGAAGTAAGACACAACTTAATAAGTACGCGTGGCGCAACGATTGCGAAAGTAATCGACCTCCTGACTGAAAGCGGGAGCCGGCAAAGCCGGAGGCGTTGCGGAGGACTTTCAGATTATCGAAAGAGAATGTAATGGCACGTCTAGTTGGCGTCGATCTCCCGCGCGAAAAGCGGCTTGAGGTTGCGCTGCAATACATATTCGGAATGGGTGAGACCCGCGCGAAGGCAACTCTCGCAGCGACGGGCGTCTCTCCTGATATCCGCGTCAAGGATCTACAGGAGCCAGATCTAGTCAAGCTCCGTGAATACATCGAGGCGAATTACAAGATCGAAGGTGATCTCCGCCGTGAGATCGCTGGAAATATTCGCCGCAAAGTCGAGATTCAGTGCTACCAAGGAATTCGCCATCGCAAGGGTCTTCCAGTTCGCGGTCAGCGCACCCATACAAATGCACGTACACGTAAGGGACCACGCGTTGCAATCGCTGGTAAGAAGAAGGAGACCAAGTAATGGCCGCACCTAAAGCTAAACCAGCAGCTGCTGCTGCCGCTCCGAAGGCGAAGGCAAAGCCACGTAAGAAAGAGAAGAAAAACGTCGCTTTCGGCCATGCCTATATCAAGAGCACTTTCAATAACACCATCGTCTCTATCACCGACCCGCAAGGTGGCGTCCTAGCTTGGGCATCATCCGGCCAGGTCGGCTTCAAGGGATCGCGTAAATCAACGCCGTTCGCTGCCCAGCTTGCCGCTGAGGCTGCTGCCAAGAAGGCACAAGAACATGGCGTCAAGAAGGTTGATGTCTTCGTCAAGGGCCCAGGCTCTGGTCGTGAGACTGCAATTCGTTCACTACAAGCAGCTGGTCTAGAGGTTGGAGCGATCTCCGATGTGACGCCATTGGCGCATAACGGTTGCCGCCCACCGAAGCCACGTCGAGTATAAGGAGGAGGAAAGAAACATGGCCCGTTATATTGGAGCAGATTGCAAGCGCTGCCGTCGCGAGAAAGTGAAGCTTTTCCTCAAAGGCTCGAAGTGCGATGGACCAAAGTGCCCGATCGAGTCACGTCCGTATCCACCAGGACAACATGGCCGAGGTCGAGCTAAGGAATCTGAGTACCTACTTCAGATGCGTGAGAAGCAAAAGTGCGCACGTATTTATGGTGTACTCGAGAAGCAATTCCGTAACTACTACACCGAAGCGAGTCGACTAGCAGGTAAGACTGGTGAAAACCTCTTGATCCTCTTGGAGTCTCGTCTCGATAACGTCATCTATCGCGCTGGCTTTGCAAAGAGCCGCGACATGGCGCGCCAACTTGTCCGCCATGGACATATCTTGGTTAACGGCCAGAAGGTTGATATCCCATCCTTCCGCGTCGGCCAATTCGACATCGTTGATATTCGTGCGAAGTCACATGACCTAACACCATTCATCGTTGCAAGCGCTGAATTTGGTGAGAAGTCAGTACCTGCTTGGCTCGAAGTCGTCCCATCGCAGATGCGGATCATCGTCCACGGCCTACCAACTAGAGCTGTCATCGATACCCAAGTCCAAGAGCAATTGATTGTTGAGCTTTACTCCAAGTAGTAAAGCTAGAACTGACAATTTCATAAGGTAACGACCGAGAGATCAAATAGTGGATCTCTCAAGACAATGGAGGAAATAAGTGCTAATCGCACAACGCCCCGTACTAACCGAGGAAGTAGTAAACGAAAACCGTTCACGGTTCATCATCGAACCGCTTGAGCCAGGCTTCGGATACACCCTAGGTAATTCGCTTCGCCGCACCTTGCTCTCATCCATCCCGGGAGCTGCTGTCACAAGCATCCGTGTGGCCGGTGCGCTACATGAGTTCACCACCCTGGAAGGGGTAAAGGAAGATCTCACTGATATCGTCCTCAATATCAAGAACCTCGTTCTATCTTCGGATAACGACGATCCAGTCGTTGCCTATATCCGCAAGAACGGTTCTGGAACCATCACTGGTAAGGATGTTGCGGTCCCAGCAGGCGTAGAAGTCCACAACCCAGATCTTCATATCGCGACCCTCAATAGCAAGGCCAACGTTGAGATCGAATTAACGATCGAGCGTGGTCGTGGCTATGTGACCGCGGTCCAGAATAAGCAGGTTGGTGCGGAGATCGGTCGAATTCCAGTCGACTCCATCTACTCCCCAGTCCTACGCGTTACTTACAAAGTCGAAGCGACTCGTGTCGAACAGCGCACCGACTTCGATCGCTTGATTCTCGATGTTGAGACCAAGAAGGCGATGAGCCCACGTGATGCGATGGCATCTGCTGGAAAGACCCTCGTCGAACTATTCGGCCTCGCGCATGAACTCAACTATGCAGCTGAAGGTATCGACCTCGGCCCATCCATCCAGGACGCGGCGCTTGCTGCTGATCTAGCGCTCCCAATCGAGGATCTTGATCTGACAGTGCGTTCCTATAACTGCTTGAAGCGTGAAGGAATCCATACTGTCGGTGAATTGCTCTCGCGCAGCGAGGCAGATCTCCTCGATATCCGTAATTTCGGTTCGAAGTCGATCGATGAAGTTAAGGCGAAGCTCCACTCGATGGGTCTCCAACTTAAGGA
>JBEGNC010000020.1:0-14368 GCA_041182705.1 Actinomycetota bacterium | reverse complement strand
ACATTCCTCAGGAGCCCGGCGATCTCTTGGTTGCTACAACGGTCGAAGCTGAATGCGCCCAAGCCGATCTCGATAACGGTCTTGCGCAAGGAAGCACACTCTCGCTCTACAAGGAGCTGATGGAGATTCCTAGTTTGCTGGCCCATCCGCGAGATCTTTCAGAAGGACAGCGCCTCGGATTAGCGTTAAGTATCGCCCTCGGCACTCAACCTGCGGCGATAGTTCTTGACGAGCCGACTCGCGGCCTCGACTACTCAGCAAAACGCGCTCTCGTCGCGATTCTTGGAAGAATCGCGCAGTCGGGACGTGCCGTAGTACTCGCGACTCATGACGTTGAGCTGGTGGCCGAATTGGCAGATCGCGTCGTATTCATCGCCGATGGCGAGCTGATCGCAGATGGTGATGCTCACGACGTACTTACAGCATCACCGGCGTTCGCACCGCAGGTTGCTAAGGCGCTTCCAGATCGAGGCTGGCTCTCAGTCAGCGAAGTGAATGAGGCGTTGAAGTGATCGTTAAATTTAATTTTTTACTTGTATTCGCAACCAATCTCTTCGGAATCCTCCTCTTTACCTGGCCGCTTTACATCAACCCAGATAATGCTCCACTCCGAGATCTCTCTGATGCAACTTGGATTTCTCTGGCGCTATCGCTGATTGCATTGGTAGTTATCACATCCAGCATCTCTGCAAAGTTGATGGATAGTAAGACTGTTGCCCTAGTTGCGGTCTTAGTCGCGCTGATTGCGGCTCTCAGGCTCTTGGGTGCGGGAGCAATCGGATTGGAGCCAATGTGGTTTCTCTTGATTCTTGCGGCGCGCGCATTCGGCGTAGAAATCGGTTACGCAATCGCCGTCGTGTCGATGATAGTTAGCGCGATAATCACTGGCGGCATCGGTCCTTGGCTAACTTTCCAAATCTTGGCCGCTAGTTGGATAGCGCTCGGCGTAAAGATCATCCCAAAACGGATCAAGGGTGTCCCAGAGATTGCAGCGCTCTCCAGTTACGGGGTAATTGCCGCACTCGGTTATGGAGCGCTGATGGATCTGCAGCTCTGGCCTTGGTTACTTGGAACCGATACCCAACTCTCCTACCAACCGGGGGCAGCAGTTATAGAGAATCTAACTCGCTTCCTTACTTTCCATTTCGCCACAGCGATGGCCTGGGATATTCCCCGCGCAATTTTGACTGCTCTGCTAATTGCAATTACCGGCCGGACGATACTGATCGCTCTTCGGAGAGCAAATGCCCGGATGACCGCAATCTCAAGTTGGCAGATTGCTAGCGAACGCGTGAAGGTACAAAGGGAAGTTTGACCACTTCAGCTCGAAGTTTTCGCCCCCGAACATCGATTTCAACGACTTCGCCAAACTTCACTTCTGGATCAACTAAACCGATGCCGATACCTATCTTCAGGGTTGGTGAAAACGTGCCGCTGGTAAGTGTTCCAACTCTCTCCTCATCCCGGTAGATATCCATTCCGGCGCGAGGTATGCCCCGATCCAATAACTTGAAAGCTCTCAGAATTCGTTTTGCTCCGATTGCGCGCTCGTTAGCAAGGATCTCCTTGCCCCAGAAGGCGTCTTTGCTCCAGCCAACCGCCCAATTCGCCCCCGCCTGCACCGGGGTGATCTCCAGTGATAGTTCATGTCCGTGCAATGGATATCCCATCTCGGTACGGAGCGTGTCACGCGCGCCCAAGCCAGCGATAAGTCCGCCGTACTTTGGCAGCATCTCCACTATCGAGCTCCAAATTTGCTTCGCATCCGACCACTTCGGCAAGATCTCGAATCCAAGCTCACCGGTATACCCGGTTCGGCAGACGATTGCCGATATTCCAGATAATTCAATTTCAGCGAATGACATGTAATCAAGATCTGCGGTGAATCCCAATTCGCGCATGACCTCGAACGAACGAGGCCCCTGTATTGCGATGACGGCAAAGTCAAGATGGCGATCTTCAATGGAAATCTCGCTAGTTGCAGAAGATTGCAATCTTGCTAAGACGGAAGCTGCATTGGCTGCATTCGGAATCAGCAGAAATCGATCGATAGATCGTTGGTAAACGATTAGATCATCAACGACACCACCATCAGCTGGGTCGCAGAGCATCGAATATTGAGCTTGCCCATCGTTGATCCGACGCAAATCATTGGTCAAAATCGAATTTAGGAAATCCTTACTCCCTATTCCACTTACCTCGAGCTTGCCAAGATGCGAAACATCGAAGACCCCGACGGAATCCCGGACGGCTTGATGCTCGTTTAGGACACCGCCCCCGCGATCAACTGGATATTCGATCGGCATATCCCAACCGCCAAAATCAGCTATTTTCGCTCGAGAGGCGAGATGGATTTGATGTAATGGCGATTGCCGGCTCACTCCAATAACCTAGCCCAATGCCAACTATCCGCGCGACCGATGCAGCCGTCACTCCAGATGTTCTAGTGATCGGGCTGAGTAAGGATCCAAAGTCCAAGGAGCTCCGCATCCATTCAGCTGGCCTGAAACTGAATGTGTCATCGCTGCTCGATGCTTTAGGTGAGATGGGTGCAACTGGCTCCCCAGATGAAGTGGTAAAGCTTCCCGGTGAAACTTCGAAGTTGTTAGTGACGACCGGTCTTGGAAGTAGTTCATCGGCAGAGCAATTCACGGAGGAGACCCTGCGCCGAGCCGCCGGCGCTGCGGCTCGCGCTTTGATAGGGCAAACCGCCGCAACATTCGCACTTCCTCATAAAGATGCAAGTGGGTTCAATGCAATCGCAGAAGGTGCGCTTCTTGGGTCTTACGCATTCGATGAGTTCCGCGGCTCTACCAAAGCGGAGCGAAAGAACCCGTTAAGTAAGTTAGAGATCTTTTCGAAGAGCGTCCCAGCGAAGGATTCCAAGTCGATATTGGCTAGAGCGGAGATTGTCGCTAGATACACCCATTTGATTCGCGATCTGGTCAACACTCCTCCTAGCCATTTGACTCCAGCAAGTTTCTCCGAACGTTTCCGACCCCTCGCCAAGAAACTTGGATTAACTGTTGAAATCCTCAATGAGGTCCAACTGAAGAAAAGCGGATACGGTGGAATAATCGGAGTCGGTCAAGGATCTGCTAATCCCCCGCGACTGCTTCATATCTCTTATCGACCAAAGAACTCAAAACGGAAATCGCTACCCCGTTATGCATTTGTCGGTAAAGGAATCACCTTCGACACCGGAGGCTTGGCGCTTAAGCCGGCGCAAGGTATGGAAGCTATGAAATCCGATATGAGCGGAGCCGCAGCTGTATCTGCTGCGATTCTCGCCATCGCAGAGCTTCAGATTCCGATTGAGCTGGATGCCTGGGCGCCGTTGGCCGAGAACATGGTCAGCGACACTGCAACTAGACCTAGCGACATAATCACAATTTATGGTGGTAAGACTGTTGAAGTACTCAATCCAGATGCTGAGGGACGCTTGGTCCTCGCTGATGCTCTTGTTCGTGCTGCAGAAGTTGGTAATAAGAATGGAAAGTTAGCTGGCGTAGTCGATGTCGCAACCTTGACCGGCGCACAAGTAGTTGCCCTAGGTACACGAACCAGCGCGGTCATGACCAATAACGAAGAATTCCTAGGGCGTTTCATGAAATCGGTATCTAGAAGTGGCGAGCAGTTCTGGCCGATGCCGCTACCCGAGGAGTTGCGGGCATCGCTTGATTCGCCTGTTGCTGATATCGCAAATATCGGCGAGCGAATGGGTGGAATGCTGGTCGCAGGTCTATTCCTCAAAGACTTTGTCAGCCCGGAACTTCCCTGGCTCCATCTAGATATCGCTGGCCCCGCTTATAACGAGGCTAAGCCGCACGGTTACACGAGCGTCGGTGGAACAGGTGTCGCACTTCGCACTCTCATAGCGCTCGCAGAGGACGCTGCAGCGCTCTAAGACTGGCAAGATTGGAACTGGAAGCCTAAATGGAGATTTGGAGTAATCGTGGCCAATTTTGATCTGGTAGTCCTCGGCGGTGGAAGCGGCGGTTACGCATGCGCGCTGCGAGCTGCTCAACTTGGACTTAATGTCGTCCTTATCGAAAAAGATAAGCTAGGCGGTACCTGCCTCCATCGCGGCTGTATTCCGACCAAGGCGCTGCTACATGCTGGCGAGATCGCCGATAACGCTCGCCACGCAAATGAATTCGGCGTAAAGGCCGAGTTCCATTCGATGGATATGGTCGCGGTTAACGCCTATAAAGATGGCGTAATCGGAAAGCTCCATAAGGGACTTCAAGGTTTGGTGAAATCTCGGAACATCACCTATGTAGAAGGTGCCGGCAAATTGGTCTCGCGCGACTCCGTTGAGGTCAACGGCGTCCGGTACACGGGAAAGAACGTCCTCCTTGCCACTGGCTCATATGCCAAGACACTTCCTGGTCTTGAGATTGATGGGAAGCAGATCGTCACAAGTGATCATGCGATGAACATGACCCATGTACCAAAGTCAGTAATTGTCCTAGGTGGTGGAGTAATCGGCTGTGAATTCGCATCCGTCTGGCGCTCGTTCGGCGCGGAAGTGACCATCATCGAGGCGCTACCTCATCTCGTCGCGCTCGAGGATGAATCTTCAAGCAAACAGTTAGAGCGAGCATTTAGGAAACGTGGAATCAATTTTGAATTAGGGACTCGATTCAAGAGCGCTGCCAAAGATTCAAATGGTGTAACCGTAACGCTCGAAGATGGGAAGACGTTCAAAGCTGAACTTCTTCTCGTTGCGGTCGGTCGCGGCCCGGTCTCTGCTGATCTTGGTTATGAAGCTCAAGGAATAAAGATGGACCGCGGATACATTTTGGTCGATGACAAATGTCGGACTAATGTCCCGGGAATCTGGGCAGTTGGAGATTTGATTCCCACACTTCAATTGGCTCACGTTGGATTCGCTGAAGGAATACTTGTGGCTGAGGAGATCGCCGGACTCAACCCGCGACCGATCAACTATGACGGCGTCCCACGCGTTACTTACTCCGAACCTGAAGTCGCATCTGTTGGTTTGACTACCGCGGCAGCTAAGGCAAAGGGTTTTGACGTCGTGGAATTGAATTACGACTTGGCAGGAAACGGTAAAGCACAGATTCTCAAGACTGCTGGATCAGTGAAGTTAGTTGCGCAGAAGAATGGACCGGTTCTGGGAATTCATATGGTCGGCTCCCGAGTCGGTGAGTTGTTGGCAGAGGCGCAATTGATCTTCAATTGGCAAGCTGATGCATCTGATGTAGCTCCATTGATCCACGCTCATCCGACCCTCTCAGAGGCGATGGGCGAGGCTCATCTAGCGCTGGCTGGCAAACCGCTACACGCACATGGATAATCGCCCTCGGGGAATGGAGTAGATCAGATGACTTTCTCGGTAAAGATGCCTGCTCTTGGTGAGAGCGTCACCGAAGGCACGGTAACTCGATGGCTCAAGGCTGAAGGTGAAGAAGTACGTCTTGATGAACCGCTACTTGAAGTCTCAACTGACAAAGTGGATACCGAGATACCATCTCCTGCAGCCGGCATACTCCAAAAAATCGTTGTAGGTGTCGATCAAGTCGCAGCAGTAGGCGCCGAGTTGGCGGTAATCGCAGATGGCGCCAGCGCACCAGCGACTAGCGCTCAAGCACCTGCGCAACCAGTAGCTGCAACTCCTGCTCCAGCCCCAGCGCCAATTCCAACTCCTGCCCCAGTTGCGGTTCCGACGCCCGCGCCGGCAACGCCCAATCAATCGCAAGGTTCAGCGACTCCGGTAGTAATGCCAGCGCTCGGCGAGTCAGTTTCGGAAGGAACCGTAACTCGCTGGCTCAAATCAGTTGGCGATCAAGTTAATGCTGATGAAGCGCTTCTAGAAGTTTCGACAGACAAAGTGGATACCGAGATTCCATCTCCAGTATCTGGAGTGATTCTCTCGATTGATGTACCAGTTGACACAACCGTTCCCGTTGGCGCGAAATTGGCGACTATTGGAAGTGCTGGTTCGGTTGTTACATCCGCGCCTACAACTCCGCCAGCGACCCCTGCTCCAGCGGTGGTTGCTGCGCCAGCCGCAGCTCCGGTCCAGCGGCCGATTCCGACTCCCCCACAGACACCGCCTCCTATCGTTCCAAAGGTAGTTAGCGCAACAAAGCCACAGATACTTGAAGATGCTTACGTCACGCCAATCGTAAGAAAACTTGCTGCAGAAAATGGCGTCGATTTAAGTAGAGTGAACGGCACCGGTGTTGGCGGGCGCATCCGTAAGGAAGATGTGCTTGCTGCAGTAGCAAGACCAGCGCCACAAGTTTCGACTTCTACTCCGCAGGTATCGGCGCCTAGTGCGAGCGCACCATCCCGCACTTCGATGCCGCTATCGCCATCCCCGCTTCGTGGTACCAAGGTCAAGATGACCAGACTGCGCAAAGTGATCGCAGCTCGGATGTTGGAATCACTTCAGGTCAGCGCACAATTGACCACCGTTGTGGAAGTGGACATAACCAAGATCGCACGCCTCCGCGATAAAGCGAAGGGCAGTTTTGAATCGCGAGAGGGTGTGAAACTCTCCTTCCTGCCATTCTTCGCTGTCGCAGTTTGCGAAGCGTTAAAGGTCCATCCCGTCCTCAACTCATCTGTCGAAGGCGATGAGATCACCTATCACGGCGCTGAGCACCTCGGCATAGCGGTAGATACCGAACGCGGATTGTTGGTCCCAGTTATCAAAGATGCTGGTGACCTAAATATGGGCGGCATCGCTCGCCGAATCGCTGAGGTAGCAGAACGCACCAGAGCTAATCAGATTGCTCCTGATGAACTTGGTGGCGGAACATTCACGATCACTAACACTGGTTCGCGCGGCGCGCTATTCGATACCCCAATCATCAATCAGCCACAGGTTGCGATCCTTGGAATCGGGGCGGTTGTTAAGCGACCGACCGTGGTCAAAGGTGAGGATGGTGGCGAAACCATCGCCATCCGTTCGATGGTTTATCTAGCTCTCTCCTATGACCATAGAGTGGTCGATGGCGCTGATGCGGCACGTTTCCTTACTACGCTAAAAGAGCGACTAGAAGAAGGTCGCTTTGAATCTGACCTTGGACTCTAGGCGGTAATCGTGGCTATCCCACAGCGAATCGCAATCACCGGCGCCTCCGGAATGATCGGCTCTGCATTGGTCGGGCATTTGAAGTCTGAGGGACACACCGTTCAACGCCTGGTTCGTCGACCAGTCGTCTCATCCGACGAAGTATTTTGGAATCCAGCCAGTGGCGAGGTAGATCTCCCTGCCCTTGAAGGAGTAGATGCTGTCATTCATCTTGCTGGTGCAAATGTTGGAGATAAACGTTGGACCAAGGCTTATCGCGCAGAAATCTTAAACTCCAGACTTCTCGGTACCAACACCATCGCAACAGCAGTCGCGAAACTAAAGCCCTCGGTTTTCATCTCATCTAGCGCAATCGGCTGGTATGGCGAGACGGGAAATCGCGCCGTAATCGAGAGTGATCGACCTGGCGATGACTTCCTTGCCGCCGTCTGCAAAGAGTGGGAAAGCGCCGCTGACCTGGCTGTAGGCGTTAGAACCGCAAAGATCCGGACTGGCTTGGTGCTTGAGCCGACGAGCGGGGCCCTAGGAAAGATGCTTCCTCTCTTCCGCCTAGGTGTAGGTGGAAAACTTGGCAACGGTAAACAATGGTGGTCCTGGATCACACTCCATGATCAGATCAAAGCGATTTCATTCCTTTTGGAGAAGGATTTGGAAGGCCCAATAAATCTAACTTCACCAAACCCGGCGACGAACCAAGAGTTCACTGCCGCCCTAGCGCGAGCTGTTAAGCGGCCAGCGTTAATCCCGGTACCTTCGATTGCTTTGAAGATTGTGCTTGGTGGATTTGCAAGTGAGGTTCTAGGATCAAAGCGTGTCCTTCCGCAAAAACTAATGGACTCAGGTTTTACCTTCGATTTTCCCCATTTAGCGCCAGCGCTCAACGCTCTGATAGCAGAGCATTAACCGCCCGAGCCGCCAGTCGGCCACTAAGCAGGGCGCCTTGCTGGGCTGGGATGTTTCGCCAATCACCCGCGACAAATACTCCATTACCCAACTTCGCACTCGCCACTAATCCCTGACCAGCACCAGGGCGTGGTAGCGCACCCGCAATCTCATAACGAGCAATCAACTCCCAATCAGCCGCATCTCTATCCCAGAGATAACTCAGATGATCCCTAACTTCACCTTCGGCGCAATCTTCAAGTGTGGTCGCTTGGAGCAAACCAGCGCCTTCTGGAGCGCAGTCGTCAAGTAAATTTGAAAGGACCAAAGAGTTTGCGACTGGTCCAATACCGCCCACTCGAAGATGGTTACTCCTGATTTCATCCGGTTGGATCTTAAAGTACCAAGTAGTGCAACTATTCATCTCTGGAACTGGCTGCCCCAATAAAGTTGCGGCCCCAACCGGGTCCGTCGCCACGACAATCGCGTCGGCATCGAATTTTCCAATGTTGGTCACTACCTCTTTTTCACTTACTGAAATCACCTCGGCGCCATACTCAATAGCTAAACCTTCGCTCAATGTTTCAGCCAACTTTCCAATACCGCCATTGATCAACGTGGGATTACCCTTGATGAACCATCCGATCAGCTCCCGAGCGACTCGATTTGATATCTGGCGTGAATCAGTCAAGAAGACACCATCGAGAAAAGGTTTGAGTGTTCTTTCGAAGAACCCCTCGAAGCTCGCTGCCGCTTCGCCAAAGGAAAGTTCTTCTGGCCGGCGCAACAAGTAAGCCAAGAACTTCAGCTTCTCCGATAACTTCCCGGTGGAACTGGAGAAGTCATCTCGTAGATAGCCCAGATTAGATCGAAAGTCTCCGACCCGAAAGGTCTGCGAAGCAATGCGAATATCGACGCCTTTTGGAATCTCGATTAGATCCAATTTCTTCGCCACTCCAGTGCGGCGCAACTCTGAATAGCTTGGATTCACTACCTGGAACCCGCGATCGAGTTTGAATCCGTCGACGAGCTCGGTAGCTATCCGGCCGCCTGGCCGATCACTCTTCTCTAGAAGTATGACTTCGAAGCCGAAACTTAAGAGGTTTCGCGCAGCATTGAGCCCCGCCAATCCGGCGCCACAAACAATTACTCGCTTAGCCAAGTTCTAGTTCGGTTGGTGTTGTAGCTTCGATGGCCACCAGATCTTGGGGCCGATCACCTTCACTAGCGCAGGCACGAGGAGTGAGCGTACGACAATGGTGTCGAGCAAGACACCGAAGGCGACTGCGAAACCGATCTCAGCGAGGAATACCAATGGCAAGATTCCGAGAACGCCGAAGGTTGCCGCGAGGACAACGCCCGCAGAGGTGATGACGCCACCAGTAACGGTGAGGCCCTTTATGACACCCGCACGGGTTCCGATTCGTTGCGCTTCTTCGCGAACTCGAGTCATCAGGAATATGTTGTAATCGATTCCGAGCGCCACCAAGAAGACGAATGCAAAGAGCGGGAAGGATGCATCGGTGCCGGCGAATCCGAAGATGTTCTCGAAGACCAGAGCGCATACTCCCAAAGTTGCGAAGAATGATAGGACCACCGTCACAAGCAGTAGGCCAGCTGCCAGAATACTTCGGAGTAACAGCCCCAGGATCAGTGCAATCAAGATCAATACCGTTGGGATGATTACTCGATTGTCACGCTTCGATGATTGATCGACATCGTGTCCGATTGCTGTCTGTCCCCCAACAAGAATCCCAGGATCGATTGCTTTAGCCGTTTCACGGATTACAGGTATCAGCGCCTTAGCCTCTTGCGAATCTGGCGCGACGTTTAGCGTGGCATAAAGCAGGGCTTGACCATCGACGATCTTGGGCGCTCCGGTTGGCTGTCTCGTCACTGGATCCATCACCATCACTGGGGCTACCGAGGCAACTTTATTAATCCCAGAGATTGCAGCGGAAACTCGAGCGATATCGCTCTCTTTGACGACAATTTCTACCGGAGTTCCCTCGCCACTTGGGAAGTGCTCGCCAAGCTTCTCCAATCCGATAACTGAATCGGTACGGGATGTGAAGGCCTCTGTTTGTGCCAAGCCATCGGTATTTAGGGTGGTTGAGAAACCGGCGAAGATAAGCAATCCGGTCGCAGTCGAGATCCAGATGGCCTTTGGCCTTCGGTCAACCAGGCCTCCTACTTTCGACCAGAATCCCGAGAGCTTCTCATCAACATCATCGAACCTTGGAATCCGTGGCCAGAAGATCCATCTGCCGACAACGATTAGTAGCGCTGGAAGCAGAGTGAGAGCCGCCAGCATCGCAGATGCGATGCCAATAGAACCTACGGGACCTAACCCACGATTGCTCGAGAGATCGCTAAGCAGAAGGACCATCAAGCCCGCGATTACCGTCGAGCCCGATGCGACAATCGGCTCAATTACGCCCCGTAATGCTTTTCGCATCGCTTCATGGCGAGATTGATGATGATGCAATTCCTCTCGGTAACGGGAAATCAGAAGAAGCGCATAATCCGTGGCGGCGCCCAATACCAGAACGTCAAGGATTCCCTGGGTCTGTCCATTTAAATCCACGACATTAGCCTTAGCCAGGTAATAGACAATCATGGTGGCCAAACCGAGTGCGGTACCTGCTGTGAAGAGTGGAATTATCCAGAGAATTGGCGAGCGATAGACCAAAATCAAAATTAGCGCAACGACTATCAACGTCGTGCGGAGCAAGGTCGTATCAATCGAGCCAAAAGCATCAAAGAGATCTGCGAAGATTCCGCCTGGGCCGGTCACATGAGAATCTATCCCCGAAAGTTCGCTCTTCATCGCCTCTCGCATGAACTCGATGATCAGGGGTAGCGCTGGCTCCTCGCCGACATTCTCCCCCGCAATACTGGAATCTAGTTGCACATTGATTAGCGCTGCTTTCCCATCTTGGGAGGGAATTGCTTGAAGTGGAACACCTGGTGCGAAATAGGTGCTCAATGGCTTTCCAGATTCCGGAAGGATTTTCTCGCCTAGAGTCTGCGCGAAATTGTTGACTCGTTGGAAACCCTCAGGATTCGCAGCCGGATCCAAATCACCCACCATTATCAAGAGCGTCGGCAATATGTCCGATGATTGATCGGTGAATTTCACAATCACTTTGCTGGCCAGCGTTGACTCTGCACTTTCCGGCAAGAAAGCCGAGTTGTCATTTTCCTGGACATCGGAGATCTTGGAGAACGCCTGACCGGAGAAACCGCCAATCGCCAACCATGCGATGATCGACACAATCGCAATCCAGAGACCCTTTCGGGCCCGGCGCCGAAGCGTTCGCTCTTGATCCATGCTCATTCTTGACCTCTAATTCTTGTGGGTTAGCTCTCCAGACTCGGAGCCTGCTGGCCATTGTTGCCGCAACGCCCCCATTCTACGGAAGCGAGTCCAGCGAAGCGAAAGTAGGCTTAAGCCATGACCGTTGGGTTCGGAACCATAGCCTTGAAACAGGCTGGTTTAATGGACTACCAAGCTGCTTTGGAGATCCAACGCCAATTCCACAGTGAAGTCGCTGATGGAAAGCGCCCCAACACGCTAATCCTTTTGGAGCACCCACCTGTCTATACCGCAGGCCGGCGGACTGAAGATTCAGATCGACCCATCGATGGTTCACCAGTTATCGAAGTAGACCGCGGCGGAAAGATTACCTTTCATGGCCCCGGACAATTGGTCGGCTACCCAATTGTTAAATTAGCCGAACCAATTGATGTTCTCGGATTTGTCAGACAGATTGAGGATGCCTTGATAGCGGTTTGCGAAGAATTATCGATAAAGGGTGAGCGCTTTCCTGGTAGGTCTGGTGTTTGGGTAAGGGATGAGAATGGTGATCGAAAAATCGCTGCCATTGGAGTTCGGGTGGCACGCGGCGTGACCATGCATGGGTTTGCTATTAATGTCTCAACTAACCTGTCTTACTTCGATCGGATCGTTCCATGCGGCATTCCAGATGCCGGTGTAACTTCGATTGAAAAAGAGCTCGGAAGAAATGTGACAATCGATGAAGTATGTCGCGTCGTAGAACGCCATCTCTTCGAAGCGTTAGTGAAGGTGACTGATGGTCGCCCCTGAAGGTCGCAAGCTCCTTCGCATTGAAGCGCGCAATGCGCAAGTTCCTATCGAAACCAAGCCAGATTGGATCAAGACTCGAGCAAAGATGGGTCCGGAATATACGGCACTCCGCTCGCTAGTAAGTCGAGAAGGTCTACACACGGTCTGCCAAGAAGCTGCCTGTCCGAATATCTTCGAATGCTGGGAAGATCGAGAGGCGACGTTCTTGATTGGTGGCGAACAGTGCACTCGTCGCTGCGACTTCTGCAATATTGATACCGGCAAGCCAGAGCCACTTGATCGTGATGAACCGCGTCGCGTTGCTGAATCGGTGAAGACGATGGGCCTCCGATATGCAACAGTTACAGGTGTCGCCCGAGATGACCTGGAAGATGAGGGCGCTTGGCTGTACGCCGAGACGATCCGTGCGATTCACCAAGCAATTCCAGAGTGCGGCGTGGAGATGCTCGCCCCAGATTTCTCGGCAAATCCTCAACTATTGGGTGAGGTTTTCGATGCTAGACCAGAGGTATTTGCACACAACCTCGAGACCGTCCCCCGAATATTCAAACGAATCCGGCCAGCTTTCAATTATGAACGCTCACTTAATGTGATCACACAAGCACGCGATTTTGGCTTGATTACCAAGTCGAATCTGATTCTAGGTATGGGTGAAACTCGCGAAGAGGTATCGCAAGCGCTTGCAGATCTTCGAAGCGCTGGTTGTGAGATTGTCACTATTACGCAATATCTCCGACCATCGCCGCGTCATCATCCAGTCGAGCGCTGGGTGAAACCGATGGAATTCGTTGAATTAGCTGAAGAAGCCAAGGCGCTTGGTTTCTTAGGCGTGATGAGTGGCCCACTGGTGCGATCGAGTTATCGCGCTGGCCGTCTTTATAAGGAAGCCCTCGCAGCGAGAACGGCTATCGCGAATGGCTGATCTGGTATATCGCCCGATCGTCCAAATCTTCAAGAGTTTCTGGAAGTATTTGGATCTCCGGTTCATCATCCACGGCGAGGCCAATGTCCCTAGAACCGGCCCAGCACTTCTTGCAATGAATCACGTCGGCTATCTTGATTTCGCCTTAGCCGGTACCGCACTTCTACCTGCGGGTCGGCTCGCTCGATTCATGGCTAAGCGAGAAATCTTTGATAACCCAATTGCTGGTCCTTTGATGCGAGGGATGAAGCACATCAGTGTCGATCGCAACAATGGAGCGCCATCATTTGTGGAGGCGCTCAAAGCCTTGAAAAAAGGAGAGATCGTCGGAGTCTTTCCAGAGGCAACCATCTCTCAAAGTTTCGAATTGAAGGCGATGAAAAGTGGCGTAATTCGCTTGGCGATGGAATCAGGAGCGCCGGTTCTGCCAACGATAATCTGGGGAAGTCAGCGGATCTGGACTAAGCGCCTCCCCCGGGATTTCGCGCGGAAATCAACTCCAGTCATTATCGCAATTGGAGCACCGCTTTATTTCGCACCAAGTGAGGACCCGGAGGCTGCTCTTGAGAGATTGCGATCACGGATGTTGGAGTTACTGAATTCAGCACAACTTGAATATCCGGACTCCCCAACCGGCCAACGCTGGGCGCCGGCTCGATTGGGCGGAACCGCTCCGACCCCAGAGATGGTTGAATTGGAACGTAATAAGCGAAAGGAAATCTAAGTGTTCGGTAGAAAGAAGAAGGATGGGCCGCGGAAGAAGCGATTCTCAACGCTTCGCGATGCGTATGGGCTGGCGAGCCAGAATTACTCATTTGTAACGCTCCGCACTATCGCCGTATTTCTCCCCCTTTGGGCACTTGGTATTGGAATCGGTGCAAGTTTCGGCCGACCTGGATATGCCGCGTTCGTAACCTTCCCGATTGCAGCGCTCGGCGCCTTCTATTTCTTCACACGCCTTGCAAGCAACTCCGCTTATGCATCAATCGAAGGTCAGCCAGGCGCTGGCGCCAGCGTCTTGATGGCTATTCGAAAAGGTTGGACTATCACTCCTGCCGTCAATGTAAATAAGAACCAAGACATGGTCCACCGTGCAGTTGGACGGCCAGGAATCGTCCTAGTCGGAGAAGGCGGCGCAGCTCTTCGCGGCTTGCTAACTGATGAGCGAAGAAAGATGGAGCGATTTGCTCCAGGTGTTCCAATCTACGAATTAGTGATTGGAAATGAGAAAGATCAGGTTTCGGTCCGCAAACTTCAACGTCGGATGAAAAGATTTAAGAAACAATTGAGTAAAGTCCAAGTTCGAGAGTTGCGTGCTCGATTGAAGTCGGTAGGTGGATTGAATGTCCCGATTCCAAAGGGTCCGATGCCCAAGAATATGAAG
>JBEGNC010000019.1:0-4400 GCA_041182705.1 Actinomycetota bacterium | reverse complement strand
CAGAACCTCTTCACAGGCCTCGACTAAGTCATCAACTAAGACTGCAGGCTTCTCAACTTTGGTACCCCAGCCTGGGCCGCCCACGATAACTCGTGGCGCCGGGCGGATTGTTGGCAACTGCCCAAGTGCGGCGAGATCACCGTTCTTACTTAACTGTGCCCATAAGAAGATTGCTGGTGGAGCCGACCGCTTGACGACTGCGCTAATTGCTTCGATAGGAGTTCGTGCGCCAAGAAATTGTGTCTGAATCTTCCGCTCCGCTAGCGCGGCAGCTAATGCGTAAAGTGGAAGCGAATGTAACTCTTCGCCAATACATGCCAAAAGCACGGGACGTGAATTAACTGGGGATGTGATATTTCCATTTGCTTCCTGCAGTAATCGCTTAATAATTTCACTAACGAGATGTTCGGTTTCAATTCCAGTTCCGGCATCGGCCCACTCATCACCAAGCAGAATTAGAAGTGGAACCATCACTTCATTCCATGTATTAGTAACGCCACGAGCGACCATCTCAGAGCGCAGTAGATCTTCGACAAAGCTCTTGTCATATGCTCGGGCAGCGCGCAGTAACGCTTCGACTAATTCTTCGCGAACTGTTACCTCACGATTTAGCGTTGCCGAAATAACCTCCGGCGAACTTTCGCCATCAAATGCCAACGCTCGTTGTGCCGCCTCGGCTGGCGATACGCCAGAGATGACTAGCTTTCGCATCAAGGTAAGGCGTGCCAAGTCACCGGCGTTATAGCGACGGTGTTCACCAGAGCTGTGATCGCTCGGTCCAAGCCCATAACGTCGATCCCAAGTCCTTAAAGTGGCCGGGGCCACACCCAGACGGCGGGCTACTGCAGCAACCGTGAGCGCCTCGACAGGGGTCTTTTCGGACATGACCGAATAGTGAGGCCGAAGCGCGACGCGCGCATCTTGAAATCTAGGGTACTTGAACAACTTACGGCGCGATTGTATATTCCTCCTATGTCCGAAACGACTCGCTTACCTAAGCCAGTAGCACAGAACTGGGAGTGGCAGTACGAGGGTGCCTGCCGATCCCTACCAACTGAGATGTTCTTCCATCCAGATGGCGAGCGCGGCCCCCGCCGTAAAGCTCGAGAAATTGCCGCGAAAGCGGTCTGTGCAACTTGCCCAGTAATCGCCCAATGCCGAGCACATGCCCTAGCGGTGCAAGAGCCATATGGGATCTGGGGTGGGCTGACCGAAGAAGAGCGTCTCGAGATCATCAGTAAGGCTCAACGGCAAAACCGAGTCTTTACTGCGTAACACTCCTCCTCCTTTCTGCCGACCGACGCCCCCGTCACAGGGGGCGTTTGTGTTTCTGGCGAAAGTGCGAGTTAAGAGATTGCGCCGGGCTTCTGCCTGAGGCTGATAACAGTCGTTACTGCGAGGGAAGCGATAATCACTCCGAGCGAGACAGCGAGTGAAACATGGGGAATCTTGTAGCCAAATGCCTCGTGAATTCCCACTCCATGGAGCGCTTCAATAATCAATTTAATTCCAATGAAACCAAGGACAATTGAAAGTCCCTTTGAAAGATAGACCAATCGCTTCAAGAGAATACCAACTAGGAAGTAGAGCTGGCGCAGCCCCATCAATGCAAAGGCATTTGCCATAAAGACAATATATGGATCTCTAGTTAATCCGAAGATTGCTGGAATCGAATCGAGTGCAAAGAGCAGATCAGTAGTTCCAAGTGCAACTAACGCCAAGGTGAAAGTGGAAAGTCCGCGTTTGCGCAGTGCGGTAATGATCCGATTTTCTTGCCATTCATCTTCCTCGGGATCTTCCGTAATTAACTTATAGGCAGTCCAAAGTAGAATTGCGCCAAATAGGAAGAAGACTGCGACAAAGCGTTCGACTACAGCAGCGCCCACGATGATAAATATTCCGCGCATTACCAGCGCCATCAGGATTCCTAAAAGCAGTACTAGTTGCTCCTTTTCGCGCTCCACTTTTAGTCGAGTAAGGATTATCAAGAATACGAAGAGGTTATCTATTGAGAGGGAATACTCGGTTATCCAGCCAGCGAAGAATTCCGCGCTCGATGTCGGATTAGCCCAGCTCCGCATTGATATTCCAAAGGCGATCGCAGCGCTCACATATATCGCGGTCCAGGTTGCCGCCTCACGAAGTGAGGTGATGCTATTTCGCCGATACCAAGCCCATGCCAGATCGGCGAGCGTTACCAGCCCGACGATTCCGAGGGTGATGAGCCAGACCGAACCAGAGATATTCAAGGTTTCACTAGACATCTGCGGAGTCTAATGAGAACGGGCCCCGGAGTTACCGAGGCCCGCTATCTACTGCACTTCAAACTAGTGGCTATGGCCACCTGGTCCATGGCTATGGCCGTGGCCCGCTACTTCTTTCTGCTCTTCTGGCTTCTCGAAGACGAGCGCTTCGGTAGTTAGGAACATCGCTGCGATTGATGCCGCATTGGCTAACGCAGAGCGAGTGACCTTTACTGGATCTATTACGCCAGCTTTAACTAAATCTCCATACTCATCGCTAGCCGCATTGAAACCCTCGTTATTTCCGAGAGTGCGAACTTTTGAGACAACTACATACCCCTCTTGTCCGGCATTCTCTGCGATCCAACGGAGCGGTTCTTGGCAGGCCTTTGCTACAAGTCGGACTCCAACCGCAGCATCGCCTTCATAACCAAGATCGTTATCCAATACGGTCGCAGCATGAACTAGCGCGGCACCGCCACCAGCAACGATTCCTTCTTCAACGGCTGCGCGAGTTGCAGAGATTGCATCTTCGAGACGATGCTTCTTCTCTTTCAATTCGACTTCGGTATGCGCACCAACTTTGATTACGCAGACGCCGCCAGATAATTTCGCAAGTCGCTCTTGAAGCTTCTCGCGATCCCAATCCGAATCAACAGTCTCAATCTCGCGACGAAGCTCTGCGATTCGTCCTTCAACATCCTTCTTTGCACCAGCGCCATCGACGATGGTTGTGTGATCCTTAGTGACGACTACGCGGCGAGCTTTACCCAACATATCTAGAGATACTTGATCTAACTTCAGACCAATCTCAGTTGAGATTACTTGGCCACCCGTAAGGATCGCCATATCCTGAAGCATCGCCTTGCGACGATCTCCAAAGCCCGGCGCCTTCACAGCTGCGGAGGCAAAAACGCCACGGATTCGATTGACCACTAGGGTGGAGAGCGCTTCGCCCTCAACATCTTCGGCGATGATCAAGAGCGGCTTGCTGGTCTTTGCGACCTGCTCAAGAATCGGCAAAATATCGGAGATTGCCGAGACCTTACCGGCTGAGATCAATACATAAGCATCCTCAAGGACTGCCTCCATACGATCTTGATCGGTAACGAAATATGGCGAGATAAAGCCCTTGTCGAACTGCATTCCTTCAGTGAATTCCAGCTCCATACCAGTAGTTGAAGACTCTTCAACGGTAATCACGCCATCTTTGCCGACCTTATCCATCGCTTCTGCAATCAAGTCACCGATTACTCGGTCTTGGGCAGAGATGGTTGCAACATCAGCAATCTGCGCCTTGCCAGAAACTTTGGTGGCGGTGGAGTGCAACTTATCAACGACTGATGCAACCGCTGCTTCAATTCCCGCTTTGATTCCCATCGGCTGTGCGCCAGCGGCCAAATTACGTAGGCCCTCTTTAACCATAGCCTGTGCCAGAACTGTTGCTGTTGTAGTTCCATCACCAGCTACATCATTGGTCTTCTCTGCAACCTGCTTTACAAGTTGGGCGCCCATGTTCTCGGCTGGATCTGAAAGTTCAATTTCCTTTGCGATTGTTACGCCATCATTTGTAATAACAGGGGCGCCAAAGGATTTACCGATAACAACATTTCGACCCTTAGGGCCGAGCGTAACCTTTACGGTATCAGCGAGGATATTTACGCCCCGCTCCATTCCGCGACGAGCGTTCTCGTCAAAATGCAATGCTTTCGCCATGGTCGCTCGCTTACTTCGCGATGACAGCTAGAACATCACGGGCAGAGAGAACGAGATATTCCTCGCCACCATGCTTGACCTCAGTCCCGCCGTACTTGCTATAGAGGACGACATCGCCGACCTTGATATCCATCGGTACGCGAACGCCATCATCGAAGCGACCTGGACCGACAGCAACGACGGTACCTTCCTGTGGCTTCTCTTTAGCGGTATCTGGGATGACTAGACCTGAGGCGGTCTTCTCTTCTGCCTCGCTGATCTTTATGACGATTCGATCCTCAAGTGGCTTAATGGCAATGGCCATCGTTATAGCTCCTTCGTGTCTAGTTACTGAATCGGGCGATTTATCACTCTCACCCGGCGAGTGCTAACGCCAAGCCTAGGGGGAGGTATTCCCGTCCTCAAATCAGCGGTGGCTCGGCGCTACCCCCAGAGCGGCAC
>JBEGNC010000018.1:0-16410 GCA_041182705.1 Actinomycetota bacterium | reverse complement strand
ATCGCGCCGTGCGCGAGAGGGGACTTGAACCCCTACACCCTTGCGAGTACTGGCACCTGAAGCCAGCGCGTCTGCCATTTCGCCACTCGCGCCTAAGGTGAGGCTACACCGTTAGGCTTGCCGATTATGAACCGGAAAGTTCACTTCGCAGAGTTCGCCTGGCGATCTGAACTGGGACTGCATCGTGAAGGAAATGAAGATTCTGGATTAGTCACGTCCAATCTCATCGCTGTCGCCGATGGAATGGGTGGCTATGCCGGTGGCGAGATTGCATCGCGGATCGTTATCGAGACTTTAGATAAGAAAATACCAATCCTGATTAGCCCTGAACTCGATAAAGATTCCCGAGATGATCTCTTCCGCAACTCGCTTATCGATATGGATGAAGCGCTCCGCGAGGCCATAAAGAAGAGCCCCGAACTGGAGGGGATGGGAACGACACTTACTTCACTCGCGCTCTTTGAGGAGCAGATCTCCTTACTTCATATCGGTGACTCGCGTTCCTATCGAATTCGTAGCGGCAAGATTGCACAGTTAAGCCATGACCATACTGTGGTTCAAGAATTAATCGATCAAGGTCGACTTCTACCTGATGAAGTTGCCGAACATCCCCAGCGTTCATTCCTGACCCAAGCTCTAATGGGAAAGGGCAATGTCGAGCCGGTCCTGCAGAGTTTCCCGGTTGAGATCGGTGACATCTACCTTCTCTGCAGCGATGGTCTCTCTGGCGTCGTCGACGACGGGAAAATCTTGAGTGCATTCAATGGGGACTTACAAAGTGCTGTGAATACTTTGATTGACCTTACTTATAAGAATGGTGCACCTGATAATGTAACAGTGATTGCTGTTCGAATTGGAACTGAACCGCGAGCGCAATCGACAACGCTTTTGGGGGCGGCATCATGAAACGTATCCTCGGTGAACGCTACGAAGTTGGCGAGATGATCGGAACTGGCGGGATGGCAGATGTCTATCTTGCCGATGACCTTCGACTTCATCGAGAAGTAGCGGTAAAGATCCTCCGCAGCGATCTCGCTCGTGATCCGGCATTCGTAAATCGATTCAATAAAGAGGCGCTCGCCGCAGCTGCATTGAATCATCCTGGCATCGTCTCGGTATATGACTCAGGGCAAGAACAGACAGCAAGCGGAACCATGCCTTATATCGTCATGGAATATGTATCAGGTAAGACGCTGCGAGAGATTCTCCATGAGGGTGAGCGTCTCCAGTTCGAGCGCGCAATTGAGATCGTTTCTGGAGTCCTTGAAGCCCTTGCGTACTCACATAAACAAGGCATCGTCCATCGCGACATAAAGCCAGGAAACATCATGATCACCGAGACCGGTGAGATCAAGGTGATGGATTTTGGAATCGCTCGGGCGCTATCAGATGTCGGCGCGACTCTCACTAGCACTTGGAACATAGTTGGAACTGCGCAATATCTCTCGCCAGAACAGGCAACTGGCGGTCAAGCGGATTTTAGAAGCGACCTCTATTCAGTCGGTTGTCTCTTCTACGAATTAGTTTCTGGGCGACCACCCTTCTCCGGAGATACACCCGTTGCTATCGCTTACCAACATGTATCCGCCGACATAATCCCCGTAACTTCCGTAGAGCCATCACTGGATCCACGGCTCGATGCCTTCTTCGAGGTTGCGCTCGCTAAGACGCCAGATGCTAGGTACCAGAATGCCGCGGCGATGCTTAAGGATTTGAAACGGCTTTCGCGTGGTGAACGGATTACGACGAAGATTCCAAAGACTCGGTTGGCAAGAAAGCGAAGTCGATTGGTCTCAAGTGGACTTGCACTTGCGTTATTGATTGGAGCAACAACATTCGTTGCGCTCCGACCAGCATCGCAATCAACTATCGTCGCATTACCTAATGTCGTTGGGTTGACCGAGTTGGAAGCGCGAGCGCAATTGACTGGCTTCACTATCACGATCCAACGCGCACCGGATGCGCGTATACCTAAAGATCGAGTCGCTAGCCAGATTCCATTGGCAACGGTTCAGGTCTCGAAAGGAAGTGCAGTCACGCTTACGCTTTCGGATGGCCCGGGCGACGCTGTAGTACCGATAGAGATAATTGGTAAGCCGCTTGAAGAAGCCCGCGCCTTACTTTCATCGGCTGGACTTCGAGTAAGTAGGACGGTCGCGGTCGATTCGGAGGAGCAGCCGGGAATCGTGCTGAAAGTCAGCCCAGAACAAGGCTCTACCGTGGAGGCAGGTAGCGGTGTCGTGCTGGAAATCGCAAGCGGGAATGTGAAAGTACCGAATCTGATTGGAAAGAGCGCAATTGAAGCGCGCACTTTGTTGACTCAAGCTGGATTCTTGGTGAAGACCGTCGAAGCTTTTGATGGTAACCAGCCGCTTGAAATCGTCATTGCGCAGGCGCCAAGCGCCGGTGAAACGAAGATTATCGGGACTTCAGTAACGATCACTGTCAATACAGCTCCAACTAACGGTTAACGACTGGCGCCAATCCCGCTGCTTTGTTGACGGCATCATCCATTCCACATTCAATCAGCCAATTCGCTAAGAGATGGTGACCGTGTTCGGTAAGTACTGATTCTGGATGGAATTGAACGCCATGAATCGGCAGGCTCTCATGTCGGATAGACATGATCACTCCACTTTCACTCTTTCCAGTAATGACTAAATCCTTCGGCAGAGTCGTTTCATTTATCGCAAGTGAGTGATAACGAGTTGCAGTGAATGGCGATGGCAGATCCTTGAAAACACCACTTCCATCATGGCTTACAACCGAAGTCTTTCCGTGGAGCAATTCTGGGGCGCGATCAACAGTCGCGCCAAAGGCAACGGCGATTGCTTGATGTCCGAGGCATACGCCGAGAAGCGGTTGCTTAGATTGAGCGGAGCGCTTGATTAGTTCAATCGATACTCCTGCTTCCTCGGGCGTTCCCGGGCCGGGCGAAATGAGAATGCCATCAAAGTCATCCGCCTCGGTGAGTTCAATCGCATCGTTTCGCCGCACCGTGCAGTCAGCGCCGAGTTGTTGGAGGTACTGGACTAGGTTAAAAACGAAGGAGTCATAGTTATCGACGACGAGGATCCGTGTTCCCATAACCGCATCCTCTCGTGTAACCTCCGGCTCATGCCTAAGTCGCGAATCCGGAAGAAGCGGAAAGATAGCCGCCCACAGCTCCAAGTCGACACCGCGAGCGCTCTCCCAGCCGAGAGCCCAAGTTGGTTGCCGGCGGTCATGATCGGGGCCTTCCTAATTGGACTTATCTGGATCGTCGTCTTCTACATCTCTCAGACGGCCTATCCAGTCCCGAATATCGGTGCCTGGAATATCGTCATCGGTTTCGCATTTATCGGGGTCGGTTTCACGCTCGCCACGCGCTGGCGCTAATTACACCGTTGTAATTCTCCACAGCCTTATCCACCCCTGTGCATTAAAGATTCCATCGCTGCCCCCAGTCGATTCTCAGGATTCTCTAAAGTAATCTGGCAACCATCTCCCCTGAGGTGATAACCATGAAAACCACAGCCACATTGGAGAAAGAGCCCACCATGACCCCGGAAGACGAGCTGAATGCCCAGCGAGTTCTCGTAGTCGATGATGAGAAAAGCATTAGTGAGTTGATCACTACGAGCCTCCGCTTTGTTGGTTTTGAGGTGAAGACTGCAGCGACCGGCGCTGAAGCGCTCCGAATCGCTGAAGAATTTAAACCGCATGCATTGATTCTCGATGTGATGCTCCCAGATCTCGATGGCTTTGAAGTATGCCGACAACTTCGCGCAAGTGGGCAAGATGTTGGAGTTCTTTTCTTGACCGCTCGCGATTCGACAGAGGACACAATCAAGGGTCTTACCCTCGGCGGTGATGATTATGTAACTAAGCCATTTAGTCTCGAGGTGCTGGTTGCAAGATTGCGTGCACTATTGCGACGGACCGGCGCAGTAGAGATGGTCGGCGACGATGAGACGATTCGTTTTGCCGATTTGGAATTGAATGAAGCTACTCATGAGGTACGCCGCGCTGGGAATCTTATTGATCTATCGCCGACCGAATTTACGCTACTTCGCTATCTCATGATCAATGCTGACCGAGTTGTTTCTAAGTCGCAGATCCTTGACCATGTCTGGCAATACGACTTCCGCGGTGATGCCGGAATCGTAGAGACCTATATCTCTTACCTCCGCAAGAAGGTAGATTCATATCAACCGCCACTAATCCATACTGTTCGTGGCGTTGGATATCGACTTCGGCTACCAGCCAAGAACTAATCTGGGTCTGTGAACCAACCCTTCCGGAAGTTCAAGCCCGCACCTGGGCAATGGAGCCTTCGGAACCGGTTGGTTCTCGGCGTCGTTATCTTGGGCGCAACTGGAATAGCTACTTCGGATTTTGCTGCACAGACCGCTTTTCGTACCTTCTTGATCGCCCAAGTCGATGCCCAATTGGAGACTGCTTCCGCTACTTCAATCATCCGGTTAGATCGAGCAGGCATCTCTAGGGAGAGTGGGGATCGCAGCACTGAGGAGCCGCTCTTCCAACCCTTCGAGCCGATTAGAGATGTCCCCTCTGAAATAAGCATCAGCCTGTTAAATGTGGATGGCGCTGTACTCGGAACCATCGATGGTTCGCAAGACCCGCGTAAAGTCCAATCCGCGATTACCGGACTTTCTGTTGCTTCGCTTTCTAATCGGGCAGATGAGCCCTTCACACTGATACCGACTAATCTAGATCAGACTGAGTATCGAATCCTCGCCCGGGTGCTTCCTGGTGGAGCCGGCAGTGTCATAACTGCGATTCCGTTAGATGGTGTTGAGCGCGCTATCAATCAATTACGTTTCCTATTCTTGACTGTTGGATTCTTCGTCTTGATCTTCCTTGCGGTGATTGCTCGCCGAATAATCGGAATCTCCTTGAAGCCGCTAACAAAAGTTGAGGAGACCGCCGAAGCATTCGCGCGCGGTGATTATGAAGCGCGCCTTCCAGAAGCGCGTAGCGATACTGAGGTCGGCAGATTGACTTGGGCCTTGAACCAGATGTTGTCTCGAATCGCGGAGTCTTTTGAGATTCGCAGTGCAAGTGAGGAAAAACTCCGCAGATTTGTTGCCGATGCTTCTCATGAGTTACGAACTCCGCTAACCGCAATCCGGGGCTTTGCTGAACTACATCGCCAGGGCGCGATAAAGGGCGAGACTCAAACAGCTGACCTCATTCGCCGAATAGAGGGCGAATCAATCCGAATGTCCACATTGGTAGAAGATCTACTACTTCTAGCCAGGTTGGACCAATCGCGTGAGATGGAGATGAATCCAGTCGATATCAAAGCGCTAATCAATGAAGCGGTAGCTGCAGCGCAGGCTGCTGGACCGAATCATCCGATTTCTGTCGATTTCCACGGCAATGACCTGTTCGTACTGGGTGACTCGATGCGGATTCATCAAGTGATCTCGAATTTGTTGGCAAATGCACGGGTTCATACTCCGGTAGGTACGGAAATCCGAATTTCGGCTGTCGATGAGGTGGATGGTGTTGTGATAACTGTCAGCGATCAAGGTCCTGGAATTTCGAAGGAAGACCAGGCGAAGATTTTCGAACGTTTCTATCGGGCCGATCCTTCGCGTGTTCGAAATGGTGGCGAAGGAACCGGGCTTGGGCTCTCCATTGTCGATGCAGTTATGCGCGCCCATGGCGGTGAAGTGAGTGTTTCCTCTGAATTGGGCGAGGGAACAACCTTTAAACTGAGATTTCCGCTTAGGGAAATGTAGGATTTCGAAGTGCGTAGCAACCCAGAGATTCTTCGCGCGCTTGAGAATGAATCAATCGAAATCATTCGAGAGACCGCTGCCGCCTTTAAGAATCCGGTACTCCTATATTCGATAGGAAAAGATTCTTCCGTCCTACTTCATCTCACCCGTAAGGCTTTCTATCCAGCCCCTATTCCCTTCCCGATGTTGCATATCGATACGAAGTGGAAGTTTCGCGAGATGATCTCATTCCGTGATGAGATGTCGGCAAAGTACGGCGCTAAATTATTGGTCCATACAAATGAAGACGGAATCCGGGATGGGGTCAATCCATTTACGACGGGTGCGAGTGAATACACCAGAATTATGAAGACTGTTGCACTGCGGCAAGCTCTTGATAAGTATGGATTTGATGCCGCAATCGGTGGCTCACGACGTGATGAAGAACGAAGCCGAGCTAAAGAGCGAATCTTTAGCGTCCGGGAATCTGGTCATCGATGGGATCCACGACAACAACGACCTGAGCTATGGCGAACTTATAACCCAAGAATTCGTCCGGATCAGACTATGCGCGTCTTTCCAATCTCGGATTGGACCGAGCTAGATATCTGGCATTACATAATGCTGGAGAAAATCCCAGTTAACCCGCTTTATTTCGCCAAGGAGCGTCCGATTGTCTGGCGGGGCGAGCAGATCATCATGGTCGACGATGATCGCTACCCACTCAGAGAGGGCGAAACACCTGAGATGCGAAGAATCAGATTCCGCACATTGGGCTGCTATCCACTTACTGCAGGAGTCGAATCAGGCGCCATAACTCTTGAGGAAGTGTTCGAGGAGGTTATGGCAGTCAAGTTGAGCGAGCGAGCTACCCGTCTAATTGATGGCGATAAGGAAGATTCGATGGAGAAGAAGAAGAAAGAGGGGTACTTCTAATGGAGGCTCGCCCCATCGTTCGACTTCTTACTTGCGGCAGTGTTGATGATGGTAAAAGCACGTTAATTGGCAGACTTTTGGTAGAGACTGATTCGGTTCCGCATGACACCGTTTCAGCAGCGCGGAGCACTCGACGTGCTGGTTCAATAATTCCGGCTGGCGAGATTGACTTCAGCCTCTTGACTGATGGTCTAGAGGCAGAACGCGAACAGGGCATCACAATTGATGTCGCCTACCGCTCGATGTCACTTTTGGATGGTCGTCGCTTGATAATCGCAGATGCACCAGGACATGAGCAGTACACGCGGAACATGGCGGTGGCAGCTTCTCGCGCCGATATCGCTCTCGTCTTGGTTGATGCTACTCGCGGAATTCGACCACAAACCCTTCGACATCTAACGATCTGCTCGCTTATGGGTGTAGAGAAAATTATCGTTGTCATCAACAAGTTGGATGCGCTTGGCTTCAAGGAATCTGTATATCGCGAATTAATCGAGGCGCTAAAGCCAACTGTCGAACGATTAGCGATTACGGAGATCATTTATGTTCCGGTAAGCGCTCTCGAAGGAGACAATGTCGTTTATAAGACGGATCGGACCGCTTGGTATAAGGAAGCCACACTCCTTGAAGAGATTCAAGGTTGGCGCGAGAAGCCTGCTCCAGTAAGCAATTCTCGTATGGGGGTCCAACTAATCTCGCGAGCCGATAACTTCCGCGGCGTCTCTGGAACGATCACACAGGGCACTTTTGCAATCGGCGATGAGATTGTCGTGCTGCCCAGTGAACGGAAAGCAAAACTTGCTCGGTTAGTGACTTTCGATGGTGATCTCGAAACGGCTGGACCTGGAAAATCCTTGACGATGGTCTTCGAGCCAGATATCGATGCTACCCGAGGTGATTTCATTGAATTAGCTAGCGACTACACCAAGCCAGCCGATCGGTTCTCCACAAATCTCGTCTGGTTAGGCGAGGATGAATTGATACATAGCCGCTCATATTTCCTCGTGAATGGCTCTTCGATGGTTCCAGCTAGCATCACGAGCATCCGACACAAGCTAAATATAAATAACGGTGATCACGAGTCTGCTCGGACGCTTGCTATGAATGAGATAGGTGTCGTCGAGATTGCAACAGACGCGCCAATTCCATTGACGAAATATTCCGAGAATCGCAATTCGGGAAATTTTGTACTCGTCGATCGCGTAACTTTGAATACTGTTGGTGCCGGCATGGTAATTCATGCTTTACGTCGTGCCACTAATATCACTAAACATGACTATGAGATTGATAAGGGAGCTCGTGCGACCCAGAAAGGACAGCGGGCAAAACTAATCTGGCTCACTGGCCTATCGGGTTCGGGTAAGTCAACTATCGCTAACGCTTTAGAGAAACGCCTTTTTGCATCTGGTATCCATAGTTATGTATTGGATGGCGACAATCTCCGACTTGGCCTGAATAAGGATCTTGGATTCACTAAAGAGGATCGAGCAGAGAACGTTCGCCGCGTAGCTGAGGTCGGTAAGTTGATGATCGACGCTGGTCTAGTAGTTGTCGTTGCTTTAGTAAGCCCTTTCAAAGTCGACCGCGATCATGCTCGCGAACTATTTGGTGAGGGTGAATTCATCGAAGCTTGGGTAAAGACCCCAGCTGAAATCTGTGCTCAGCGCGACCCAAAAGGCCTATATAAAAAGGCGAAAGATGGCTCATTGCCCAATCTCACAGGCGTCGGTCAAGATTATGAACCACCAACTAGCGCAGAATTGGTGCTAGATGGAACGGAGGATATTTCGGTCAACGTAGAGAAGTTGATCAAAACCATATTGTGAATTGGCTCTTCTTTGTCCTCGCCGGCTCTATTGCGCAACTGATTGATGGCGCCCTGGGGATGGGTTTCGGACTTACTAGTTCAACCTTGCTCTTAACTTTAGGGACCTCAGCAGCTGTAGCAAGTGCCGCTGTTCACGCAGCAGAGATCGGTACCACTCTTGCATCTGGAGTTTCCCATTGGCACCGCGACAATGTCGATTATGAAATCTTGAAAAAGCTTGCGATACCAGGAGGCATCGGCGCATTCGCTGGCGCCACTTTTCTATCTTCGATTGATCTAAGCGGTGGCAAGATTTTTATCTCAACAATCTTGCTTCTGCTCGGCTTCGTTCTGCTGTATCGCAATGTCTTTCAAACAAATATCAAGGCAAATCTTGCGGAGATAAATAATCCCCGTTATCTGACGTTCTTGGGAGCAACTGGTGGTTTTGTCGATGCTTCAGGTGGCGGAGGTTGGGGGCCAGTCGTTACCCCGACACTTCTGGCAACCACTGAACACGAACCACGCAAGATCATTGGAACAGTTAGCGCCTCCGAGTTCATCGTTGCGGTCTGCGCAAGCGTCGGCTTCCTATTGAACTTATCGAGAATCGATATCGACTGGGGCGCTGTCGGCGGATTAGCGCTTGGCGGCATGATCATGGCGCCATTTGCTGCAAAACTTGTGTCTATCGTTCCGCGTCGCCCGTTAGGTATAGCAGTGGCCGTCGCGATCATCCTGATCAACGGTTTCCGGTTACTTACTGCGTAAGGCCAGGATTCGCTTCCATCGCTCGTAAAACTGCTATTCGCTCTTCAATCGGTGGGTGTGTGGCGAATAATTTCGATGCAGCTGATGCATCAAGTGGCGATTCGATATAAAGGTGGGCGACCGCGCTAGAACGCGCTTCAACCACAGTGTTGTCCCGGGCTAAAACCTCGAGAGCGGCCCTTAATCCTGCTGGGTTTCTTGTGAAAGCAACGGCTGTCGCATCGGCCAGGGATTCTCGTTTTCGCGAGACCGCAGCTTTGAGCATTGTGGCTGCGATTGGCGCAAGTATCAAAGGAATAATCGCAAGGAATATTGGCATCTGATTGCCATGGTGATCCCGGCTTCTTCCGCCACCGAACCAGAGCATTCGCATCAAGATATCTGAGATCAGTGCGACAATCCCCGCCGTGGTTGCCGCTACTGCAGATACCAAGGTATCTCGATTGGCAACGTGCGCCATCTCATGTGCGACAACTCCTTGTAATTCATCGCGATCCATTGCATTGAGTAGACCGGTTGTGAAAGCGATGAGTGCATGATCTGGGTCGCGACCAGTTGCAAATGCATTTGGTGCTGGGTCATCAACTATCGCAACTTTGGGCATTGGCAATCCTGATGCGATACAAACTTCATGAACTAGATTGAATAGTTTCGGATTATCGGATTCCTGAATTAGACGTGCTCTCGTCATCTTCAATACCAATTTGTCTGAAGCAAAATAAGATCCCCAAACGGAGACTAAAGAAATCAGAACGGCAAGCGGGATGACGCCAGCACCAGATCCACCAAAAGTTGAGATTGCTACATAAGAGATGATCCACACGAGAACGCCCATGAAAAGTAGGAGGAAGAAAGTCTTCCTCCGATTAGCGCTCTGTAAGGTTCGGAAATTCGCCATCGACTAGAACTTGACGTTAGGGGCATTGCGGATGGTTGGGTCATCCACTTCATAGAACTCGCGCTCGCCTACTTTTGCTAGCCCAGCAAAGAAACTAGTAGGGACGGTCTTTACTGCGGTATTCAAACCTCTAACTGAATCGTTGTAGAACTGGCGCGAGAACGAAACTTTGTTTTCAGTCGTTGATAACTCTTCCTGTAATTGTAGGAAGTTCGTAGATGCCTTCAAGTCTGGGTAGGCCTCAGCAACTGCCAATAGGCCACGCAACGCATTTGTTAGCGCACCATCTGCGGCAGCGATTGCAGGCAATGTCGAAGCAGTCGTGGAGGCAGCGCGCGCTTGAACGACCTTCTCTAAAGCCTCTCGCTCATGCGATGCATATCCTTTAACCGTCTCCACAAGATTAGGAATCAAATCAGCGCGACGTTTAAGTTGGACTTCGATCTGGGCAAAAGCCTCATCAACCTGGATGTTTAACCTAACCAACTTGTTGTATTGAATGATAAAGAAGATGACGAATAGAGCGACTGCGATGATTATTAAGAGTGATGCATCCATGGTCGTAATCTACTGAATTTCAGTCTTATGGAAATTCAACCAGGACTTGCTCGGTGTTGGACCGCGCTGCCCTTGATATCTAGATCCATAAACGGCGGAACCGTAAGGATGCTCTGCGGGAGATGAGAGTTTGATGAGACATAGTTGGCCGATCTTCATTCCTGGGTAGAGCTTGACTGGCAGGTTCGCTACATTAGAAAGTTCTAAGGTGATATGCCCGGAGAATCCGGGATCGATGAAACCTGCGGTTGAGTGGGTAAGTAATCCGAGTCGACCCAAGGATGACTTACCTTCAAGTCGCCCTGCGATGTCATCTGGAAGAGTGATCACTTCATAAGTCGAGGCGAGCACGAATTCCCCTGGGTGGAGGATGAAGAACTCGTCTGGCGCGACTGCGACTTCACGGGTCAACTCTGATTGTTCGATTGATGGGTCGATGACCTCGTAACGGTGATTCTCAAAGACCCGGAAGAAGCGGTCCAATCGGACATCGACGCTGGAGGGTTGGATCATCTTTGGGTTGAAGGGTTCGACCTTCACCCGGCCGCTCTCGATTTCTGCGGCTATATCTCGGTCGCTTAGGAGCATGGTTGGCGACCCTACCCTCTCGGCTCTTCCGAGACCTAGTATTGGCCCGCGTATTGCGGGCGTAGTGAAATGGCATCACGTCAGCTTCCCAAGCTGACAGCGCGGGTTCGATTCCCGTCGCCCGCTCGGGTTTCTATTGCATAAGTTACTGGCGAGTAGCATCCTTGCCCTATGGGCCATTACATTGCAAATCTCCGCGATATCGAGTTCTGCCTCTTCGATCTCCTAGATCGCGAATCAATCCTCGGTAAATCCATCTACTCCGACCTAGATCGCGAAACTGCGATGGGTATGTTGGAAGAAGTAAAGCGACTCTGCGAAAACGATCTTGCTGCTTCATTCATTGAAGGCGACCGAGAAGGAACTAACTTCAATAAAGAGACTGGCGAGGTGAAACTCCCAGAGAGTTTCAAGAAGTCCTACGCCGCCTATGTAAATGGTGATTGGGGCAAGGTCGATGTACCAGTTGAACTCGGTGGCATCGCAGTACCACCATCGATTCGTTGGGCGATTGCTGAAATGGTTCTCGGTTCGAATCCAGCTATTCACATCTACGCATCTGGTTTTGCTTTTGCTTATGTCGCTTACGCACTTGGGAGTGAACCACAGAAGAAATTAGCGAAGCACATGGTTGATCGGGCTTGGGGGGCAACGATGATGTTGACTGAACCAGATGCTGGATCGGATGTTGGCGCTGGCCGAACCAAAGCTGTAAAGCAAGAAGATGGAACTTGGCATATAACTGGAACTAAGCGCTTCATCACATCAGGCGATGCTGATATCTACGAAAATATAATTCACTTTGTTCTTGCTCGTCCAGAAGGACATGGACCAGGAACCAAGGGGCTCTCTCTATTCTTGATTCCCAAGTATCACTTCGATCCTGAAACTGGCGCATCAGGTAAGCGGAATGGCGTTTATGTAACTAAGGTCGAAGAGAAGATGGGGTTGAACGTCTCCGCTACTTGCGAGATGAATCTTGGCGAGAAAGAGCCTGCCGTCGGATATCTCCTGGGTGAGGTGCATGATGGCATCGCGCAGATGTTTAAGATCATCGAATTCGCCCGAATGATGGTCGGAACTAAGGCAATTTCAACGCTTTCGGCTGGTTACCAACAGGCTCTCGCCTACGCCAAAACCCGTGTCCAGGGTGGCGATATGAAAGATATGGCAAATAAAGCAAGCCCTCGAGTCACGATCTTCAAACATCCCGATGTCCGCCGTTCCCTTATGACCCAGAAGGCATATGCCGAAGGTATGCGCGCACTTGTTCTCTACACCGCATCGATTCAAGATGCAGTAGCTCTTGCGCGAGCAGAAGGAAAGCCCGAAGACGAGATTGAGAATCTGGAAGCTCTAAACGACCTACTTCTTCCAATTGTGAAGGGCTATGGTTCAGAGAAGGCCTGGACGTTGCTTGGCACCGAATCACTTCAGACTTTCGGTGGTAGTGGTTTTACTATGGATTGGCCTCTCGAACAATATGTTCGCGACGCAAAGATCGACACTCTTTACGAAGGTACTACGGCAATCCAAGGACTTGATTTCTTCTTCCGCAAAATCATCAAGAACAACGGCAAGGCGCTGACAAAACTCTCGAAAGAGATGGGCGCTTTCGTTGCTTCTGGTGGAAATAATGCGACCGAGAAAGCGGCGCTTGGAAAAGCCCTAGAAGATCTACAGGGAATCATCTCGGTGCTAGTTACTCACGCGATGGCAAGCCAAGAGAAGCCGGATGAGATCTATAAGTGCGGCTTGAATACCACTCGTCTTTTGATGTCGGTCGGAGATGTGATTATCTCCTGGCTATTGCTACGTCAATCCGATATCGCGGCCTCCAAGATTGGTAGCGCAACTGGCAAAGAGAAGGATTTCTATGAGGGCAAGATTGCTGCATCGCGATACTTCGTTCATAACTTCTTACCATTGATTTCTGCTACTAGAGCGATTGTTGAGCGCGAAGATGGCGAAATCATGGGGGTTTCCGAAGCTGCCTTCTAACCCAGATAGGGTTTGCCGGTGCTAACCAAGCTTCGGGGCGAGATCTACCTATTTCTAGGTGCGCTCTTCTTTGCCTTCAACGGAATCATCTCCAAGATCGTCTTGATTGATAGCGTCTCGGCTTGGCGGCTAACTCAGGCGCGAACTGGCGGCGCATTCATTCTCCTATTCCTTTTTTATATGACCTTCCGTCGCCATGAGTTGAAACCGACTCGAGCAGAACTACCCTGGTTGATTCTCTTCGGGATGATTGGCGTGACTTTTGTTCAAGCTTTCTATTTCGTGGCAATCGAGCGAATGTATGTTGGTATTGCGCTCCTAATCGAATTCACAGCGCCAATCTGGATTCTCCTATTCTTGCGATTTGTCTTGAAACGCCATGTGCCAAAAGCGCTCTGGTATGCAATCACACTCGCTTTCGCTGGTTTGTTGATGATTACCCAGATTTGGGGCGGATTGAGCGTTGATCGCATCGGTTTGATTGCTGCATTCCTAGATGCCTTTGCACTAGCTGGTTACTTTTTAATTGCAGATCATCTTGGAAAGACGAAATCGAGTGGCGCAATCGCGACCTGGGGTTTTGGTGTCGCTTTCGTATCACTCCTCTTCATCTTGCCAATCTGGGAATTTCCTATGGATGCTCTTAGTAAAGATATGAATCTCCTAGGCAGATTTGAGGGTTACACCTTGCCTGGCTGGATGTTGGTTCTTTGGATCATGGTCATGGGCACTCTCGTGCCATATCTATTTGTGATTGCGGGACTGAAGATTATGAGCGCTTCTACTGCGAGCGTCTTCGGGATGATAGAACCGGTGCTTGCCGGTATCTTCGCATGGTGGTGGCTCAACGAGAGCCTCACCGGAATCCAGTTGATTGGATGCTTGGTGGTTATTGTCGGAATCTCGATCGCTGATCGAGCGAGAAGTAAGGCTGGTGGACATTGAGTTTCGATGAGATTTTCGCAGCAAATGCCCGATTTGCAGAGAGTTTTCAATCAAGTGCGTTGACTGGCCGGGCAGTTCAGGGGTTGGCGATTGTCACTTGTATGGATTCACGGATTGATCCGCTCCGCGTAGTTGGTATGAAATCTGGCGATGCGAAGATTCTTAGAAATGCAGGAGCTCGAGCTACAGAGGATGTGTTGCGGACTCTTGTATTGGCAACTCATCTCCTCAATGTATCGAAAGTTTTAGTTATGCCACATACTGATTGCCGGATGGCTAGTGGCTCAGAAGCTGAGGTCCACGCTGCGATTGAAAAGAGTTCCGGTATCGATACTAGGTCACTTGAGATTAGGACTGTGACAGATCAACGCGCTGCGCTTGAAATGGATGTCTTGCGAATCCGGTCATTCCCGTTCCTACCTAAAGAGCTAGAGGTTGTAGGGGCGATTTACGACGTGAAGACCGGATTGCTGGAGAAAGTTCTCTAGCTCTCCTTGATGAACTTCTCCGAGGTATTTAGCTTCGGAGCCATATCGGCAAATTTTGCGAAGTGAAGTAGTGATGCGACGGTAATGGTCTTGGTCGGACCATTTCGATGCTTAGCAACAATCAAATCGGCCTCGCCCGAGCGGTTCTGGGAATCGTATAGATCATCTCGATGGAGCAGGATTACAACATCGGCATCCTGTTCGATAGAACCCGATTCACGGAGATCAGAGAGCATCGGCTTTTTATCGGCGCGCTGTTCCGGTGATCGGTTCAACTGCGAGATGGCAATAACTGGGACGTTGAGTTCTTTGGCGAGCAATTTGAGTTGGCGAGAGAATTCAGAGACTTCTTGCTGGCGATTCTCAACCTTCTTACCGGAGGTCATCAGTTGGAGATAGTCAATAACCACTAATTTCAGGTCATGGCGTTGCTTCAAGCGGCGCGCCTTTGCCCGAATCTCCATCATGGAGAGGTTCGGTGAATCATCGATAAATAGCGGGGCATCGTTGATTTCGCCCATTCTCCGGGCTAGCCGAGACCACTCATCCTCACTCAAGGAACCGGAGCGGATGTTATTTAGCGATACCCGAGCTTCGGCAGAGAGCATACGCATTGTGATTTCTGAACGGCTCATTTCTAAGGAGAATATGACAGCGCATTCCCCGTTCTGGATTGCCGCGCTTCTTGCTATATCAAGACCTAGCGTTGATTTACCTACAGCAGGACGAGCAGCAACCACGATCATATTTCCCGGATGTAGACCATTTGTTAGTGCATCTAGATCTTTGAAGCCAGTCTTTACACCCTCTGCCAATTCACCGGATTGCAATCTCTCGATCTGATCGAGCGCTGCAGGAATCAAGGTGTTTAGCTGTACGAAATCTTCTCCAGCACGTCGTTCGGTTACTTGGTAAACCTCTTGCTCTGCAAGATCCACAACATCATCAATCTCGCCTTCAGCGGCATAACCAAGTTGGACAATCTTGGTACCGGCTTCGACAAGACGACGAGCAATTGCACGTTCGCGAACAATTTTCGCGTAGTAGCCAGCATTAGCTGCAGTAGGCACAGCAGAGATGAGTGTGTGGAGATAGGGAGCGCCACCAGCTTTAGCTATCTCGCCGCGCTTGGTTAATTCGGCAGATACAGTTACTGGATCGGCCGGTTCGCCGCGACCATAGAGATCAAGAATTACATCGAAGATCAATTCATGTGCTGGCCGATAGAAATCACGTTGGCGGAGGATTTCTACAACTTCACCAATCGCATCCTTTGAGAGCAGCATTCCGCCAAGAACGGATTGTTCTGCAACTAGATCTTGTGGAGGTGTGCGATCAAATTCTGGTACCGCGGAGCGCCGATCGTCATAACTTGGAAGTTCGGCAAGACTCATGGGCGTATCTTCTTAGGGAGGTCTGACAAGGCATAACTAGGGCGTCTGGGTATGTGGATGGATTGTGGATTAAGTACTGATTTCTGTGGAAAGTAAGCCCTTTCCCTGTGTGGGGCTTGTGGAGGCAATGTGGGTAACCCATAGCTCAATCGCATTTTAGGCGGGAAATTCCTGGCGAACCCTGTGCACAAAAGTATTTAGGAAAATCTCAGGTTTTGAGATTTACCTTCATCCAAAGTCGAAGCTAAATCATCTTCCCAACATTGCGATCGAACTTCTCATAGAAACTCTGCAG
>JBEGNC010000017.1:0-7249 GCA_041182705.1 Actinomycetota bacterium | reverse complement strand
TCTTATTGGTGAGAATCTCACCATAATTTGAGAACCAAGTCTTCTCGCGCCAACCTGGCATCAACATCTCTTCTGGTAGATCTCGGTTGGCGAAGTTTCCTGACCCGTTGTTTATGAATATCTTTCCAGTAGCAGGTTCGCGAATGGAGTCCGATGCCTCGTCATAGAAGAGGGTTTGTGTGAATAATCCTGCTGTTGTCGTATCTTGTGCCAAAATGAAGAATTGATCATCGACTTGATATCGCGCTTTTGCGATATCCGATTCTTGGTCAAGAATCTCCTGTTCACTTAGGAAAGTGAACCCGTCTGGCTTAGGTAACCCGGTTTCGTCATCGATACGATATTCAGCATCACTTAATTTCCTCGCCTCATCACCAATGCCGAACCAGACTGTTTGGTCTGCAAAATCGATAAAGACTGCGCCCTGTCTATCCCCAATCAATCCCGGATACATCTCAAAGAGCGTTCCATTCTCATCAGGTACTACGCCTACCTGCTCGATCAATTGGGTTATCGCCTCTTCTTTTGTGACCAGGTTTCCGATCTTGTATATGTAGCCAGACATATAGGTCGTATAGATGACCGGTGTTACCGTGAAAATCACTAGAAATATGAGGCCTGGAAATAAGAACTTAACTGCAGCACGCTTCTTAGAGAAGTAGATAAAGTTCGAAAGGATGATGATGAGGGTGAAAATCAGGGCCATGACCCACTCGCCGCCCAGGAAGGAAAGGAAGGCCATCCACCCGAAGAGCGAGGAAACCAACGCGAGGGTAAGGATCTTGAGTAATAGTTTCACGCTCTTTGTCCCCAACCCATATTTGAAATCCTACATATTGAATTGGGGGCCGGTCATCATGGCCGGCCCCCAATCACCTTATCTAAGGTGTTACGCCTTAGTGATTCCTACCTTGAAGTTCGCCTTCAAAATAGCTGCGCCAGCATCGAGCGTAGTCTTCACATCTTTGCCTGTGACAAAGATGTCCTTGAAGACTGTGCCGAGCACGTCGTAGTAGTTGGAACCGCCAGCATTCTCGCCGAGTAGCGCGTTCACCTGAACGGCACCATTCTTGGAGCCTGATTCAGCGAAGCCCTGGACATCATCAGAGAGTTTGCTAGTGATTGCCTGATTTGGCGATGGTCGTTCCATCGCTAGCGCATAAGCAAGTGAACCTTCCTCAGATGCGAGGTAGTTCATCACTTTGCGGGCACCAAGGGCGACCTTGTGATCGTTGGCGAAGGTTGTGAGCCAAGCTCCACCGTAACCCGCCCATTGACGAGTCACACCCTTACCATCGAGCGTCGGAGTTGGCAGAATCGTGTACTTGATTCCCGCAGACTTTACGTCAGGGAGATTCCAAGAACCGGTATTCATGGCAAGTGCCTTACCTGAGGTGAAGGCAGCCTTACAGTTATCCCAGGCGAAAAGACCATTGCTCTTGCCATCAGATCCAAGCGCATACTTCTTGATATTTGCGATCAGGGCTGGGGTGTTGAGCAATACGTTATTTACATCTGGAGTTGTCGTACGGCCAACATAGCCATACGCGCCACCGCCGAGAGCAGTTAGGAATGGCAATGCACCCCAAGTTCCGTCTCCTGCGCACCAGCCGACGGTTGCAGTTCCTGCAGCCTTAGCCTTTTCGAAAGTTTCGATGAGTTCCGCGAAGGTCTTCGGAGCAGCACCGAACTTGTTATTCCAGATCATCGAAGTAGTATCGATATCTAGCGGGACCGCATAGACGCGATCGCGATAAGTCGCATACTTCAATGCTGTCGCTGACATGTTCTTTCGAACCGATGCAGGTATGGCTAGCGGGAGAACCTTTCCGCTCTTTGCATACTGCAGCGCGTCACCGACTGGATTGAGCATGATGTCTGGTCCGCTTGCAGCGGTTGCCTTTTGGTATGCGCCATCTAGGGCGTCATAACTTGCATATACCTTGATTTGAATATCGTAACCAGGAACTACCTTGTTACCTTCAAGGAATTTCTTTAGTCCAGGGCCACGCTTTTCATCGGCCCAGACCACAATGACCTTATCTTTTGCTTGAGCTACTGGAACGATTGCTACGGAGCCGACAAGGGCACCGGCGAGGATCGCACCCAGGATTGTTTTCTTCATTTATTCCTCCATGGAGTATCTACAGCAATAGGCTGCAGAGGAGTGAATTCAATAACCTCCCGAAGGGGGCGTCAAAGGGAATGGCCTCTGAGGCCGGCAATTATCTATTCGTTATATTTCCGAGCGCTTTTCACTCGGGCTTTCAGCCACTACTTCGGTAGCTCACCCCAGCCAGGAACGCTCTCTGGCTTCCTTGGGCCAGAACCGATGTAGCGCGAAGAAGGTCGAATCAATCTTCCAGTCCGCTTCTGCTCGAGGATATGCGCTGACCAGCCAGCTGTCCGAGCAGATGTAAACATCGGAGTGAACATATTTGGTGGCACTTCAGCGAAATCTAAAAGCACAGCGGCCCAGAACTCGACATTCGTCTCGAGTACTCGATCGGGGCGGCGCTCCTTCAATTCAGCTAGAGCGGCATCTTCAAGGGCCTTCGCTACTTCATATCGCGGCGCCTTCAACTCATCACAGGTTCGACGAAGGGTTCGCGAACGTGGGTCTTGCGCTCGATATACCCGATGACCGAATCCCATCAAGCGCTCACCTTTATCAAGAAGTTCCTTAACGTATGCGCGGGCATCTCCCCGCTTTTCAACTTCTTCAATCATAAATAAGACTCGTGAAGGTGCGCCGCCATGTAGTGGTCCACTCATAGCACCAATCGCTCCGGAAATTGAAGCTGCAGCATCTGCGCCCGTTGATGCAATCACACGCGCGGTAAAAGTCGAGGCGTTCATGCCATGTTCTGCAGCTGAAACCCAATATGCATCGATAGCGCGAACATGCTTCGGATCTGGTTCACCGCGCCAGCGGATCATCATCTGCTCGACGACGGTCTTACCTTCAGCGACGCGTGATTCTGGAACCTTGGTTGCTTCGCCTCTCGCAGATTGCGCTACGAATGACAAGACCATCGATGAGGTGTGTGCTAGATCTTCGCGAACTTGCTCATCGGAGATATCTAATAGCGGCTTCATGCCATAGTGCCGCGCAAGCATCGCGGTTGCAGATTGCACATCGACACGAACATCACCGGAGTGGACTGGAAGTTCAATTGCATCTGCCGGAGGAAGGCCAGGTGCAAATGAATCATCGACTAGAAGTCCCCAGACATTTCCAAAGGAGACGCGGCCTACTAGGTCTTCGATATCTACGCCGCGATATCGCAGCGCACTACCCTCTTTATCGGGTTCTGCAATTGTCGATTCAAAAGCGATGACTCCTTCGAGTCCGGGCTTAAAGTCATCGGCCATGGCGCGTATTCTGCCCATACTTAGGAGAGTCACCAACCCCAGGGTGCCGTAGCGGCGAAAGTGACGTTAGATACATCCATGGGAGAAATCGACCGAGACGAGATAAAGCGGATGCGCCGTTCTTACGGCGAAGTGGGTTTGACCGAGGCGGAAATCGCCGGAAACCCGATTGATCAATTTAAGCGCTGGCTTGGCGAAGCCGCCCAAAACCCAGCTATCGTCGAGCCCAATGCAATGGTTCTCTCTACCCAGCAAGGTAGCGAGATCAGATCTCGGAGCGTTCTACTCAAGGATGTAACCAACGAAGGTTTTACATTCTTCACGAATTATAGATCTGCCAAATCGCGCCAGATTGATGAAAATCCCGCGGTCTCTCTTCTCTTCCCTTGGTATCCGATGGAACGCCAAGTAATCATCACCGGCACCGCAGAGCGAGTAAGTGAAAGAGAGTCGGATGAGTATTTCGCTAACCGGCCATGGTCGAGTCAGATTGGCGCTTGGGCGAGCTCGCAATCCGAACCGCTTGCCTCACGAGCTGAGCTCGAGCAGCGTTGGGCGGATATGGCAAATACCTACCCAGAAAATTCGCCGGTTCCACGACCGCCACATTGGGGTGGATTTAGAGTGGGTCCTAAGGAAATCGAATTCTGGCAAGGTCGATATTCTCGTTTGCATGATCGGATTCGCTACAGTCGAGCCGGTTCAAATTGGAGTGTGGAGCGCCTCTTCCCATAGGCTAACGGCCTTATGTCCGAGATTAAGATTCCAGATTCACTAAAGCCCAGCGATGGCCGGTTTGGTTGTGGCCCCTCGAAGATCCGTTCCGAAGCTCTCGATGCCCTGAGTAAATCAGGTCGATCGATTATGGGAACCTCGCATCGCCAGAAAGCGGTAAAGGGCGTAGTAAATCGAGTTCGAACTGGGCTTGCCTCACTTTTCAATCTTCCAGAGGGTTATGAAGTCGTATTGGGAAATGGTGGATCCACCGCCTTCTGGGATATCGCAACTTTCGCCTTGATTGAGAAGAAATCTCAACATCTAAGTTTCGGCGAATTCTCTTCGAAGTTCGCTAGCGCTGCTAAAGAAGCTCCTTTCTTAGATGAGCCCACCGTGATCAAATCCGAACCAGGTACCCATCCAACTGCTACTGCAGAGGCAGGCGTCGATGCATACGCGTTGACTCATAACGAGACTTCAACTGGTGTTGCGATGGAGATTAAGCGGCCAAGCGGCACTGATGGCGCACTTGTCCTAGTTGATGCCACAAGCGCCGCTGGTGGATTACAAGTAACTGCATCGGAATTTGATACCTACTACTTTGCGCCGCAGAAATCTTTCGCCTCCGATGGTGGTCTCTGGCTCGCGCTAATGAGTCCAGCTGCGGTTGCCCGCGTGGAGAAGCTAAAGAGCTCTAGATGGGTTCCTGCATTCTTGGATCTATCGATTGCGATTGAGAATTCTCGATTGGACCAGACTTACAACACCCCTGCAGTTGCTACTTTGATCCTTCTTGCCGAGCAGATTGAGTGGATGAATTCCAATGGTGGTTTGAGTTTTGCTGCAGGCCGTTCGGCAAAGTCTGCTTCACATATCTATGGTTGGGCAGAAGCGACTTCATACACAACGCCATTCGTCGCTGATCCGGCGATGCGCTCGAACGTGGTAGCCACAATTAACTTCGAAGATGGAATCGATGCTTTGGAGATCGCTAAGGTCCTCCGCGCAAATGGAATCGTCGATACTGAGCCATATCGGAAACTTGGTAAGAACCAACTACGGATTGGCATGTTCCCAGCGGTCGATCCAGATGATGTTGTTGCGCTTACCAAGTGCATCGATTACGTCGTCGCGGAGATGAAGAAGTAGCGATTGGCTAAGACCAAGTTCCGCCGCGATCGCGTCTTCTGGCTAATCTCTCTACAAACTGGGGTCTATGGCATCTTTATGGGTGGCTTTGGCCCCGCGCTTCCGCTACTTCAATCTGACCAAGGCACCAGCGCGGCAGTCGCTGGACTACATGGAACGGCACTTGGCATTGCATCCATCATCGCTGGTTACTTAAATGCGCCGCTAGTTCATCGCTTTGGCAGATACCGGACATCATGGATTGGATTATTAATCTTCAATATCGGTGGTTTGGGCTTTGTCATATTTCCCGACCCGATCTTGACTATTCCCTCTATGCTCATTGCTGGAATCGGAATCTCAACAACAATCAACAACACCATCGCCTTTATCTCGAACCACTATCCCAATCACCAGACTCGCGCTGTTAGCCAGAACAACGCAGTGAATTCTGGATTTGGATTGCTTGGAACAATTCTGATCGGCATCATCGCAAGTACCGCCATCTCTTGGCGGTTAGGTTTGTTGATTTCGATTCCATACGCCATAGCTCTCTACCTGCTCGGTGGTAGACAATTCAAGCCAGAACATATTCCAGATATTGAAGGGCGGCAGAGAGGTTCACTCCCCCGAAAATACTGGTGGGCATGGCTCGGACTACTCTTTACAATCTCAGCAGAGTTTGCCATTGCGTATTGGGCAGCGGCCCTTGTTAAAGAGCGAACTGGGATCGCTCAAGCAAGTGCGACTGCCCTTATGTTCGCGTATGCCCTCGGCATGGTCATCGGAAGATGGTTTGGAACTTATCTCTTTCCAAAACTCGACCCAGATCGCCGATTGCAGGCCATGCTGATGATTCAAGCGCTAGGTTTCTTAGCCCTTTGGGTATCTGAGATAACCTTCATCAGCGTCCTTGCGCTCTTCGTGATCGGACTGGGGACATCGCTCCAATTCATTCTCGCCACTCTCCGCATGCTCAAATTTGGCGCTGAGAAATCTGATCTCGCAATCGGAAAATCCAGTTTGGCGGCTGGATTAGCTATCGGTGCATCGCCCTTTCTATTAGGGCTACTCGCCGATTTGGTAGGTATCTCTTCGGCCTTTCTCGTCGTTCCACTCTTCATTGCGCTCGCGTTTATCATTGTGGTCCTGGTGCCCAACCGAGTGGAGGCAGTATGAGTTACAAATTCCGTAGAACTGTGACCCTGGTGATTCTCTTCGGGTTAATCCTTTTTGTCCTCATAAGCGGCCTCTAAAACATCGGCAACGGCAAAGCTTTCGGGGGCAGCGCTTCGATTCTTGAACTTCATATAAGTGATAAGGGCGGCAAAAAACGAGATCGACCCACAAACCATGATCGTGGTCCTAGTTCCAATCAGTTCAGTCATGGAACCGATGAATGGTGAAACCAATGGAGTTCCACCCAAGAAAACGGTCAGATAGATTCCCATAACACGGCCGCGAATTGCCGAATCCGTCCGCATCTGGACCATAGTGTTCGCAGCGATGAATGTCAGCAAGGCAACGCATCCGATGAATGGCAGCAAGATTGCATAGGTGAGGTAATTCGGGGCCAACGATGCGATGACGAGAAGGAAACTGAAGATCATCGCGCCCTTCATTACAAAGGTAGGCTCGCGTTTTCGTTCCAACTTAGCCGAGATGATTGCTCCGGTTAGCGAGCCAATAGCCAAGATACTTCCCAGAGCGCCATATTCAGCAGCGCTCTTTTCGAATATCGCAGTTGCCATCATCGTGTTGAAAATATTGAAATTCAAACCGAAACTCGTAGCAAAGAAGACGGTCAACATGACGCCAAGAATGTCTGGGCGAGCTGCTACGTACTGAAAAGCCTGGCGGATTTTCGTCGAGCTTCGCTGGTGAGCCTCGATGAATAGCTCCCGCTCCCTGATTGCAAAGAGAGCGGCAATTACGAATAGGTAGGAGACGCCGTTCAATAGAAAGGAGAGGCCCGTTCCATAAGCTGCGATAAGCACCCCAGAGAGCCCTGGGCCGATGAGCCGGCCGA
>JBEGNC010000016.1:0-4005 GCA_041182705.1 Actinomycetota bacterium | reverse complement strand
CAACATTTGCAAAATGAGTTTTCGGGATCAAGAGAATATGTGTGGGCGCCTGAGGATTTATATCTTCGAATGCAATGACTCTTTCATTTTCAACGAGTAACTTAGCAGGAATTTCTCCCGAGACGATTTTGCAGAAGAGGCAACTCATGGCTTATCTCTACCAGATTCCCAGTGAACTCTGAACTGCCGCGAGGGCTGCAACTCCCGCGTGGGCGGATCGGAAGATTGGCTTCCCCATGACCACGGAACGGGCGCCAGCGCCAGAAAATGCGCTTACCTCCTCCTCGCTGATTCCACCTTCTGGGCCGATAATCAAAGTTATCTCCCGTGGCTTTACATCCTTAAGGGCTATCGAAAGTCGTTCAGCACCAACTTCGTGAAACATCAGAGATAGTTCGCTCTCCGAAATTCGCTCTTTGATAGCTGCCGTCGAATGTAAATCTAGAATTTGAGGAATCCAGCTGCGTCGAGATTGCTTAGTTGCCTCGCGCGCCCAGGCTCGCCACTTCCCTAGCGCATCTTTCTCCTCGCGCCATTGTCCGATTGAACGACTAGCCGACCAGGGGATTATCAGGTCCACGCCACCTTCCGTTAGCAATTCGATCGTTTCACGAGCGCGATCACCTTTAGTGAGCGCCTGAACGACAGTTAGCACCGTACTGCTCCTAGGTTCGTCAATTACATCCAAGATTCGCGCTGCAACATTTCGCTTATTGACATCGATGACTTCGACTTCAGCGCGCCGCCCCATTCCATTCGTGACGGCGATTCGATCGCCGATCTTCACTCGAGAAACGCTCGCCGCATGGTGAGCCTCTTCGCCTTCGATAACGACATCGCCGCGATCTGGGATGTTCTCCACTATAAATAGCGTAAGCATTTAGCTCTTGAATGCCTCTCGAAACTTGGCAAAGAAACGGGAATCGCTACTTCGCCTTATCTCTCCAGTCCCAGGAGTGTCGCCACGAAGCTCGGCGAATTTTCGAAGTAACTGCTCTTCTTCTTTGGTTAAGCGGGCTGGTATCTCGACTTGGATATGGACATTAAGGTCTCCCCGCGATCCCCCACGGAGTCGAGTCATACCAAGTCCCTTCAAACTAATCACAGCTCCGCTTTGAGTGCCGGGTTTGATTTCAATGGAGTTCTTTCCATCTAACGTCTCGACTTCAACCTTCGTTCCCAAGCTTGCTCCAGTCATGGGAACGGTGAGTTGCATATGGAGATGATCGCCTTCGCGAATCAGGAATTCATGCTCTTTGATGATGATTTCTACATATAGGTCGCCGGCTGGACCACCACCATGACCCACTTCTCCCTGACCGGATAGTTGGATGCGATTTCCATTATCGACTCCCGCAGGAATCTTCACATCTAGACTGCGGCGGGCGCGAACTCGGCCGTCGCCAGCGCATTCACGGCATGGCTGGGGAATGACGGTGCCAAAACCCTGACAAGTGCCGCACGGTCTGGAGGTCATAACCTGGCCGATAAATGAACGGGTTACTTGCTGCACTTCCCCTCGGCCACGACAGATGTCGCAAGTACGCGGCGAACTACCTGGTTCACAACCATCGCCCCCGCACTTCTCGCAGATAATCGCGGTCTCAACGCCAAGGCTCTTCTCAACGCCAAAGCACGCCTCAGCCAATGAAATTTCGACTCTAATCAGCGCATCTTGACCTTGACGCATCCTTGGTCTTGGACCGCGTGGCGCACCGCCACCGCCGAAGAAGGCATCCATGATGTCGCTGAAACCACCGAAACCACCACCAAAACCTGCGAAGGAATCGCCGCCACGGTCGTAAGAACTCCGTTTCTCCGGATCGCTCAATACCTCGTATGCAGCAGTCACCTCTTTGAAACGATCCTGCACTTTCGGATCTGGATTGACATCGGGATGCATCTCACGAGCCAATTTCCGGTATGCCCGCTTTATTTCATCTTGCGAAGCGCTGCGATCCACGCCGAGAGTCTGATAGTGATCCGACATCACTTCTCCTCAGTCAAGAAGCGCCCAACATAACGAGCGACCGCCTGCACAGCAGACATCGATGCTGAATAGTCCATTCGAGTCGGTCCGAGAACTCCCAGCGCTCCTAAGGGATTGCCATCTGCGCCATATCCCATCGTCACCAAGCTGGTGGATCTAAGGACTTTCTCGCCCTGCTCGGAACCGATCTTTACTCGCATCGATTCGCCCGTGTCACTAAGTAGCCTCAAAAGGACTACCTGCTCTTCGAGCGCCTCGAGAACCGAGTGAATCTCACCTGCGCTATCGCTCGTTGATCTCGCGAGATGCGCCGTCCCTGCAAGCACGACTCGCTCCTCTGGGCGCTCTAGCGACATCTCAATCAGATTTGAAACTATCAAAGCCGCTGAGGTCCGCTCGTTTCTTGAATAGGTATCGAGGAGCATCTCTAGATTCATCGCGACATCAGATATGTTCTTTCCAACTACTACATTATTCAGTTTCTGCTTCAAGTCACCGAGCAGCGCTTCATGCAATGGGTAAGGCAGTTCGATCACGCGCTGTTCGACCCGTCCGGTATTTGTGATGAGAACCATCATCAGCCGAGTGCCGGTGAGTAGAAGTAACTCCAGATGTCTGACACGAGAACGAGTCAAGGATGGATACTGAACTACGGCAACCTGCTTGGTAACTTGTGCCAACAGGCGAACGGTCCGCATGACGACATCATCGAGATCATTAGCTCCCGCCAAGAAGGTCTCGATTGCACGCCGCTCCGGAGAAGATAGCGGTTTCACCTTCGCTAATTTGTCGACGAATATCCGATAGCCCTTATCGGTAGGAATGCGTCCGGCACTTGTATGTGGTTGTGTTATTAGACCTGCGTCCTCCAGGACCGCCATCTCATTTCGAATGGTCGCTGATGAGATTCCTAGACGATGCCGCTCTGCGATAGCGCGTGAGCCGACCGGCTCCTCAGTCGCTACATATTCCTCGACGATTGCTCGAAGAATCTCTAGTTGCCTCGACTCCATCATTTCAATCTCACAAGGTGGCGATTCCGACTGTGGTCAGAATCAATAGGAACATCGCAGGAAATGCAGTTCGCGCTTTATTTGCCCGAAAGTGAAAGAAGATTGCGCCAGCCATCGTCGCCCAGATCGTCAAGAATCCGTAGAGCTTGATATCCGGATTTGCCAAACCATATCCGACTAAGAGTGCAATCGAGGCAAGCGTCTCCAAGATTCCCACGAGTCGTGCCGCACCATCTGGAAAGTTGAGATCTCGGGTGCCAGATAGTCCAGCCGCGCTCCCGCTTGCCTTGGATAGCCCGGAGAAGAGGAATACGACAGCCAAGAATAGGGAGATTACGGTATGCGCGGTTTCCATAGGAAGCGAAGTTACTACACCAGCAATTCGCTGACGATTCGGTCTGCGATGAGCCGCCCACTTGCGGTAAGCGTCAGTCGATTATCTCGCCACGCTGCTTCATCGATATGTCCGGTCGTTAAGTATCGGCTACCCACGTCAATTTGATCTTTCGAAAGGCGGTTCATTTCGATTCCAGATCGCATCCGAATATTGAGCATTAGATACTCATCACGAAGATTAACCGAGGATAATTCCTCGAAATTCTGGACCGGTTGTTCTCCCCTACTTATCGCGCTCTGATAGGAATTCGGGTGTTTGATATTCCACCATCTCCGGTTGGAGAGGTAAGAGTGGGCTCCCGGTCCGATTCCCCACCAATTCGAACCATTCCAATATCCGATATTGTGCCGGCATTCGCCGCCTGGTTTCGCCCAATTGCTCAATTCATACCATTCGAAACCGCTCGCGGCTGTAGCTGCGTCAAGATGTAGATATTTCTCTGCGGTCTCATCTTCTGGCGGAACAATCAATTCACCACGGTTGATTCGAGCTGCCAATTTAGTGCCAGTTTCGACTATTAAGGCATATGCGCTTAGGTGGTCGATTGGTAGTGATAGCGCAACATCGACGGTTCTCTCCCAATCGGCCATGGACTCACCAGGAAC
>JBEGNC010000015.1:0-7679 GCA_041182705.1 Actinomycetota bacterium | reverse complement strand
GAGATAGAAGCCGCCGTATTTCTTACAAGCTTCAGTCACCTGCTTGGAGCGATTTCCCTTGGCGAGCATGACTAGGGATGCGCCGAGCGCCTGGAATTGTTCTACGTAGGAATCCATTCGACCCGCAGTCGTAGGTCCGAAGGAACCTGATGCATATCCAGTCGGGGTCTTTGCTGGACCGGCGTAATAGACCGGATACTTCTTGAAGTACTCCGGTATCTCCTTGCCGCCATCGACTAGTTCTTTGAGTTTTGCATGAGCTAAGTCGCGCGCTACCACCAGGGTTCCGGTGAGGGATAGCCGGGTCTTCACCGGGTGCTTACTGAGTTCAGCGGTTATCTCCGCCATTGGTCGATTAAGGTCGATCTTCACTACCTGGTCATCTAGGTGCTCATCGGTAGTCTCTGGGAGATAGTGGGCCGGATCAGTCTCCAATTTCTCAATAAAGACGCCCTCGGCAGTGATCTTTGCCTTGGCCTGTCGATCTGCGGAGCACGAGACAGCTATTGAGATTGGCAAAGATGCGCCATGTCGCGGAAGTCGGATGACTCGAACATCATGGCAGAAGTACTTTCCGCCAAATTGGGCACCGATTCCAAGTTTCTGGGTCAATTCAAAGACTTGTTTCTCTAGTTCTGGATCGCGGAAAGCGCGCCCGGTCTTCGCATCTCCAGTTGTTGGTAGCGAATCTAGGTACTTGGTCGATGCCAACTTTCCGACTTTGGCGGTGAACTCTGCGCTGGTACCGCCGATCACGATCGCTAGATGATAGGGCGGGCAGGCTGCGGTTCCGAGGGAGCGGAGTTTCTCCTCCAGCCAGACGAGGAAGGTCTTCGGATTGAGGATCGCTTTAGTCTCTTGATATAGAAAAGACTTGTTCGCGCTGCCACCACCTTTGGCGATGAATAAGAAGTTGTATTCATCCTTATGTTCGAAATCAGAGTAAATCTCTATCTGGGCCGGCAGGTTATTGCCAGTGTTCTTCTCTTCCCACATCGTTACTGGCGCTAATTGCGAATAACGGAGATTTAATTTAGTGAAGGCATCGAATACGCCACGCGAGATGGTCACCTCATCGCGTTCGGAAGTCAGGACTTGCTGACCCTTCTTGCCCATAATGATCGCTGTACCAGTGTCCTGGCACATCGGGAGGATTCCACCAGCAGAGATATTTGCATTCTTCAATAGATCAAGTGCCACAAAGCGATCATTTGGCGATGCTTCAGGATCCTTGAGGATATTGGCTAATTGTTGGAGATGCTCGCCACGGAGATAATGCGATATATCGTGCATCGCAACCTCAGTTAGATTCCGGATCGCATCTGGTGAAACCTTAAGGAATCTTCGCCCATCAGCTTCGAAGGTGCTGACGCCTTCCGTTGAAATCAAGCGATATTCAGTGGTATCTGGCCCGATTGGAAGCAGGTCCTCATAGATGAATTCCGGCATCAGCTATCGCTATCTTCAATGCTCTTGGCAGCTTCTAACTTGGCGCGGGCGCCATCTAGCCACTCTTGGCAGATCTTTGCCAACTCTTCGCCGCGTTCCCAGAGTTTGAGCGATTCTTCAAGGCCGACATTTCCGCTCTCCAGCGTCGCTACCACCTTCTGAAGTTCGTCACGCGCCTCTTCGTAGCTCAACTTGGCCATATTCGTAATCTACTCGCCCTTCGCTGGATTGGTTGATTCTTCTCCAATAGTTGTAGCCAGGGCCACACCTTCGGCTAGTCGGATGCGGATTTCTTCACCTTTCGCCAAGGACTTTGGCGATCGGACTATCGAACCGTCGAGTTTCTGCACTACGGAGTAGCCCCGCTCCAAAGTCGCTTGCGGTGAGAGGGTTCGGACGCGGGCGATCATATGAATCAACTCTTCACTTGAACGGATTACACGTGAATTAATGCTTGCATAAGATCGCTGAATCAATGAGACAACTTTTGTCATCTCCAGGACGACTCGATCGTTTATCTTTCGATCGGCGCGATTGCGAAGTTGGCGTAATTTCTCCGATTCCTCTCGGATATCCGGGACTACACGTTTTGCAGCATCAGTTGGGGTGGATGCTCGCAGATCGGCAACGAGGTCCAAGAGCGGAGTATCTTGCTCGTGACCAATCGCGCTGATGATCGGCTTCTTGCAACTTGCAGCTAACCGGACGAGGCCCTCGTCGGAGAATGGGAGTAGATCTTCGAAGGAGCCGCCACCTCGCGTGATGATGATGACATCGACCTCTGGATCGTTATCAAGTTCTCGAAGAGCAGCCGAAACTTGGATGACAGCATCAGCGCCTTGAACCGCCACCTCACGGGTCTCGAATACAACGGCGGGCCAACGCCGTTTGGCATTCTCTTTTACATCCTTCTCTGCCGCGCTCGCCCTTCCGCAGATTAAACCGATCTTCCTCGGCAAGAATGGGAGCGGCTTCTTCCGCTCGATAGCAAATAGGCCCTCACCAGCCAGGACCTTCTTGAGCGCTTCGAGGCGAGCGAGTAATTCACCGATTCCGATCTGGCGGATCTCTTTGGCATTTAACGACAACTTCCCAGTTGGGGTGTAGAAATTAACTTTTGAATTTATAACTACTCGAGCATTCTCAGATAGCGGTGCGACCGCTTTGAAAACCGATCGGGGACAGGTCACCTCTAGATACATATCAACGCTTGGGTCGCGCAGCCTCAGATAGACCATTCCGGAACCAGCGCGATCATTTAATTGAGCAATCTCACCTTCGACCCAGATCTGTCCAAGCCGGTTTATATATTCGGCGATTGCTTCGGAAACTACGCGGACCGGAACCGGCTTTTCCGCTGAAGTTTCGAGCATGGCGCGATACTAATAGGATGCCCACATGCCTAAACGAGTACTCCTTGCTGCGCCGCGCGGTTATTGCGCCGGTGTGGATCGAGCTGTTGTAACGGTCGAGAAGGCGCTCGAGCTGTATGGCGCCCCGGTCTACGTCCGGAAACAGATTGTCCATAACAAGCATGTCGTCGAGTCGCTCGAGAAGAAGGGCGCGATCTTCGTGGAGGAGACTGATCAAGTTCCGGAGGGAGCGCGCGTCGTCTTCTCAGCCCATGGAGTATCGCCGAAGGTCCATCAAGAAGCGGCTACTCGCAGTTTGAAGACAATTGATGCGACCTGTCCACTTGTGACCAAGGTCCATCACGAAGCGCGACGCTTCGCCGCTGAAGATTTGCAGATCCTATTGATCGGCCATGATGGCCATGAAGAGGTCGAGGGCACAGCAGGCGAGGCCCCGGATCACATTCGATTAGTCGATGGCGTGGATCAAGCTAGAAGTATCGAGATTGATCCCAATCGCCCCGTTGCGTGGCTCTCACAAACCACATTGAGCGTTGATGAGACCCTGGAAATGGTGGGGATATTGAAGGAGCGATTCCCTAATCTCCAAGATCCGCCCTCCGATGACATCTGCTATGCGACCCAGAATCGGCAGATTGCCATCAAACAGATTGCTCCGCAGACCGAATTGGTATTAGTCGTTGGTTCGACTAATTCTTCAAACTCAGTCCGTTTAGTTGAGGTAGCGAAAGAGTACGGAGCCAAGCGAGCTTTCTTGATCGATTACGCAAGTGAAGTAAAAGATGAATGGTTTGATGGCGTGGAGACGATTGGAGTATCAAGCGGGGCATCTGTACCTGAGATTCTGGTCAAGGATCTCCTTGCAGAGCTAGCGCGACGTGGCTTCACCGATGTCGAAGAGTTCCGCGCCATGGACGAGAGCCTCTTATTTGCCCTGCCGCCCGAGCTTCGTAAGGATTTAAGAGCCGCTGGAAAGTGAGCGTTTTCGCTCCTTGAAGTAGAACCACCAACCAAATAGCGCGCCAGCAATCAAAAAGGGTGCGACGCTAGCCAATCCCGTCACTAGATCTATACCAAGTCGAGTGATACTTAGTGAGAAGCCGCCAACTGTCGGGAGAAGGAAGAGCGTTGCGATGGCGAAGGCGATTGGTGGGTTAACGACAGCGACATAGGTTGTTCCCGGCCGGCCATAGATCAAGGCACCGTAATATGAAATACAGATTGCTATACCTGTCAGAAAGCCAACATTTGCCCGGAAGAAGATCTCTACCGAAGCGACTAAGGCGATAAATAGGAATTGGAGGATAACCACGCCAGGCTTAGTTAAACCTGCGCCCTTTATCGGGTTCTTTACCGGTGGTTGAGGAAGCTCACTTCTCATCGCTCTCTACCTCCTCTAAATCTTCGGCGCCATCAAATAGATCGATATCGATGGCATCCATTCCCTTTGGCGCAATCTGGCGAACCTCATCATCAATATCTTCGAGCGCCTTCAACTTACTGGAAGATGGCGCACCGAGTTTGACCATCTTTCGAGCCGGGCGGAGGACGCTCTCCTCAGCGCTCTTGATCAGCTCGTTATAGGCCCGCTCGGTGGATTTGATTCGGTCACCAAGGGTCTCGATCTTTAGGTGGACCTTGCCGATTCGCTTAAGTAATTCACCGGCTAGGTCAGTAATCTCTTGTGCGTTCTTTGCTAACTCATTACGCCCGAATACATATGCGACCGTTCGGAGTAGCGCCATCATCGTTGTGGGGATTGCGATAGTTACATTCTTCTCGAATGCTTTATGGAGTAGTTGTGGTTCCACTTCAAGGGCTTCAGCAAGGATCGATTCAAAGGGTGCAAAAAGAACCACATAATCAGGGGAATTGCCAGTGTTCTGGTAGCCCCGCTTAGCTAAGGCGTTGACATGGCCGAGTAGATCCTTTGCGTGCTGTTGCATCAACTCTTTCCTAGCCGCAGGATCAGTAGCGACTACCGCTTCGATAAATCGATCAAAGGGAAATTTCGAGTCGATAAAAATCTCGCTTCCACCTGGGATGGATATCTTGATATCGGGCTTGGCGATCTCAGTTCCGGAGCTCCGGTAATCCTGTTTGAAGAAATGGATATTCTCTATTAATCCGGCATTCTCCAAGAGGCTCTCCAACTGGGCCTCGCCATACTTTCCGCGAGTCTGGGAGTTTGAGAGCGCACCAGCAAGTTTCGTGGTTTCGCGAAGTAGGTTCTCATTTCCAAGGCGCATCGATTCGATCTGAGTCTTCATCTCGCTCTCGGCTTGCACCCGTTTCAACTCTGCTGCTTGTGCGCGATTAGTCAGATCAGTCATCCCGGTAGTGACAGCGCGAAGTTGTTCATTGAGAGTGGTCAGTCGACTCTCTTCTTTCCGCATCTCCTCGACCTGAGTGGTCAGTAACTGGACCTTCCCCTTCTCGGAGTTCATGCGAAGTGCTCCGATCAAGATTCCGAGGGCGAGCCCAAGTGCGAGGCCAATGATGAGATAAGTCGCTCCATTCATGCGCCTATCGTGGCATTTAGGACTGACAATCAGAGTTAGGCTCTACTCCTCGTGAGCCTCTCTATTGGAATCGTCGGCCTACCCAATGTTGGAAAGTCGACCCTCTTCAACGCGTTGACCAAGAACAACGTGCTGGCTGCGAACTACCCATTTGCCACAATCGAGCCCAATGTGGGCGTGGTCGGGGTTCCGGATGAACGGCTAGCGGTCCTTGCGAAGATCTTCGGTTCCGAGAAGATAATTCCCGCGGCGGTCTCTTTCGTAGATATTGCGGGCATCGTGAAGGGAGCATCCGAAGGGGCGGGATTGGGTAACAAGTTTCTTGCCAACATCCGCGAAAGCGATGCAATATGCCAGGTAATTCGAGTTTTCAACGATCCCGATGTGGTTCATGTCGATGGTCGCGTCGATCCATCGAGCGATATCGAAACTATTAATACCGAGTTGCAACTCGCTGACCTCCAGACTTTGGAGAAGGCGATTCCTCGACTGGAGAAGGAAGCCCGACAGAACAAAGAGCGCGCTGTGGTGCTCAATGAGATGATCGAAGCTCAAAAAATCCTTGCAGCGGGCAAGTTGTTATTCGGTTCGAAGCTCGACCTTCTGTTATTGAAAGAACTTGGTCTATTGACAGCAAAACCTTTCCTTTATGTCTTCAATGTCGATGCCGCCGAATTAGGCGATGGATCGCTACGTGCTCGGCTCCAAGAACTGGTCGCACCTGCCGAAGCGATCTTCTTGGATGCGAAGACTGAATCGGAACTCGTTGAATTGGATGATGCCGAGGCGCTTGAGCTATTGAAATCCATCGGCTTGGAAGAGCCCGGGCTAAGCACCCTTGCGCGAGTTGGATTCAATACTTTGGGACTTCAGACCTACCTGACTGCAGGCGAGAAAGAAGCCCGCGCCTGGACAATCCATCGGGGAGATACGGCACCTCAAGCTGCTGGCGTTATACATACCGATTTTCAAAAGGGATTCATCAAGGCAGAAATCGTCTCCTTCGATGAACTCGTCGCGGCCGGATCGATGTCCGAGGCGCGCGCAAAAGGCAAAGTGCGAATGGAAGGTAAGGAGTACGTGATGCAAGATGGCGATGTAGTGGAATTTAGGTTCAATGTCTAAGCAAACTCACTTAACGGGCCTGCCAGAAAAAGAGCGGAACGACATACGCAATATCGCAATCATCGCTCACGTTGACCATGGAAAGACGACCCTCGTCGATGCGATGTTGTGGCAGAGCGGCGCCTTTGCTGCGCACAAGGAGCAATCCGAATCACAGGATCGCGTTATGGATTCTATGGATCTTGAACGTGAAAAAGGGATCACAATCCTTGCCAAGAACACTGCGGTAAGGCGCGGCGACCTAACGGTCAACATCATCGATACTCCAGGCCACGCTGATTTCGGTGGCGAAGTCGAGCGCGGCCTCGAGATGGTCGATGGCGTGGCATTGCTGGTAGATGCCTCCGAAGGCCCGTTACCTCAGACTCGATTCGTCCTTCGAAAAGCGCTCCAGAAGAATCTCCCAGTCATCTTGATCATCAACAAGGTGGATCGACCAGATGCTCGTATTGCAGCGGTCGTTGATGAGACTTATGAACTCTTCTTGGATCTTGACGCTACTGAATCGCAGATTGATTTCCCGATTATCTATACATCAGCTAAGGCTGGGCGAGCATCACTTAATCGTCCGACTGATGGCGGAATGCCAGATAACGAGAACTTGGATGTCTTGTTCGACTTGATCTTCAAGACCATTCCAGCGCCGCGATTCCATGAAGGCGCTCCGCTCCAGGCACATGTAACGAACTTGGATTCATCGCCATATCTCGGCCGCTTGGCGCTCTGTCGAGTGCGCGAAGGCATCATCAAGAAGGGCCAACTCGTAACTTGGATGAAGAGTGATGGCACACAAGAGAAGGTGAAGATCTCGGAGTTGATGATGACCGAAGGTCTAGAGCGAGTATCGGTCGCCGAAGCCGGGCCGGGCGACATCATCGCGGTCGCCGGAATCGAGACCATTACCCTTGGTGAGACCTTGGCGGATCCGGAAAACGCCTATGCGCTGCCCCAGATAACCGTTGATGAACCGAGTATCTCGATGACCATCGGTATCAATACCTCGCCTCTGGCTGGTCGAGTAGGTAAGAAACTGACCGCTCGATTGGTAAAGAATCGTCTCGATAGCGAGTTGGTCGGAAATGTTTCGCTTCGAGTATTGAATACCGAGCGGCCAGATACTTGGGAAGTCCAAGGTCGTGGCGAGTTACAACTCGCTGTCTTGGTCGAGATGATGCGTCGAGAAGGCTTCGAGCTAACGGTTGGAAAGCCA
>JBEGNC010000014.1:0-3053 GCA_041182705.1 Actinomycetota bacterium | reverse complement strand
CTTCCCGGGCCATGGCCGAATCATGCTATCCATGTCAAGGACGTTCGATTATTTCCCCGGTACCCGCATCCACCGCTTCGGGTTGCGCAAGTTCAGCGAGGGCTCCTTCGATTGTTCGAGCAGTCTTCTCGCCTATCCCTGGCACTTCTGCAATCTCCGCTTGTGACGCCTTGCGCAACGCAGCAACCGAACCGAATCGCTCGAGGAGCGCCGCTCTCCTAGTCTCGCCAAGTCCGGGGATCTCATCTAAAAGCGACTCGAGCATCAATCGAGAGCGCTTCGAGCGATGGAATGTGATCGCAAATCTATGGGCCTCATCTCGGATTCGCTGGACTAGATATAGCGCCTCACCATTTCGCGGCAAGATGACTGGATAAGCGCGACCTGGAAACCATATTTCTTCCAGACGCTTCGCTAGTCCCACTAGCGCGACATCGGTAATCCCAAGTTCGGCCAGGGCACGTGCTGCTGCATTCACCTGCCCTCTACCGCCGTCGACAATCACGAGTTGTGGTGGATAAGCGAATCGCGGACGGGCGACTCCCTCGACTTGAAGTTCGGTCAAATCAAGTTCACGCTCTGCAAGATAGCGTTTGAATCTACGGGTGATCACGTGATGCATAGCCCGGGTATCGTCGAACTTCTCCCGATCATCAATTGCAAACCTTCGATAATCACTCTTCTTCGGTTGACCATCCTCGAAAACCACCATCGATGCGACCACCGATGTGCCTTGGATATTGGAAATATCGAAGCATTCGATCCGCAGCGGCAGCTCATCTAGTTCAAGTTCATTCGCTAGTTCCTCGAGAGCGCGTCCACTTACTCCGGCATCATTCGCTCGTTTGCTCAAAAACTGGACGAGTGAATGGTGGGCATTTCGCTTTACGGTCGCGAGAATCTCAACCTTCTCTCCTCGCAATGGAGCGGTCAACTTAACGGAGTGACCAACCCGTTCACTGAGTAAACCAGCTAGCGCCTCGCTATCGGGAATCTCCCGATTCAGATAGATCTCAGTTGGGATCTCCTGTTCGCGATAAATCTTCTCCAATGTCGCCGATACCAAATCCGTATCCTCTAGCAATTCGCCTCGGTCGATGATCCAAGATCTACTTCCGGTAATGCGACCATTACGAACTCGAAACCAGGATGCCGCTGAATGGGTGATGTCATCATGGAGCGCAATAAAGTCAGCTGAGATACTCTCAGAGAGCGCAGCCTCGTTTGACTCGGTAGCTAATTCCAATGCGTGAAGGCGATCTCGAATCTTTCCGGCGCGCTCGAACTCTTCGGCGGCTGCTGCGGCGGCCATCTCTGACCTCAACCGCTCTTCCAGATCGACCGCTCCACTATCCATAAACTCCACTAATCTCTCGACTAACTCATGATGGCTCGATTGATCAACTCGTCCTACACACGGTGCTGCGCACTTTCCGATATCGCCCAATAGACATTGGCGCTTACTCTTCCGAGCCCGTTCGAAATTGCTATTTGAACAGGAGCGAACTGGATACAGCTCGAGTATCAAGTCGAAAGTAGTCCTTAAGGCCCAAGCTTGAGCATACGGACCGAAATACTTGACGCCTTTCTGTTTCGAACGACGGGTAATGAATAAGCGTGGATACTCATCCTTGAGACTTAATGCTAAAAAGGGGTAAGACTTGTCATCCTTAAATTGGACGTTAAAGCGAGGACTCTCCTCCTTTATCCAGGTGAACTCGAGCTGGAGCGCCTCCATCTCACTTTCGACGACCGTCCAATCCACCTTGGTCGCTGCATGGACCATCCGATAGGTCTTCTCGGAGAGGTTCTTTTGAAAATATGAGCTGAGGCGATTCTTTAGTGAGCGGGCTTTACCGACATAGATAACTTTGCCAGAATCATCGAAGAACCGATAAACCCCAGGCTCGTCCGGAATCCCAGTAGGGCGATAGCTATTCGGATCGGCCATCTCAGCGCTTCAAAACTTCAGCTAGATACTTGCCGGTGTAACTCCCCTTCACCTTTGCAACTTCTTCCGGGGTTCCTTCTGCGACGATGGTTCCGCCTCCAGAACCTCCTTCCGGACCGAGGTCAATCACCCAATCTGCTGATTTGATGACGTCCAGATTGTGCTCGATTACGACGACCGTGTTTCCAGTATCTACCAAGCGTTGTAGAACTCCGAGTAACTTTCGTACGTCTTCAAAATGTAGACCGGTGGTTGGCTCATCCAAGACATAGATGGTTCTTCCGGTAGAACGGCGCTGCAATTCGGTAGCCAACTTCACGCGTTGCGCTTCTCCTCCAGAGAGAGTCGGGGCGGATTGACCGAGCCGGACATAACCTAATCCGACATCACAGAGCGTCTTGAGATAGCGATGGATTGCTGGGATCGATTCAAAGAAATCCGCCGCCTTTTCGATTGGCATATCTAGCACTTCCGCGATGGTCTTGCCTTTGTAGTGAACCTCCAGGGTCTCCCGGTTATATCGAGCGCCATGGCAGACTTCGCATGGCACATAGACATCCGGCAAGAAGTTCATTTCGATCGTGATGGTTCCATCGCCGGCACAATTCTCACATCGGCCACCTTTGACGTTGAAAGAGAATCGTCCCTGTTGATAGCCCCGGACTTTCGCTTCACTTGTCTCTGCGAAGAGAGCTCGAATCTTGTCAAAAACTCCGGTATACGTCGCTGGATTGGATCGCGGCGTTCGACCGATGGGTGATTGATCTACATGGACGACTTTGTCGAGATTCTCTATTCCAGTGACAGTTCGATGCCTTCCTGGGACGATTCGCGCACCATTTAATCTATTTGCCAACGAGGCATAGAGAATGTCATTCACTAAGGTCGACTTACCCGACCCACTTACTCCTGTAACAGAGATGAATGTTCCTAGCGGGAAAGAGACATCGATACTTCGGAGGTTGTTCTCTTTTGCTTCCTTGACCACCAATTTCTTCTTCGGGTTGAGCGGTCGACGAACCTTGGGGATGTCGATCGATTTCCTTCCCGAGATATACGCGCCCGTCATCGATCGCTTCGAATCGATCAGCGCCTGGAGATC
>JBEGNC010000013.1:0-6015 GCA_041182705.1 Actinomycetota bacterium | reverse complement strand
GGGTTCAAGTCCCGTCTGGGTCGCTATTTATCTATCCATTATTGGCTGGGTAGCTCAGTTGGTATGAGCGCGCGACTGAAAATCGTGAGGTCGACGGTTCGATCCCGTCCCCAGCCACTTTAGAAACGGCTATTTAAAAGGCTCTTAGGCTGATCCGGATTTTCGACGGAACATTTTGGGAGCACCGCCACCGGCCTGATCGCCATGGATCTTGGAGTTTCCGGCGATGTTGTTATTTCGAACTCCGCCCGCTTTCTTCTTTTTTTCTAGAGCTTCGCGGAATTTCGCCTTCGGGTCGTTTGATTCTGCCTTCGAATTTTCTTGGTCACTCATTAATTTCAAACTCCCCCAGCGGTAGCGTTTAGTAAGGCATTTACTTCAGAGGCGCGATATCGACGATGGCCACCGAGGGTTCTGATCGCCGTCAATTTCCCGGCCTTCGCCCAACGCGTCACGGTCTTTGGATCGACTCGGAATAGCGAAGCGACCTCCGCTGGCGTCAGAAGAACTTCCGGTTCGTTCGGTCGATTCAAAATCCCTCTTTCGATTCGCGAATGTCCAATTCGCACCTTTCGCCCGAAAGTATCTAATGCTTTCCACTAAAAAGGCAATAGGCAGAGCGGATAAGTCTTGATTACATTGCCTGTTCTAGAGCGGCGACCCGGCGCCACCGAGTGACTAGTCGTTCATAGCCCTGGCCTGCCAAAACACCATCCCCAGCAGCCAAACCTGCAATTGAGCTATGGACATCTTCGATAGAGGTATCGGCATCAAGGCTCTCTTCACCAGCATCTATCAGCGACTTCTCAAGATAAATGGCCAACCCGCCATAATCGAGTTCGACGATCGATTTTGGATGGAAGACATTTAGCCAATTAAGCAGATCGATGATCTCCTCTTCGACCGGACCGGGGCCAAAGGATTTACGGACTGCCATATGAGCGTTTATGCATCGCTTCTTGGCTAACTCCATCTCGGTTCGAGCAATCGTGAAGACGCCGAAATCGTTCTTCCCGCGAAGGCGCTCGGTCGCATCGAAGAGTGAGAACCAGCGAGGTGGGATTATCCAAGTCTCAGTAAGGATATGTGGAACTTTATTCTCAAGCTCATCGCTTCGCTCGGTTATGGAACTCTCGGTACTAGGTGTGATGAAGAATGGAATCACGCTGCTTGGTAGCGATGATTTGAAATCCTCGAGAGCGGCCCAACAACGTCGTGCGGTCGACCAAGGTGCAACGTAGCGCTTTCCGGAGAAGTCGATTATGTGAGCGCCATCGCTCCGGAGGTTAAGGCTCTCCGGATTTATCGTCCGGCGAAGCGCGCTTATCTCTTCTTGGTAGCCAGTTGATTCGGTGATTGCAATCTGGTGCCAACGAGCTTGATCGGCCTCATCGAAGGAATCGATCGGTTCATATACCCGAAGCGATGCAACATACGGCGTCGGGCGCAACATTATTTGCGAGGGATGTAGTTGCCTTCAGCGAAGGGATCGAAGTCATCGTCGTTTCCGTCTTTATCGACTTCCCCGTGAAGCTCCTTAGCAAGACGCTCGATATCGATATCTTGCGCGTTGTACTTGAGATCTCTTGCGACTCTCGTCTGCTTTGCTTTTGAACGGCCACGCCCCATAGCGAGCCCTCCTCTTACTTAATTATCGATACCCGCACCTTATCGGGTCAGGCAAATCGGTGTGAAATCAAAGGATGGGGGCGGGCTGGTAGGTAGCCGCCTGGGGGAATTTCGCTACTACCCCTTGGATTCGTGCGATGACCCGGGCGACTTGGGCCGGTGCGTCACCTGTGAATTCATTTGGATTGGCGAGAAGCGCACCAATCGCGCCTTTATCAAGTGGAATCCGAGGATCGGTAGCAATCTCACCGATTAGTGAAGTCGGTCTTCCCTCACGTTTTGCGATTAGTGATTTCGTGGCGATCTCTTTCAACGCTTCGTGGGCGCTCTCCCGGCCCGCGCCAGATTTCACAGCGGCTAGGAGGATCTTCGTGGTCGCGATAAATGGAAGTTGTTCGTCGATCTCGCGCTTTATATTCGCTTCGAAGATTCCGAATTCATTTAATACGGTAAGTGTGGTCTCGATAATTCCATCAAAGGCGAAGAATGCATCGCTAAGTGCGACGCGACGAACGACGCTGTCGGAGACATCGCCTTCATTCCATTGGTCACCGGTAATTTCGGAGAGCATCGATAGATAACCACGGAGCACGACCGCAAGGCCATTGATCCGTTCACAAGAGCGCGAATTCATCTTGTGTGGCATCGCAGAGGAGCCGACTTGTCCGGGCGCAAAACCTTCGCTGACCAATTCATGTCCAGCCATCAATCGAATCGAAGTAGCGAGGTTCGCGGGTGCAGCAGCGAGTTGGACTAAGGCGCTAATGGCGGCGAAATCGATACTTCTTGGGTAGATCTGACCGGTCGAATCCAAAGTGCGCTTGAAGCCGAGGGATTCGGCGACGAGGCGCTCGAGTTGGTTGTGGTTTGCGCCGACCAAATCAAGGCTATCTTGCGATGTGCCAACCGGACCTTTTATGCCGCGGCTTGGGAGGCGATCGATTAATTGGGTGAGGTTCTCAAAGGCGAAGAGAAGCTCTTCGGCAACGGTGGCGAATTTCTTACCAAGAGTCGTGAGTTGGGCCGGCACGTTATGGGAACGGGCGACGATCGGAAGAGCAGCGTATTTATCTGCTTTCAGAGCGAGCTGGTGAAGGAGCGCCGCAGTGCGTTCTTGGGCGAGTAGAAGTGATTGGCGGAGTTGGAAGGCCTCGATGTTCTCGGTCAGATCGCGGCTGGTCATGCCGAGGTGGATGAACTCATGGCCGGCGAGTGCGTTGAATTCATCGATTCGCGCTTTCACATCATGGCGCGTGCGCTTTTCGCGGTTAGCGATACTTGCTAGGTCGACTTGATTGATTACGCGTTCGTAATCGGAGATTGCCGAACCGGGAATCGCAACCCCGTTCTCGGCCTGGAAGCGCATCACGGTTATCCAGAGTCTGCGTTCGGCAACGATCTTCGCTTCGCTGCTCCAGATATCGCGCATCGCTTGTGATGCGTATCGATTAGCCAAAATACTCATTTCGCCACCTGCTCTGCGCGCCATGCTGAGGAGATCATCTCCGCCAGGTTCTTCGAAGGTTTCCAACCAAGTTCACTTTCAATCTTCTTAGTGCATGCGATCAACTTCGGCGGATCACCCGCGCGGCGAGGCGAGAGGCGCGGTTCGATCTTCCTTCCGGTCGCGCGTTCCATCTCAGCGAAGATCTCTTTGACCGAGTAACCAATTCCAGAGCCGACGTTGTAAGCAGCGATGGTGTTGGCGGATTCGACCTTCTTCAGCGCGCGGATATGGGCCTCAGCTAGGTCTTGGACATGGATGTAATCGCGGATACAAGTCCCATCCGGCGTCGGATAATCCGTACCGAAGATCTCGGGAGTGCCACCGGTCTTTAGTGCAAGAAACACCTTCGGGACCAAGTTATCGCGCGCGTTATCACCGAGGTTATCGCTGCCGCTTCCAACGACGTTGAAGTAACGGAGGGAGATAGCCGAGATTCCTTCAGCAGCAGAGACCTTTTCAATCAATTGCTCGGAGAGGAGTTTGGTAGCGCCATATGGAGAAAGCGGGACCTTTGGATCATCTTCGCCTATTGCATCTTTCTCACTTGGGGAATAGACCGCAGCCGAGGATGAGAAGACGAGGTGTTTGATTCCATGGAGCGACATTCCGGCGAGGAGATTTAGCGTGCCGCCGACATTGTTCTCGTAATACTTGAGTGGGTTAGTTACTGATTCGCCGACCGCTTTCTTCGCAGCAAGATGGATTACGGCATCAACGCCCTTGAGCGCATCGATTAACTTCTCGCGATCCAAAATATCGCCATCGACCAATTCGGCTTTCAAACCATCGAGGCGGCGATGCAATCCATTTGAGAAATCATCGTAGATCTTTACGGCGTAACCAGCTTTGACTAATTCATGTGCGACATGGGCGCCGATATATCCAGCGCCACCGGTTACGAGGACCTTACTCATCCAATCAGATCCTTCACGACGATAGTCTCATCACGTCCTGGGCCGACGCCGATCGCGCTCATCGATGCACCAGAGATCTCCTCCAAGTACTTGATATATGCGCGGGCATTGGCAGGGAGATCTTGTAGTGAACGAGCGTGCTTGATTTCCTCATTCCATCCCGGGAGATATTCATAGATGGGTTTGGCGTGATGGAAATCGGTCTGGGAGGCCGGCAATTCATCGACGCGCTTGCCATCGATCTCGTAAGCGACGCAGACTGGGATCTTCTCGATACCGGTTAGAACATCGAGTTTTGTGAGGAAGAAATCGGTGATGCCGTTTATGCGGACGGCATAGCGAGCGATAAGCGCGTCATACCAACCGCAACGGCGAGAACGGCCGGTAGTAGTGCCAAATTCGCCACCTACCGAGCGGAGGCGTTCGCCGAATTCATCGAATAATTCAGTAGGGAATGGGCCAGAACCGACGCGAGTCGTATAGGCCTTGACGATGCCAATCACGCGCGTGATCTTGGTTGGACCGATTCCCGATCCAGTAGCTGCGCCACCAGCGGTTGGATTCGAGGAAGTTACAAATGGATAAGTACCGTGATCGACATCAAGGAGCGTTCCTTGGGAGCCTTCCAGCAGAATGACTTCGTTTCGATCGAGTGCTTGGTTTAGTAATAGCGAAGTATCGGTCACGTAAGGCCGGAGCGCTTCGGCATAGCCAAGATACTCAGTCAAAACATCTTCAATCTCGATACCTTTTCGATTGAAGACTTTGATCAAGACCTGATTCTTATCGCGGAGCGCGCCTTCTAGCTTCTGGCGGAGGATCGATACATCGAAGAGATCCTGGACCCGGATACCGATGCGGTTGATCTTGTCGGCATATGCCGGACCGATGCCACGGCCGGTCGTACCGATCTTGGATTTACCTAAGAAGCGTTCCGAAACCTTATCGATGGTGCGGTGATAAGGAGTGATGAGATGTGCATTGGTGGAGATCTTCAATTTCGAGGTATCAATACCGCGATCATTTAAACCTTGGATCTCTTGGAAGAGAACACCTGGATCGATTACAACGCCATTGCCGATTACCGGCGTACAAGATGGTGTGAGGATTCCGGAGGGAAGTAAATGGAGCGCATACTTCTCGCTTCCGATTACGACGGTATGCCCGGCGTTATTTCCGCCTTGGTAGCGAACCACATAAGAGACTCGATCACCGAGTATGTCGGTTGCTTTTCCCTTGCCCTCATCGCCCCATTGGGCTCCAAGCAGGACTATGGCTGGCACGACTCTCCTCCCTCGAGGATTACAGAGAATTCCACCATAACTCGAGGGTGAAGGAAAATCGGCCGCTCGCCCCCGCTAGAGATTGAGGATAATCAGTATCTGGCGGATCAAGAAGGAGAGCAGGGCGCGGGGAATCTCCGATCCGAGGATCTTGAGGAAGAGCTCCATCAAGGTTTGAGAGAGGGAGCTGGCTAGTACGAACATATTTCACCTTTCATTTGAGGGTGCGCACTCTTTCAAAACTCTCACGATAAAAACTTTCGGCTGGCTATAGTGGGGAAAAGGTGCGATTGGTAATCTTCGATTTATGAATGAATCGCTCTCCAATCTTCTAAGTGAGAATAGAACGTTCGCGCCGTCCGCTGAATTTGCCAAGAATGCAAATGCGCAAGCCGGTTTATATGATGAAGCCGAACGAGATCGATTGGCGTTCTGGGAGCGACAAGCAGAGCATCTACATTGGTTCAAGAAGTGGGATAGCGTCCTGGATTGGCAACCACCATTCGCAAAATGGTTCTTAGGTGGAAAGTTAAACGCTTCCTATAACGCGTTGGATCGACACGTACTAGAAGGCCGAGGAGACCGAGTCGCTTTCTATTTCGAAGGTGAACCGGGCGATACGCGTACCTTGACCTACGCCGACATGTTGCGTGAGGTTAAGAAAGCGGCGAATGCGCTTACC
>JBEGNC010000012.1:0-14664 GCA_041182705.1 Actinomycetota bacterium | reverse complement strand
CCTCAGGGATCCCTTTATCAAAGTCCTGATTTGGACGGTCTCATTCTCATTCATAACTGTTGCGATGATGTTCTTTGTCGGACTGATTCTTGCGATTGCGCTGGATAAGCGGATTCGCTTCCGAAATTTCTACCGTGGAATCCTGATTCTGCCTTATGCGATGCCTAGTTTTATGTCTATCTTGATCTGGGCTGGAATATTCAATCGGGAGTATGGCGCAGTAAATGTGATTCTTGGCCTTGATGTGAATTGGTTGGACTCCGCCTGGCTAGCCCGTGGGGTACTGCTTTTGGTGAATCTATGGCTTGGTTTCCCATATTTTTATCTGATTGCTACGGGTGCTTTGCAGGCTCTACCAAAGGATCTTGAGGAAGCCGCATCGATTGATGGCGCTTCCGGCTCGCAGATCTTCTGGAGAATCAAGTTGCCGTTGATTCTCCAAATACTCTCACCACTTTTAGTTGCTTCTTTCGCCTTCAATTTCAATAACTTCAACCTGGTTTATCTCCTGACCGGAGGTGGACCGACAAATGTCCTCGAAGGTGAGCGCGCAGGTGCGACCGATATTCTGATTACCTTCGCCTACAAGGTTGCTTTTTCAGCAAACGATCAAGACTATGGGTTGGCGTCGACGATATCGGTGGTCGTTTTCTTGATAGTCGGCATCCTTTCACTCTGGAGTTTGAAGAGATCCAGGGTATTGGAGGAAATCAAGTGAAGAACAAGTTAGGCAATACAAAATCTCGCAGAGAACCATCTAATGCTTGGCGACATATCTTCATCATCTTCATGATGCTATTTGCGATTCTGCCACTCTATATAGTAATAATGAGTTCACTTAATGGGACAGGTGTCTTGTCTACTTCTTTCTTGTATGGTCAAGATATAACTCTGGAAAATTACCGGACCTTGTTTAATAGCGATGAGATTCCGTTCTTGCGGTGGGTAATCAATTCCGTGACGCTGGCTGGTGCGAATGCAGTGATTTCAGTGATTATCGGCGTGATGGCAGCATTTGCCTTCTCCAGGCTGAAGTTCAAGGGTAAGCGGATGAGCCTTAGATTGCTCCTATTGATCCAAGTCTTTCCTAGCTTCCTAGCGTTGGCTGCTATTTATGTGATCATGGAGCGGGTCTACAAGATATTCCCAGCGATTGGCATCGGGACCGTCTGGGGATTATTGCTGGTATATCTCGGCGGATCTATGGGCGCCAACGCCTGGTTACTCAAGGGATTCCTTGATTCAGTGCCGATGGAATTGGACGAAGCAGCGAAAATCGATGGCGCTTCACCCTCCCAGATATTCCGACTGATCTTCTTGCCACTCTCGATTCCGATTCTCGTCGTGACCGCAATTTTGACCTTCATTGGAACTTTCAATGAATTCGTCTTGGCAAGTATCTTCTTGACTGATGTGGATGCAAGGACAATCGCGGTTGGGCTGCAATCATTCGTCGGCAGCTCACTTGGAAAAAATTGGGGCGCTTTCGCGGCTGGTTCGGTTCTGGCTTCGATCCCTTTGGTTGCCATATTTCTAAGTCTTCAGAAGTACATCGTTGGAGGAGTCACAGCGGGCGCGATTAAGGGTTAGCGAAGAATGCGAATCTCAATAAAGACCCTCCTAATCACATTATCGGCATGGGCGCTTTTGATTACCAATAATCAGGTTGCGTTATCTGCAAAGTTACCTAAGTTCCAGTCAGCAGTTCGAGCACCCCTCTCCGACGAGACTATCTACTTTGTTATGACAGATCGTTTTGATAATGCTTTGCCCGACGACCCCGCTCTTACCGGTTATCGCTACGACGATATTGGTTATTGGCATGGTGGCGACTTTCGCGGGCTTACCAATCGCTTGGATTACATAAAGCAATTGGGCTTTACAGCAATCTGGATAACACCACCTGTCGTAAATGCCGCGATCCAGGGAGATTCCGCGGGTTACCATGGATATTGGGGGCTAGATTTCACATCGATTGATCCGCACTTAGGTAGCGAGGCTGACTTTGAGAGTTTTGTTAAGGGCGCCCATGATCGAGGCTTGAAAGTCATATTGGATATGGTGGTAAACCACACGGCCGATGTCATCAAGCCGGCCGACGGTAAATATTCATTTAGGAGCTTGCGTGAGCAGCCATTTACACCGGTAATTCCCGCCGGGATGGAGAAAAGTAAGGTTCCAGATTGGCTAAATAGCCCAGAGAACTACAACAACCGTGGGAACTTTGGGAATGATTCTGATTCCATTTGGTTCGGTGATTTCTTTGGCTTAGATGACCTTGCTACTGATCGTCCGGAAGTCCTTGATGGATGGATTAGAGTTTGGAGTGATTGGATCGAGAAGTACGGTATTGATGGGTACCGGATAGATACGGCAAAGCATGTTCTTCCAGGATTTTGGAAGAAATTCTTGCCGGCAATTGAAGAGAAGGCCAAGAAATTGGGGAAGCGTGATTTTCTCATCTTCGGCGAGGTTGCAGATTCAGAGAGTTCATATCTTGCAACCTATCTCGCCGAGAACAAATTCGACAGCATTCTAGATTTTAGTTTTCAAGATAGGGCGATCAAGTTTGTGAGATTTACCAATCAGAGCCAAGCCATGATTGATCTCTTCAACGATGATGATTTATACACCACAAAAGACAATAATGCTTATTCGCTAACGACCTTTCTCGGTAATCATGATATGGGTCGCACCGGAATGTTTTTGGAGCGCGCTAGCTTTGGCGATCGAGATTTAGCATTTGCCCGAGCAAAACTCGCCAATGAATTACTCTTCCTATACCGAGGCGCTCCGGTTCTTTACTACGGTGATGAGAAGGGAATGATCGGCTCTGGTGGCGATAAATCCGCGCGACAGAATATGTTCCCGACAAGAGTTCTAGAGTGGCAAGTTGAGCCGAGGCTCGGTTCTGATCCGATTGGGCGTGCTAGTTCCTTCGATGTTACGCACCCGCTCGAGTCACAGGTCACCGAGTTAAACCAACTTATCCAGGAGAATATTGGCTTGCGCATTGGTGCGCTCCAACTTAAGGCGGCTTCGAGGAGCAGTATTGCCTTTACCCGATCACACGCCGGTAGAGAATTCCTGATCTTGATGAATTCTGGTGAAGCTGAGGAGGAGATAAAGGTCGAATTCACGGCAAATCGGTCGATGCGCCAGATATATGGCCCTGAGATCGCGCTGCCAAATTCCTTTAAGTCTATAAAGGTGGCGATGCCACCGCTCAGAACCGTCATCCTCGAGACCACCAGTTCGCTCGCGGCTAGTCGCAATCTGAGCGTTAACTTGCTTCCAATCGATATCGATTATGGCGCCCGACGCTGGCTACTTCTTGCAGCACGGGTCCCGGGTGATGAACCGGTAGAGGTCAACTTCCAGATTAGAGTCAATGGCAAGAAGGGTTGGAAAAACGTTGGCACTTCCGACCGTAGAACTTTCAAGAGCGAGAATGTAGCGGGTGGTTTGCATCGTATCTACCTCCGCCCGGATGAATTCCCTAACGGAACGCGAATCGAGGCGATTGCGATAGTTAGGAACGCCGAAGGGCGATTGGCATATTCCAAGATAAGAAGTTATCGAATTTAAGTGAGGCAATAATGAAACTTCTGGATTTTCCTCATCACGACGGAAGCGAGCTATACCTAAGCTCTATCGCTCCGAAACTCGGGGAGGAAGTTACATTTAAGTTCCGAGCTGGAATCACCTACCCGATTGAGAGTGCGATCTTGCGCATCTACCAAGATGGTGAACCTCGCTTCTTCCCAATGACCAAATCGGTCAACGGTGGTGAGCAATGGTGGATTGCTAAGGCAGCCGTTATCAATCGAAGGACTTCTTATCGTTTTCTGATTTCCAGCGGTGAGAAGTATCAATGGCTCAATGCCCGAGGTATTCAAGATTCAGATGTTACAAGTGTCGAGGATTTCCAGATACTGACTGACCGAGAGTTCCCAAGTTGGATTCGCAGATCAGTCTTCTATCAGATATTTCCAGACCGATTCGCGACGAGCGGAAATTATCTCCACCTAGCGCCGCCGAATTTCATCCGCCGACCCTGGAATACACTGCCCAAAGGGCGAGATAAGACGACTGGTGTAGAGCTCTTTGGCGGTGATCTCACGGGAGTTCGAGAGCGAATCAGCCATATTGCCGATCTTGGCGCCAATGGCATCTATTTCACGCCCTTTTTCCCGGCTGGATCTACCCATAGATATGACGCGAGCTCCTTTACTGAGGTCGATCCATTGCTCGGCGGCAACCGGGCACTCCTAGAACTGAAAGCAGAGGCAGACCGGTTGGGGATACATCTCATGGGCGACTTGACGACCAATCACTGCGGCAGTGGTCATCCCTGGTTTCAGAAAGCCAAGCGCAATAAGCGCTCGATGGAGCGTTCTTTCTTCTACTTTGATAAGAATTTGGCGAATGGTTACGAAGGCTGGTGGGGAGTAGCAAATCTTCCGAAATTGAATTACAACTCGAAGCGGCTACGTGAACTTATGTATTCTGGAAAGAATTCGATTGTCAAGCGTTGGCTTCGCAAACCGATTGCGATGTCGGGCTGGCGAATCGATGTTGGAAATATGACTGGACGTTATCGGGATGAGGATATGAATAGCGAGATCATCACTGGTATCAGAAGGGCGGTGGATGAGGTAAATCCAGATGCCTGGTTGCTTGCTGAGAATGCCGATCATTTTCCGAGCGACTTAGATGGACTTGGCTGGCATGGGACGATGAATTACAACGGTTTCATGCGCCCAGTATGGGGCTGGTTAAAAGAAAATCCGGAGGTCGAGCATGGCTTCTTCGGTTTACCGGTTTCGCTTCCATCCTTCACTGGATTGGAGATGGTTAGTGCGTTCCGTGGCTTCAGCTCAATGGTCCCGTGGCGAAACTTTGTTTCGTCTATGGTCCTACTTGATTCACATGACACAGCGCGCTTTCGCAATGTAGTTGGTGATAATTCACTTCGCCACTTAATTGGAATGGTGCTGTTACTTACCTATCCAGGCGTTCCTTCGATTTTTGCTGGAGATGAAATCGGAATGAAAGGGGCCTGGGGCGAGGATGCCCGGCGAACCATCGATTGGGATAAACGAGATTGGGATCTGGAGTTCTTTGAAAACGTGAAGAAAATAGTGAAAATTCGGCGGAATTCACCGGCGCTAGCCGATGGTGGCTTGCGGTGGGTGGCAATTGAGGATGATCTCATCGCCTATCTTCGGGAATCCAAATCAGAGAAGATTCTTGTTGTAGTTGCTCGCGCTGCGGCAAAGTTGGATTTGCGAAGTTTCCAGATAAACGAGCGGCTCTATGGGATCGAATTGAAGCGCGGACGTTTCAAGACTCCCGTTGCGGCCTCAGGTATCTACCGTCTGGCTTAACCAGTATCGGAGCGGTTCATCGACATAGCTAGACCAAGATCGCTCATTATGGGCTGTTCGATGGAAGACCTTACTTTGATACCGCCCGCCCCAGCCAAGCTCTTTCATAATCCGATCGGCGCGATCTTGATATGGCTGGTAACTCGCGTCCAGCCCTTTGGTGCCCCGACTCATCCAGATCTGCAACTCCGGCCGATTAGGTAATCGCTTGGTTAACCAATCCACTAATGGATCCCCAGCAAGTACCCAGTGCGGCGAAAGGGCGAGCGCAGTATGGAATCGATCGGGAAATTTAGTTAGCGCATATAAAGTCGCAAGAGCACCCATCGATGATCCAATCATTGCGCTCCGACTTGGCGAGACATTTGAATTCGTTACTTCGAGGACTTGCGGGACGATTTCATCGAAGATCTGTTGGAGATACTGATTGCCGCGCAAGTGGTCCATGGTGATGGTTGGAGTGGAGAGCGGTTGCATACCTTCGCGGAATGGATCCTCCGGACAGAGATCGCGGGCTCGACCGTGAGGATCTGCCTTACTTCTGCCATGAAAGATTGCAATGAGAGTTGGTGGCTTGCAACTAAGCTCTGCTGACACACGAAGGGCTTGTTGGCCTAGTTGCCAAGTTCGCATCCTGGTCGCAGTCCTTCGATCGAAGATGTTCTGCCCATCATGAGCGATAAGAAGATGGCTACTGCCACCGACTGGCGCCCAGAAATCGACGATTCTGCCGGAGAATTCGAGGCGTTGGACGGCCCCGGGGAGGCCACGGACTTGATAGCGCTTTATCGCTGACATGGTGGTTGAATCTTGCCATGAGCAAGCGCGCCATCTTCTGGTTCCGTCGAGACCTTAGGCTTCGAGATAACCCGGCGCTCCTCGCAGCTTTTGATGATGCTGATGAAGTCATCCCACTATTCGTAATGGATGACCAGATCGCAGATCGTGCTGGCGCCCATCGCCGGGCATATCTAGCTGCTTCATTAGCAGCCCTAGATGAATCAATTGGTGGCGCGCTAAATGTGATCTCTGGCGATCCAGTAGAAGTACTCCTTGAGATAAAGAAGAAATACGGTGCAGATTCCATTCATTGCGCGTTCCCATTTGCTCCTTATGGAAATCAATTGGACGAGCGATTGAAGAATTCTGGCATCGAATTACAACAGCTAGGTAGCGGATACGCAGTAGCGCCCGGTCGAGTATTGAAGGATGACGGGACTCCGTATCGGGTTTACACGCCGTTCTATCGTGCATGGAGCGCTCATGGCTGGCGGAAACCCGTTGCAGCGCCGAAGAATCCAAATTGGGTGAGTGCAAAGAAAGAGTATCGAGGACTTCCAAAGTGGGAAGTTCCGAAAGGAGCCACGCTGCAAGATGCGGGCGAAACTGCAGCTCTAAAACGGTTTGAAGCATTCTTGAAACGAGCGGCCGATGATTATGGAGATGCTCGAAATATTCCGGGTATCGAAGGAACCAGTCGGATGAGCCCGCACCTACGTTGGGGAGAGATTCATCCTAGGACGATGCTCGACCGCCTAGGGGAAGGTAAAGGTCATGAGGTCTATCGGAAAGAAATTGCCTGGCGCGAGTTCTATGCCGATGTCTTACATAATAATCCCCACACCTCGCGTGATTACTACGATATCAAGTTCAAGAAGATGCGTTACGACCAGCCTGGAAAGAAGTTCGAGGCTTGGTGTGAAGGTCGAACTGGATTTCCCTTTGTTGATGCGGCTATGCGCCAGCTGGTAAAGGAGGGTTGGATGCATAATCGAACTCGTATGGTGGTTGCATCCTTCTTGGTCAAGGATCTTCATATCGAATGGATGCATGGGGCTAATTTCTTCATGAAATACCTAATCGATAATGACGTTGCTTCGAATTCCCATGGTTGGCAGTGGACCGCAGGTTGTGGAACAGATGCATCGCCCTACTACCGCGTCTTCAATCCAATCGAGCAAGGTCGGAAATTCGATCCGGAGGGCGCATATATAAAACGCTACATCCCAGAGCTCGCTCACTTGAGTGGCGAAGAAATTCATACTCCGTGGGAGGTTGTCGATGGGCTTTCCCATGGCTATCCCGAGCCGATAGTCGACCACGCAAAAGAACGGCTGGAATCACTTGCGCGCCTTGAAGAGATCAAAGCGGCGAAGCCGATGAAGCCAGGTAGCTAAGATTTCGATTTCAAGAAAGTCGTTGCATCTGGCAGTAATGACGGACAACTTTCGCCAGGCGCAATAGGTGACTCGAAGTGCCACCATTCGTTAGCAAAGATTCGGCACAATCCGAACTTCGCTCCATTCCGTTCCAGCCAGGCTGCACCTGTGGGGTCCTTTGGATAATTGATGTCGAGAGCTAGTCCCATCGGATGATGTGAGATGTCGGAAGGAAGTACCCATTTAGCTGCCTTCTCATATGAACCATATTTCTTCTTAGCCCGCTCGAATAGATATGACTGTCGAGCCTTACTCCGGTAGCCGGATCCAATGTAAAGCGTTACTCCCTCTGCCTTTGCAACTGCTTGTGCGACCTTGAACCTCGCGTCAAGATAAGGGTGAATGTCACTGACTGGCTCCCAGGGAAGCGCTAGCGCGCCGGCTCCTAGTGAAATCTCATCGGTGCGACAACCAAGCCAGGCATCGGTCTTTCGCAACTTGTAGTTCACGGAATCCGCGCAATAGAGCGGGACCTCATAACCATTCGCACTCGGCATAAGAGCCAGAAATAAAGTAGCGACCATAAAGCGTCGAAACCAGAGCACGCTTTATGGTCGCATAGCTACCCGTGAATTACCACCAAGCGCCAATTAGACGAGGAAGTTGGAGAACTGCCAAGGATCGGTCTTATCGACCCGCTTGTCATTCCAGCCTTCGAATAGATCGACCCGGTTCTTCAGCGGATCCCAATCAGCTGCCTCAGAGTGGATGCCGCCCCAATACTTCTCGGCATAACCGAGTACTTCGCGCCAGGGGAGTTCATCAGGAACGAGCAATCCGGAATCTGGATTCTTCATCGCCCACGCGACAGCTGCATAAACAGCAGAGGAAACCTGGACGGTAGTTGCAGATTGTCCTGGGATCAGTTTTCGGGAATCTTCGATACTGAGTAATGACCCAGTCCACCAGGATTTGTATGTATGCCCCATCAACAAGACGCCTAGTCGATCATCGCCACTTACGATCTCATCGTTCATGATCCGCTGGTTCTTATGGATATTCCAATTCATCATCTCAAGCTCACGCATCGAGACAATCGCCTCATTAGATGGGCAATATGCATAGTGAACTGTCGGCCGATAGATCGCCTTGTCACCATCCCAAACCGAGAGGTGATCCGAGATTGTGAAAGCTTCACCATGTCGGATGACCATTCCCTGGATTTCAAAGTGTGGAACCCAAGAACGGACCCAGGTCGTTGCACCTGGCTGTGCGATTGCAATCTGATTCTTCGGACCGGTTGGGTGCTCATATGCATTTAACGGTAGCGATTTCTCATGGGTACCCCAGCCCAACTCAGCAGGAGCGATACCTTCTTCATAGAAACCTTCGACCGACCAGGTATTAACGAATTCTCCCCATTGCTTTGGCTTATTCGTAACCTGGGTATCACGTTCGGCAATGTGAATCACCTTCACATTCAATAACCGAGCAAGTTCGTTGTAGGTCTCATTAGCCAGCGCCGCCTCTACGCCAGCTGCCGCCTTACCTTCCTTCAATGCGCGCTCTGCGATATCAACCATTGACTTCTTGACTAGATGAGAGACCAGTCCGGGGTTTGCACCATGCTCGACAATCGCCGTGGGGCCGGTTTTGCTCCACTTCGATTTCATTTCGCGCATTCGCATATGGCGGTAGTAGAGAGTTCGCTCCAATGGGTGGCGATTAGCGCCGCCTTCATAAGGATCCCACTCTTCGACGGAGGTATTTAGGTAAAGGACGCCATGATCATGACACCACTGAAGAATGGTATTCGCATCAATATTCCAGGCGAGATCTAGTAGAAAGTCGCCCGCTTTCAAATATTTGGAGAGCTGAGAATCGATATTTTCCCGCGTAATCTGGTCCTGAATATAAGTAGCGCCCTTATCTAGGGCGGTTTGGACTCGCGAACGATTATCGCGTTGATCCATGATGGTTATTTGAGGAGCATCCACAAGATGCTCGATAAGAAGTGGAAGAACTGATTGAGATACTGAACCTGCGCCAAGAACCAAGACTTTATTGGTAAAGCGTGCTGCCAATTAGGAACCCCCTTTAGGAGCGGAGAGAATCTCACCTCGCTAGCTGTTACGGACGACGAGAACAGTACGACCTAGCGCCCGGAACTCATAATCGACCCATCCCAACTCGCGACGCCAAGTCGCTCCCGTTTGGCGCGATACATCGCCTCATCAGCGCGGCGTAGGAGATTGACGCCCGGTGAGTTTGGCTCACTCAGCGCGATTCCAACAGAGACATCTAGCTGGATCTGCTCACCAGCAATCTCGAAGGGATAAGAGAGCGTCGCTCTAAGTGCCCGAGCGACCTCATAACCTTCCGCTCCGGCAATGAGTGCGCCAAACTCATCGCCACCGAGTCGAGCAAGGAGCGCTCCCTTCGGCATGACTCGTTCAAACCTACGTGCGACCTGGGTTAGCAGTTGGTCACCGACTTGGTGACCAAGGCGATCGTTTACCGGCTTGAACCCATCCAAGTCCAAGATCAATAGTGATCCTTCGCTCCTAAGGAACGGTTCGTATTCACTCAAGAAGCGACGACGATTTGCCAATCCCGTGAGCTCATCGGTTCGCGCCAGAATCTGTTCATCACTCATCTGGCGGGCATCGTTCATCGCTACCGCCATTCGAATAAAGGCGAGGCCGATAGTTGCAAAGGCAGGCAAGAGTACGAATCGCGGGAAGTAGTCTGGGCGTAAGACAGCGATAGTCAAAACCAGCGAACTTAGAATAAGAGCTAGCGTCACCAGAATTGGATTGAAATTGCGCGGATGGCTCGCTTCATCGGCAGCAAACCAGAACGAATGGGAGATTAGCAAGAAGCCAATCAACCAGCCGAGATCGCTCAAAGAACCGAATTGATAGGAGTCATTCCGACTCAGCCAGAGATAGTAGAAATCAGTTGTTGTGAAGATGGTTACGCCAGCAATAATCAAGAGATTTCGAGGCGTTAGATGTTGCATCATAACTATTGTGATTACCGTGAGCAGTAAGAGTAAGTCGCCAATTGGGTAGAGGATTGCCAAGAAGACTTCGAATGGAGTTCCGGAAATCTCATTGCTTGCCGGCTTCAAAAGCATCGTCGCCAGAAGTGTCGTGCCGCTGAGTGCAATCACGAGAGTATCCAAAAGTTCCAGGGCACGGCTCTTTATTTCCTGTCTCAGTGAGCGGATTACCCCGAAGATTGCGATGGGATAGAAGGAGGCATATGCGATCTCCGAGTAGATACTCAATTCGGTGTCGAAGAAAGAATCAATCGACGAGGTTATAGATCCAGCTCCCCAGACGAAGATGGCGGCGGCTACGCTCCGCTGACCCAGATCATCATCGGGAAGGGGTGAGGCGAGAATTGCTACCGCCGTCGTGAGTAAGACCAGGTTGTAGAGAATCAACTCACTGAACTGTGAGGGAGGAGTGAAAATCCTAAGAACTAAATATCCAATGAGTGCAGTGGTGGCAAACCAGCGTGTTAGGGGATAGATTCGCACTATTAAGAGTATCGAGAGGGTGGAGATGTCTGAAGAGAATTTGGTTTCACGACGGAATGTACTTTGTGGGATAGCGTTACTTGCGCTCGGGTTAGCGCCTGATAAGGCTATTGCAGCAAGTGGTGTAAAGGTGCTAGCCGATGGCAAAGTTGAGATCGCCATTTCATCTAATCCAGCGCTGCGAAAAGTTGGTGGGGTAGTTCAATTCCAAGATGGTTCTGGCGCCGATATAGCCCTGGTGCGAACTTCGAAGGCGGCAAATGGTTTTCGAGCGGTGAATCTCTCATGCACCCACGAAGGCGTGAAAGTAAACCTCATTGGAGGTAAGTGGAAATGTCCCGAGCATCGAGCTGAATTTGCCTTGAATGGCTCAGTCAAAGTGGGTCCGGCGAAGACAAACCTGCGAACCGTTCCAGTGCAGGCAACGAGAAGTAAGGTGGTTGTCGGTTAGCTAATCCGCTTCCAGAGTCTGACCATGCATACCGTCTTGCGAGTATCTAGCAGGCTCTGAAGTTGAGATTCCCCAAGTGAGACATTGGTCTCCGCGCTCTTGATCTGCTTGTTCTTTAGGTCAATTAACTCTGTGCTGCGAAGTGAGTCAGCTTTACGCTGGGCGTTCTTAGCACTGGTGTCATATGAGCTTGCTGCCTTCAAATAATCCTCAGAGGCGATGAAATCGATGATAAACGGAACCTTGTCAGTAGTTGTTGACCAATTTGTTGCGAGTTGGGTGATTTCGGCTGGAGTCAGCTTCTTATCAAATAGAGCCACCTGAAGATTCAATTTGAATTTAGTTTCTACTGAAGTGATTCCACCCTTAGCTGCGCTCGCCTTTAGCTCAGCAGCTTTCGCCCGAGCAGTCTCAGCCTTTGCCTTATAGTCGGCGACCTTGGCATCCCAAGTCTTTGCTTCTGGCTCTTGCGCAGCAATGGAAACTTTCAGATTCTCGATATCCACCTTGAGCATTGTGATCGTTTGTGCTGCTGTTTCAGAGACTGATTTCTGTGTTTCTAAACCCTTTGTGTAGGCACGACCCGCTGCTACGCATTCATTTAAGACCCAGACAAGCGCCTTCGACTTAACATTCGGGTTACTGGTGCAGGTGTAATTCTCTTTACCAATCTTGGCTTTCGCATTTGCAGTGCTGCAGCGAGCTCCTGGAACGGCGGCTTCAGCGGCAGGGGCGAGTAAAGAAGCGGTCAAGAAGGAGAGAGCTCCGACTGCGGTTAACTTCTTGATTACTCGAGTTGCGTTCTTTTGCACAAATGCCTCCTGGTGGAATTTCTACGCCAAATCCTAAGGGAGTGAGCGTTACAAAGAGGTCAACGAATCTCCACAATTTGCGAGGAATTGACTGAGAATCAACCTTACTTCCGCTGTCTACTTCGGAGATTCATGCCGACGCGTCGCACCACTGGTCGGGGAGCGAAGCGCGAGATCAAACTCAATAACTTGTACTGGAATCCGGGTATCGCGACGGCTCTGCCCTGTTGAGCCGCTCGCCAAGCGGCAGCTACAACCTCGTGAGACTGGAGCCACATGAATTCGGGTAGACCGGTCATGCGCATTCGCCCGCGCTGATGGAACTCAGTTCGCGTGAAGCCTGGACAAAGGGCAAGTACTTTTACATTGGTACCACGAAGTTCGGTATGCAGGGACTCGCTCATCACTGTCAGATAGGACTTAGCGGCGCTGTAGGAGCCTCCTGCTATCCAGCCAGCCACGCTAGAGACATTAATAATTACCCCGCTATCTCGCTCTCGCATTGCAGGGACTACCGCATGCATAAAACGAAGTGGTGCGCGAACCAAGACATCGAGTAGATCATTTTCGGCCTGTCGTTCACTTAAAGTGAAACTCTTATTCAGACCGAACCCCGCATTATTGATTAGAACTTCGATTGGTCGACTTCGATTCTCTAGCCTCAACTCGATCGCCTTGATTCCCTCATTGGTAGCGAGGTCCGCGCGGATAACCTCGACTTCCACGGCAAATTTTTCCCGCCAATGTTCTGCTCGCTCATCAAGCCGCGACTTGTCACGAGCAGTGATTACTAGGTCGTGGCCATTTGCTGCAAGGAATTCGGCGAAACTCTCACCAATTCCAGATGAAGCTCCAGTTACTAGCGCAATTGGCCGGTTCATCGCTTCACAATACCGCTACTTGGTTATACCCGAAGCATCCTCTTCGCGAATATGCCACGAAGTGCCGTAATCCTCCATCAACTTCAAGAACGGTTTGGGGTCGAACCATTCTGGACCATTAACTCCAAGTGGTTTCCAGATTCCGTTATGGATCAACTCCATCGCAATTATTGGATTTACCGCTGTCTGCCAGACAACCGCTTGGTCACCATATTCCTGCATCGACCATTCGTTATCAATCACGTTGTAGATGTAGACCGCTTTTGGATTACCGGCCTTATCCAGACCTCGAACAAGTGCGCCAGCACAGGTCTTGCCTTTCATTCGCGAACCCAGAGTTGCAGGATCCGGAAGTGAGGCGGCCAGGAGATCACGGGGCGCTACCGATACGCCTTGGACATCAACATTCTCTTTCCGGTCCATACCCAACATATTTATAGTCTTCAGTATCTGGATGAACTCGGCACCAAGGCCGTATTTGAAGTTGACCTTCTTAGCGTCGATCTTCTGTGGAATCAGGACAACCTCTTCGTGCTCCACATTGACACATTCGACAGGTCCGATGCCTTCGGGAAATTCGAAGACTTCCAATTCGCTAAATGGTTCAGTTGTGAACCAACCTCGGCCATCTTCCCAAACAAGCGGCGGATTTAGACACTCTTCAATCGTCGTCCAAATGGAGAATGACGGAGCAAAGTTTGCGCCCTCAACTCGAAGATTAGATCCATCTAGAATCGTTATCGAGTCGATTCGACTAAACAATTCATCGCTTGCGTATTTCGCGAAGATATCGCTCATACCGGGCTCGACGCCCATACCAACTAGGGCGTAGATCTTTCGCTCTTCCCAATTCCAATCACGGGCAAACTGTTCATCACCGAGTTTCACGCCAGTCTCGCGGTGTGGATAGTGTGGATGTGGTCTTGAAAGTGACATCGCCATATCGATGTAGTTCGTATTCTCGATCTCACAGGCAAGAAAGATCGGCATTACGAAACGCGGATCGACCGCATTGATAACTACATCAGGGTCGGCTTTTCTGATCAGATCGCGTAGATCCTCGAGTTCAGCAGCATTTACTTGGGCCGCTGAGAATCTTGGGTCTTTGACCCGGCTAACTGCTTCTTGCGCTCGCGCCAGGGTTCGGTCAGCTATCACCAGCGAAGATATAAAAGATCTGCGTGATGCGATATTGAGAATAGCCCTACCGACACCACCAGCACCTATAACTAGGGCTTTCATGTAAAAATCAACTCCAAACGAGATTTAGGGAGAGTTTACTGGGGGCGATGATTAAGCGCAATTTACCGCGTATTTAACCTCACTTATTATTGGATAATTCACAGACTTGTCCTTGTAGCTCAGTGGATAGAGCAACCGCCTCCTAAGCGGTAGGTCGCCGGTTCAACTCCGGCCAAGGACAC
>JBEGNC010000011.1:0-5564 GCA_041182705.1 Actinomycetota bacterium | reverse complement strand
TAGAACTAGATTTACTTTCAACTGGCTACCATCTCGATGTTCAGCCGACTTCAATCCTGATAATTTCTCAAGGGTTCGAGGAGCGCAATTAGCCAGCACCAAATGAGTTCTAAGCGCCTGATCATCTGCAGTGATTACCGTTATGCAATCGCCTTCATCGACGATCTTCGTCACCTTCGAATTAGCTTTCAATTCGACCCCAAATTCCGAGCATTTATCAATCAAGGCGCCAACCAATGCCCCCATTCCTCCGAGCGGAACCTTCCACTCTCCGGTTCCATTTCCAATCAGGTGATACAAGAAGCAGATATTCGCTAATTTCTCGTGGGCGCTAGCGAAAGTTCCGATTAAACCATCAGTCAGAACGATTCCCTTAATTACATCATCTTCGAAATATCGTTCAAGAGTCGTCGCTAGTGATGATGATATGAATTCATCCCAAAGTTCATCTCCGACTAAAGAACGAATATCGCTCTCGTTAGGAAGGGGTCCGAGAAGAGTCGGCGCTACCTTTCTAGCAAATTCTGCTATTCGCGAATAGAAGAGCTCCCAAGCTTTACTTGCATTTGAATCTCCGGTAAATCCATTAATCGAAGATTTGCTAGCCTCATCGAAATCACGATTGATCAATATTCCCGTTTCCTGCCAAGGCGTGAAGGAAGATACCTTCCTGCTCAAAGTCTCAAATCGAAGACCCAGGTCCTGTTTTATCTCATCAGGGAACAACGCGACAAGATAGGAATATCTTGACAAGTAGGCGGATACTCCTGGAAACGGTGCGATGCTTTTAGTCGCGCCCCCAAGATTTGAAGATTTCTCTAGGACCAAGACTTTCTTGCCAGCTCTTCCGAGATAAGCAGCAGCGACTAGCCCGTTGTGGCCAGAGCCGATGACAATCGCGTCATATTCGATCTCCATCTAGATAGTTCTGGCCATGCGATCGAAAGCATCGGTGATGATTTCTGGACTTGTTCCGAAATTAAGTCGAGCGAATTGGCCATGCCTTGGGCCATACAAGAGACCAGAATTTATGGCCAACCTGCCCTTCTCTAAAAAAACCTTTGCGGGATCCTCGCCAAGTCCAAGCTGCGACAAGTCCAACCAGGCCAAGAATCCAAAATCGGGTTTTCGATAGCGGATTGCCGGGATCTTCGTTGCGATTAAATTTGCTACCAATTGGCGATTCTCATCGAGCGCGCAGATGGCACTTCCTAACCAGTCTCGTGAATCACGGAATGCTGATGTCGCGGCCACAGCGCCGAAAAGTGAGGCGCGGAAGCCTATGGAGAAAGGCAGGGCATTTAAGCGCTCCTTGAGCGGATCAGAGCCGGAGATAATCATGGCGCATTTCAAGCCAGCGAGATTGAAAGCTTTACTCGCACTTGTAATGGTTATTCCAACTTCGCGTGCCGTATCTGAGACTGATAAGAATGGGATGAACTGCTTACCTGGATATGTGAGCGCACCGTGAATCTCGTCGCTGATTACGATAACGCTATATTGCTTAGCTAATTTCGCAATACTCTCCAAGGTCTGTCGATCAAAGAGGATTCCTACCGGATTATGAGGATTACAAAGAATATGAACCTTTGCGCCCGAAGAATATGCCCGCTCGAGCGCAAGTAAATCAATTGAATATTCTGAGCCACTCTCTAGGAGCGGTACATCAACTAACTCAGCCTTAACTTCAGTTATCCAACGCCACATATTGTCGTAGACCGGTGAATTCAATATCACGCTATCGCCCGGATTGATTATGGTCCGTATTACCTCAACGACTCCAACTCCTACATCAGTTGTAATCCGCATCTGACTGGGATCTGGGCGCCACGACCATTTATGCTCTGCAAAATCACCGAAGGCCTCAAACAACTCTGGGAATTGCCAGAGATAACCAGTATCGGACCGATCAATCATGTCTCGGAGTGCAATCTTGATTGGTTCAGCAATCGGGAAATCCATCTCAGCTACTGGAAGAGGCAAGACATCCACCGGATGAGTCCGCCATTTCGTACTTTTGCGTTCCCTGAGTTCAGCGATTGATGGGGCTCGTAAGGATTCGGCCATACGGCGAGTATGCCACTGACCTAGATTTAAGTTAACCCTTCACCGATCCAGCTAAGAGACCACGTACAAAATATCTTTGCAGCGCGAAGAAGACCGCAACCGGAACCAGGATAGATACAAAAGCGCCCGCCGTGAGAAGTTCCCAATCACCGCCGCGAGTTCCAGTCATCTCGGCCAACCGAACCATAAGCGGCGCAATCTCTCGCTTTCCACCACCGAATGTGAGGGCTACCAATAGGTCATTCCAGGTCCAAAGGAACTGGAAAATCGCGAAGGAGGCGATTGCTGGGACGCTTAATGGAAGCACAATCTGTCGGAATAGTTTGAAGTGATCTGCTCCATCGACCCGAGCAGCTTCAATCAACTCTCGTGGGAGTTGCGCGATGAAGTTATGGAGCAAGAAGATGGCAAGCGGCAGGCCGAACATTGTATGCGCTAGCCAAATCGGAATGAATGTTCCAGTTATTCCAAAACTTGGGATTATCGGGATTGTTCCGATATGCAATCCACCCGAGAATAGTTGGAGAAGTGGGATCAAAGACATCTGTAGCGGGATTACTTGGAGTGCAAAAATGAAGAAAAAGAGGAAATTCCGCCCTTTGAAATCAAACCAAGCGATCGCATAAGCAGCGAATATGGCGATCGTGATTGGAATGATCGTCGAAGGAATCACGATGGCGAAGGTATTGAGGAAGTATTGGCTCAATGGCGGAGTTGCGCCTCTTCCTTCAAATAAGACTCGCGAGTAATTGGTCAATGTGAATTCTGGGTTAGTGAATACCGTCCACCAACCTGAACCGTTGATCCCGGTACTTGGCCGGAAAGATGTGACGAAGAGACCGAATGTCGGAATCGTCCAGAGCGTAGCCAAGAGAATCGCAGCGAAACTAGCAATCGGACTACTTAAGTGAGTCTTGACCACCTCAGCCTCACGCCTACGCAACCTTAGCGCCATTATCTTTCACTCCGTTCTCTGCGGAGATGCCAGACGTTATAGGCCACAAGCGGCAATACGCCGATGAAGAGGATGATTGCTAGGGCGCTACCAGTGCCGTAGTTGAGCGCTCTAAATGATTGGTTATACATTTCATTTGCGATAACGCTGGTCTTGAAATTTCCACCTGTCATCGTGCGAATAATGTCGAAAACTTTAAGAGCTCCAATAGTGATCGTACTCAGAACGACAATAATCGTGCCCCTGATCATCGGCACAGTTACTCGGGCAAAGCGCTTCCAGCCGCTTGCACCGTCCAGCATAGAAGCTTCCAAAATCTCATCAGGAATCGCCTTTATCGCCGCGGATAGAACCACCATTGCAAATCCCGTTTGAATCCAGACGAAAACCACGATGAGTAAGAGCGTATTTAGCGGAGTGACAAGCAACCAGTTAGAAGGTACAAAACCAAACCATTCCGCTATCTGGCTAAGAAGCCCGATTTCTGGCCGGAATTCGTTGGGCTGAAATTGATAGACGAACTTCCAGATGATTCCAGCGCCGACAAACGAGATAGCCATCGGCATGAATATCAGTGACTTAACCAGTCCAGGTCTACGCATCCGGTCGGTGAGCACTGCAATGGTCAGACCGAATCCAGTTGAGGCAATAGGAGCAACAATCATCCAGATCAAAGTGTTCTGCAAGACATCGAGGATTTCCGGTTGCGTGAACGCCCATCTGTAATTCTCCCAGCCGATGAACTCATCACCTCGAGCATCGCGGAAGGAGAGATAGAGAGTGCGGAAAGCGGGAGCCACCAATCCGATGAATAGGAATGCGAGAGCAGGAATCAGGAAGACCAGATACTTCAAGAATCTTTGGGTGCGTTCACTGGTGCGCTCAGCAAGCGAGAAGGCGATAGCGACCAAGATGGCGAATATTGTGATTGTCAGCGCAAGCCCAGTCAGTTTGGAGATAGCTTGTTCGAGTTGCGTCTGTCGCGCTGCTAACTCGATCATCTCACTCCTGACTTTAGCTTTGGATTATTCCGAAGTATCAAAGGAATTGAAAGAGGTGTGGTGACAAAGTCACCACACCTCTCCCTTACTGCGTTAGTTGGGTCCGATTAGGACTTAGGCCATGACTTCTCAATCGCATCGAGAACAGCCTTATCGGACTTATTCTCAGCGACCCAAGCGGTCATTTCCTTCCAGAACGAGCCGGCACCAACTGCCGCTGGCATCGCGTCGGAACCATCGAAGCGGAATGTGGTCGCAGACTTGAGAATCTCAACCGCATTCTTATTCACTGGGTCAGCAACATTTGCAACATCGAGGCCCTTGTTAGCTGAGAACCAGCCACCAAGTGCAGCCTTCTTGTTGTTCCACTCTGGAGAGGTGAGGTAGAGCTGTACAGCTGCAACCTCAGGACGATCCGAGAATGCGCCGACGAACTCGCCGCCACCAAGCGCTGGACGCTGATCTGCAGTCACGCCTGGGAAGTAGAAGGTTGTGATTCCACCTTCGGTTGCGGTGTCATCTGGAGTGACGATGGTTGCGCCGTAATCAGCAGCCAAGATGCCACCGATGAACGATGCTTGGCGGTGCATTGCACATGATCCATCAACAAGTCCAGCTCCACCCTCTTGGAAGGTAGTGGTTGCGATTGCCGGTACGTTTCCAACGTACTTCGGGTTCTTGAGGATCTTTCCAGCTTCCTTGAGAACGGCTGCAACCTTGGCATCATTGAATGGGATGGTGTGGTTTACCCACGCATCATAAGTTGCTGCATCGTTTACACGAAGCATCAAATCTTCCATCCAGTCAGTTCCAACCCAACCAGTTGCATCGCCAGAGCCAAAGCCCACGCACCATGGCTGGACTTTGCCGCCTGCAGCAATCTGATCGGAGAGAGCAAGAAGCTCGCTCCAAGTAGTTGGGATTGTCCAACCATTATCTGTGAACGTCTTTGGCGAATACCAGACGAATGACTTTACGTTTGCGCCGAGTGGAGCTGCATAGAAGGTTCCATCAACGGTTCCGTATGCCTTCCAATCTGCGCCGTAATACTCATCAGCAGCTGCTGAAACATCAGCTGATGCTGGAATCATCTTTCCGGTTGCGACCATAGCCTTCAAGAGTCCAGGCTGTGGGAACACGGCAAGATCAGGTGCAGTTCCACCTTCAACACGAACTGGAAGTTGTGCTTCGAATTCTGCAGTTCCATTCCAGGTAATTGTGATACCGGTGCACTCTTCGAACTCAGCGAAGGATTCCTGGTAGATCTCTGCTTCTGGGCTACGGATGGATGAGTAGATCTCTACTTCAGTCCCTTCATAGCCTTCGTATGCAGCGTAAGCGTCGCAATTGCCACCGCTTGCTGAGTCATCAGAACTCGAGCAGCTAGTAACAACGAGCGCAAGCGCCGCGAAAATGCTTGTCGCCAAGATAAAACGGCGACGCCGCAAAGTTGCGGTCATGTACTTCCCCTTTCGAAAGGAATCTCCCGGGTTCTTCCCAGCAGATTTGAGGCTAGTTTTCTCTTATCGATAAGGATGGGG
>JBEGNC010000010.1:0-13472 GCA_041182705.1 Actinomycetota bacterium | reverse complement strand
CTGGGAACAGTCCTTGCTAGGGTTGGCGAAACTGTAATCCCAGAGAATTCATACAACAACGATCTCGGCGTTCCACTTACCTTACTTCGCTGCACTACTTCGACCCGGTTCTGCGTAGTCGAGATGGGGGCAAGACATGGTGGCGATATAGCTCGGCTGACCACGATTGCCCAGCCAGAGGTTGGCGTTGTCCTTAGAGTCGGAACTGCACATCTCGGTGAATTCGGTTCTCGAGAAGTGATAGCCAAGACCAAAGGTGAATTGATCCGCGGACTTCGTGATAGCGCAACTGCTGTACTGGGAATGTATGACGAATTCACCCCAAAAATGGCAGAAGGAATGAAGGTTCGAAGATTGACCTTCGGCGAAGTTGCCGGCAGTGATGTGCGGGCTGCAGATGTTGAGATAAAGGGTGGTTTCGCTTCATTCGAATTGGTGACTCCGGAGGGACGTGAGCCGGTCGAACTGCAGATCCTCGGTGAGCATCAGATTTCAAATGCGTTGGCCGCCGCCGCGGTCGCCTTTGCCCTCAAAATCCCCACCTCCCAGATTGCCGACTCACTATCCGCTCATAAGAGCGGGAGTAAATGGCGGATGGAACTCCATGATCTAGGTGAGATTCTCTTGGTGAATGACTCCTATAACGCCAATCCGGAGAGTATGACTGCGGCGCTGCGGACATTGGCGCTGCTGAGTCAAGAACGGGGCGGGAATTCATGGGCATTCATCGGCAAGATGCATGAACTTGGCGTCGATTCAGATTCGTTCCATAAACAGGTCGGCAAATTAGCCGGAGATCTTGGTATCGACCACTTGGTCTCGATCGGCGTCCCGGAATATATCGAGGGGATTGAAGGCACTAACACCAGCGGTCATCTCTTTGCCGATATCCAGAGCGCAACCCAGATTTTAAATCGCCTATCTGGCGCTGATGTGGTCTTGGTGAAAGCGTCGCGCGCCGAAGGCTTAGAGGAGATTGCAGAGCGGATAATCTCCATCTGGTCGGTTCCGGGAGCGGGAGGAGTTGAGCGATGAGAGGCGTATTGATCGCAGGAGCGATTGCTTTCTTACTCAGCTTTGTCCTTACTCCTTTGTTCATAAGATTCTTGAAGAGTAGAAGTTTCGGTCAACCTATTCGCGATGATGGGCCTAAAACACATCATGTGAAAAGCGGAACTCCAACTATGGGTGGAGTGATCCTGATTCTCGCGGCGATAGTTGGGTACCTAATCTCACATCTGGCTACTGGGGTTCCGATAACCACCTCAGCAGTCCTAGTTATCGGATTGATAGTCGGGCTAGGAACGGTTGGATTTATCGATGATGCGATGAAAGTCGTTCGCGGAAAGTCTCTGGGATTGCGCGCCCGCGAGAAACTTCTTGGCCAGGCTCTGGTGGCCGGCGTTTTTGGCTATCTGGCGTTACGTTTTCCAGACGATGTCGGAAATACTCCGATGTCTTCCTACCTTTCTACCGTGCGAGATACTGGAATAAAACTCTCTCTAGTCCTGGTGATTCTTTGGGCAATCCTTTTGGTCATGGGTTCCAGTAATGGCGTTAATTTGACCGATGGCCTAGATGGTTTAGCGACTGGCGCAGCAATCATGTCCTTCTTGGCCTTCGTGTTAATCGGAGTTTGGAAGTTTGGCCAACGTTGCGAAATCGTAGTGACGAATTGCTACAACGCTCGCGACCCACTTGATATGGCAGTTCTGGCGGCTGCTCTCGCTGGAGCTTGCGCCGGCTTCCTATGGTGGAATGCCTCGCCCGCGCGGATCTTCATGGGCGATACCGGATCTCTTGCACTTGGTGGCGCACTTGCTGGTCTGGCAATGACGCTCCGAACCGAATTACTTCTTGTTCCACTCGGCGGACTATTCGTGATCATCACCATGTCGGTGATAATCCAGACAACTTACTTCAAGATCTCTGGCGGAAAACGCATCTTTAAGATGGCACCGCTCCAGCACCATTTCGAGCTCCTGGGCTGGGGAGAAGTGACCATCGTCATCCGTTTCTGGATCATCGCTGGGCTCTCCGTCGCTGCCGGACTTGGCATCTTCTATGCCCAATGGGTGGTCGCTTGAAGTGAGTTTCATTGATTCACTCCCCGGTAGTTCAGTCCTGGTCTTCGGAGCGGGGGTAACTGGTAACTCAACTCGCGAATTTCTGATCAAGTCGGGCGCCAAAGTGAATATTGTCGACGAACAACCGAAACAAGGTGCAACAAAGGAACTAGCCAACTTAGATCTTTCACAATTCTCTTTTGCCGTGATCTCGCCGGGCTGGCGGCTTGATCATCCGCAGATCGAACTGGCTCGAAAGGCCGGAGTTCCTCTAATCTCCGAAATCGATCTTGCCTGGCAGCTCAAATGTGAAATTAGACCGGAGCAGAAGTGGCTTGGCGTCACGGGCACCAATGGCAAGACCACTACGGTGCAAATGACGGAAGCCATCCTGGTTGAGGCTGGATTAGATGCAAAGGCATGTGGCAATGTCGGTGATACCGTAATCGAGACGATAACAGATACTGAGGCCGAGATATTGGTGGTCGAACTCTCTTCCTTCCAATTGGCGTGGAGCAAAGCGGCGCATTTCGCTACCGGGGCGATTTTGAATATCGCGGATGATCACCTGGATTGGCACGGTTCGTTCACAGAGTACGCGAATGCGAAGTTCAAACTGGCCGGCATGAGCGACCTACTGATTGCGAATCTTGATGACTCTGCCATCGCAACTCGAATCGGAGACCTCGATACGAGATTGGTGACTTATTCCCTGCAGACTCCGGCACCCCACCAGATTGGATTGGTGGAGAATCTCGTAGTCGATCGAGCTTTCGTCAGCGACGAGGCGGAAGTCCTATTTGAATTGGCCGATATCTCCCCTGCAGTTCCTCACAATGTCAGCAATGCCATGGCTGCTGCAGCGATTGCCCGCAGTATTGGGGTTGCACCTAATTCAATCGGTAGCGCGTTAAGCAAATTCAAATTGGATCACCATCGCTTGGAGATTGTCGCTGTTCATGATGGGATTACCTGGATTGATGATTCGAAGGCGACCAATCCTCATGCAGCGCTGGCTGCGCTCAGATCGCAACTCAAATCAGTTTGGATTGCCGGAGGATTGGCGAAGGGCGCCGATATGGTCGAGCTAGCTCGATTAGGTGGGCCGCGGATCAAGAGCGCAATCCTCATCGGGACTGATGCAGGATTGATCGCGACGGCGCTTAGGGCGGAAGCGCCTGATGTGAAGATAATCGAGATAACAGGCTTGAGCGGTGGCGATTTGATGCGCCGAGTCGTCGAGATAGCGGCCCAGGAGGCCACTTCGGGAGACTCGGTCTTATTGGCGCCAGCATGCGCCTCGATGGATCAATTCAAAAACTATGCAGAGCGAGGCGAACTTTTCGCTGGAGCAGTCAGGGAGCGGATCAATGCCAAGTAAGACATCACTCTTTGCTCGGCCAGCATCGGCGTACTACTTGATCCTGGGTTCAGTGACAATCCTCTCTGCCCTTGGACTTGTTATGGTTCTGAGTGCGAGTTCGGTAAAGGCACTGAACGACTATGGCAGCTCCTTCGCGATTGTGATGCGGCAGGCCATTTATCTTGCTATCTCAGTTCTACTAGCCTGGCTTGCAATGAATCTAAAGCAACGACTCTGGTTGCCGCTATCGCGAATCTCCCTGATCACCTCTGCTGCACTCTTAGTGCTGCCGCAGCTTCCCGGTCTTGGTAAGACAGTAGGTGGAAACACCAACTGGGTAGCAATCGGAAACTTCACGATGCAACCGAGTGAGTTTGCGAAATTAGGATTGATCTTCTGGTGCGCGATCCGACTTAGAATCCACGACCAACGGGTTGCGGCCGGCGGTTCCAACAATCCACTCCCACTCATCGCTCCTGGCTTCGCTCTGATAATCCTCCTTATCCTTGTCGGAAATGACCTTGGAACAGCTGGCGTAGTTGGCGGAATCGTTGCCGGAATCCTCTTTATCTCCGGGCTTCCAACCCGTTTCTTCCTGAGTTTTAGCGCGCTCGGCCTGATTGGTATGGCGCTTCTGGTAATAAGCAGTCCCAATCGCGTCCAACGCTTCATCGCCTTCACGGATCCATTTGCTGAAGAGAATTACAAGAGCACCGGCTGGCAGCAAGCTCATAGCATCATGGGCCTTGCATCCGGTGGACCATTAGGTACGGGGCTAGGCTCCAGTAAGCAGAAGTGGGGAAACCTCCCGGAGGCACATACCGATTTCATCTTCGCCGTAATCGGTGAGGAGTTTGGCTTACTTGGAACTTTGGTGGTCCTAGGACTCTTTGGCATCTTGATACTTTCACTTTTCCGAGTTGCGCTTCGAGCCGATAATCCATTTGATCGCTATGTAAGTGGCGGGATCGCTTGCTGGATATCGGTTCAAGTTGCCTTGAATATCGGAACTGTCATCAGTGTGATGCCTGTGGTAGGCGTGACGCTCCCATTCATCTCATACGGCGGCTCTTCCTTAATCGCGACCTTCATCGGAATCGGTTATGTTCTTGGGGTGCTTCGCCGAGACCCAGAAATCGCCGCTGAGTTGCGCGAGCGCAGATCTGCGCGAGAGGCGAGAGACTAGTCCGGTGTCTTCCGAGAATGGTTCGAAGCGAGTACTTCTCGCCGCTGGCGGGACGGCAGGGCATATAGAACCGGCGCTCGCCGTTGCCGAGGCTATCAAGCAGATAGATTCGAAGGTGATTTGCGAGTTTATTGGTACCAGATCCGGACTTGAAGAAGTGTTGGTACCAAAACGTGGCTATCGCGTCAATCAGATTCCAAAGGTAGTAATGCCCCGAAAACTCTCCTTTGATCTATTGTTATTTCCATTTGATGCGCTTCGAAGTTTGATTGTGGCGCTGCGCATAGTAGGCGGCGCAGATCTCCTCGTTGGATTCGGTGGCTATGTGAGCGCACCTTCTTACATTGCAGCTTGGCTTCGCCGAATTCCGATTGTCGTGCACGAAGCTAACGCTCGGCCTGGATGGGCTAATAGGCTCGGTCGACACATGGCACGAATCGTCGCAGTGAACTTTCCGAGCATGCAATCTAAATGGACTGGCTCGATTATGACTGGAATGCCAATCCGAGATTCGATTGCGAATCTAGCGACGCTTTCTGGCGAGGAGCTAGAACGATTCCGGAGATTGAATTCAGAGAGCTGGGGTTTCGATGCAAATCTTCCTATTGTCGCAATTTTCGGCGGCTCACAGGGTTCACAACATATAAATTCAGTTGTCGAGGATTATCTTCCCTTAAAAGATTCCAAGATTCAGATAATCCATGCTGTGGGAATGAATAACAAGTTACCGGTTGCTCGACCCGGTTACCTTCCACTCTCGTATTTCCACGATATGGCAGCAATATATGGCAGCGCTGATCTATTGATTACGCGAAGTGGCGCCATGACCTGTGCCGAACTCATGACTATGGGGAGAAGCGCCATTTTGGTTCCATTGGCACATGGCAACGGTGAGCAGATTGAAAATGCAGATCAATTGGCGAAGATGGGTCTGGCCAAATCCGTACCTAATGAACGATTCGACGCGCAATGGCTAGCGGCCAACTTGAATAGCGCGCTGGCGGATGTTCGGCTGGGGAGTTCAAAGCAAAGTTCTATCCACCTTGGCGCAGCCCGCCGGTTAGCACAGCTCGCGCTCGAGGAGGTGGCTTAGTGAATTGGGAGGGGCTTCGTGCGCATTTCATAGGGATCGGCGGCTCCGGAATGAGTGGTATCGCCCGCATCATGGTGGCTCGCGGAGCCAAGGTATCGGGGAGCGATTTGCATGATTCTCCCGCGCTAGATGCGCTCCGAAATCTTGGTGTGAAGATATCTGTAGGCCATGCCGCAGTTAATGTCGCCGGTGCGCAGGTGGTTATCCGATCGAGTGCGATTCCCGATTCGAATCTTGAGATGCAGCAAGCAATTAGCGATGGAATTGAAGTCCTTGGACGAGCTGAGGCGCTTGCGCAATTGATGATCGGTAAGCGTTCGATAGCGATTGCGGGCACACATGGAAAGACGACGACAACTTCGATGTTGACGGTAGCTCTCCAGCACTGCCACCTGGATCCTTCATTTGCAATCGGCGCCACAGTTCGAAATTCAGGAACCAATGCCCATCATGGCTCGGGGGAAATCTTCGTTGTTGAGGCCGATGAGTCCGATGGTTCCTTCATGAGCTACCAACCCGAGAGCGCACTAATCACTAACATTGAATTAGATCATGTCGATAACTTCAAGGACTTAGCGAGCATCGATGCACTATTTGATCGATTCTTGGATACTGTGGGAAAGGTACTCGTCCTTTGTGGCGATGATCCAGGAAATCAAAGGTTGCTTTCGCGGCTGACAACTGCAAATCGAGAGCGAGTTCGCGTGCTTACCTATGGGTTTCAAGGCGATCCTGATCTACTGATAGATCGCATCGTCCTAAACCCAAAGAGCTCAATTGCGAGATTGACGCTCCGTGGCCGCATTCTTGGGGAATTGAACCTTTCGATACCAGGTCGTCACAACCTGCTCAATGCGGCTGGCGCACTTCTAATGGCGAGCCAATTTGGCGCGAATATAAATGACGCGATGATTGGTTTGAGTCTATTTACTGGCGCTCGCCGAAGGTTCGAGATAAAGGGTGTAGTTGGTGGCGTGACTGTAATAGATGACTACGGACATCATCCGACCGAGATCCGCGCTACCCTGGAGACTGCCCGAAATTTCGCTAATGGTGGGCGAGTTCTAACCATCTTCCAACCGCACAGATTCTCCAGAACCCAAGCCTTTGCCAGTGAATTTGCATTGGAATTGGCTAAGTCCGATCACACTTATCTCTTGGAGGTCTATTCAGCAGGAGAGCTGCCAATCACAGGCGCCACTTCAAATTCGATTGCTACCCGAATGAATGGCAATGTCACATACGAACCATCGATGCCGGAAGTTATCGCCCAAGTCGTTGCTTTTGCTAAACCCGGAGATGTGATTATTACGCTCGGCGCTGGCGATGTCAGTTCTCTCGGGCCATTGATTCTGGAGAATCTCCAAGAACGATGAGGCGACTTCGATTAATAGTCTTGATCGCAATTCTTTCAGGTATAACTTATCTGCTTGGTTGGTCGAACACCTTTGCTGTCTCCAAAGTCGTGATTACCGAGGCGGATAAGCGGATTGCAAGGGAGTTGAGCGCAAAGATTATGGAACCACCCGCGGTGATTTCCATCGGCGAACCAATTGCCCGGGTTGATCGGAGGGCAGTCCAGAATCGTCTTCGGTCCCTTATCTGGGTCGATAAAGTATCAATCAAACGAAACTTCCTCTCCGGAGATATCGAAATAAACGTCACGCCGCGAAGCGCAATTGCACAACTGGACTCCAGGTGGAGTGCCAACCCAGCTGACCTTGGTTTCTTAGGCGAGGATCTCCAATTCTTCTTTGTCCCAAAGGAGGCGGTTGAAAAGGCAGCTAGATCTGGCGATGCTGATTGGCGGTCACTTCCAAAACTGGCTCTGGGAGCCGACGATCAGTTTCTAAAGGAGGATGTAGCGACGATTCTCGCGCTACTTGGCGAGTTAAAGGCAGAACCAGTTCAGATTGAAGCGGGCAGTCGCGAGAATTTGAAGAGCCAGGTCGTAATTGATGGGCGTAGCTTGGATATTTCGTGGGGAAGTGTCGAAGAGTTGGAGTTGAAGGAGCGCGTTCTAGGGCGATTGCTTGAATTAAAAGCCAATAGAAAAGTGAGAAAGATCGATATCTCATCGCCTTTGTCACCGATTGTTAGGTGATTAAAAGATTCGTGTCGGTCATTGCCAGGTAATGGCTCCACGCCTACTTTTGCGCGCACAATAAAGGGAAACCCTAAGTCTAAAGTTGAGAATTAGGGTTAAAAGAGAGGCGCATCGTGGCAACACCACAGAATTATTTAGCAGTCATCAAAGTAGTCGGAATTGGTGGCGGCGGAGTGAATGCAGTAAATCGAATGATCGATGCTGGATTGAAAGGCGTCGAGTTCATTGCGATCAATACTGATGCGCAACAACTTCTGATGAGCGATGCTGATGTTAAATTAGATATCGGAAGAAAATTAACGCGCGGCCTTGGCGCGGGTGCAAATCCAGAGATCGGAAAACAAGCCGCTATTGATCACACCGAAGAGTTGGAAGATGCGCTCCGCGGATCCGATATGGTCTTTGTGACTGCTGGCGAAGGTGGCGGAACTGGTACCGGAGGTGCTCCCGTTGTTGCGCGAATTGCAAAAAGTCTTGGGGCGCTAACGGTCGGCGTAGTTACTCGCCCATTTAGTTTTGAAGCGAAGCGCCGTGCGGCTCAAGCGGAGTTGGGTATTGAAGAGCTACGTGCAGAGGTAGATACCTTGATCGTGATTCCGAATGATCGGTTACTTTCGATTTCAGATCGTTCGATCTCGGCACAGGAGGCATTTAAGACTGCAGATCAAGTTCTTTTGTCGGGCGTGCAGGGAATAACTGACTTGATTACAACGCCAGGCTTAATCAACCTTGACTTCGCCGATGTGAAGAGTGTGATGAGTGGCGCTGGATCGGCGTTGATGGGAATTGGTTCGGCTCGGGGCGAAGCCCGCGCAACTCGTGCCGCGGAATTGGCGATCTCCTCACCTCTGTTAGAGGCATCAATCGAAGGAGCGCACGGAGTTCTGCTATCGATCGCCGGCGGCTCTGACCTCGGATTATTTGAAATCAGTGAGGCGGCTGAGTTGGTAGCAAAGTGCGCCCATCCAGATGCAAATATCATCTTCGGAACTGTCATAGATGATGCCCTAGGGGATGAAGTTAGAGTCACTGTTATCGCGGCAGGGTTCGAAGGTGGACAGCCAAAGCGAGTCTCTGTTCCAGTAATCTCCACAGCCGGTTTGAATGGTCAGGCCGACCCGATTCCGGCAAACGATCCAATTGCGGTCGCAATGGAGACAACTGCAGCGCCTCGGAAGCGCATCACCTTTGAAGAGCTGGTCGCAGAGGATGACATAGATATCCCTGACTTCATGAAGTAGGAATGGCAGAGACTCTCTTCACTTCTCGAATCGGGGGAGTGAGCGCTCCACCTTACGACCAATTCAATCTCGCCCAACATGTCGGTGATTCCTCTATTTCGGTTCTTAAGAATCGAGAGCGACTTGGCGAGTTAATGGGGTTGGCAAGTAAGGATCTCTTCTTTATGGACCAGGTTCACGGGAATCAGATCGCGATTATCTCGGAGAGCTCCGATTCTTCTAAGTTGCCGGTCGCAGATGGATTGTTTACTCAAAGATCCGATATCGGATTAGTCGTACTCACCGCCGATTGCATTCCGTTGCTGCTCGCCTCCGAACGCGCCGTCGCTGCAGTACATGTCGGTCGAAAGGGTTTAGTCGCAGGCGTTATCGAAGCGACAATTGCGATCTTTGAATCCTATGGCATACCCAGTGCATCCATCACTGCCGAGATCGGGCCGTCAATCTGCGGGGAATGTTACGAGGTGGATCTGGAGATGTATCGCGAAGTCGTAGCTCAGATTCCCGCTACAGCAACAGATGAATCAAGGCACTGTTTAGATCTAGTTGCTGGCGCCTGTTCTATTTTGCATAGTTTCGAGATCGAAGTAACGGTCTCCCCGGAGTGCACCTCACATTCACCCGGCTATTTCTCTTACCGTCGCGATCGCCAGACCGGTCGGCAATCCGGGATGATCCGGTTATGAGCCGCGTTGATGAGATCCGTACTGCGCTTTTGGAAGTCAGACGGGAAATCCCAGATTCGGCTACCTTGATTGTCGTCACCAAGACCTTTCCTATCTCTGATCTCGAGATCCTCTATGGATTAGGCGAGCGCCACTTCGGCGAGAATCGTGATGAGGAGGGGAGCGTGAAATCGGCTGCTCTGCCAAGCGATTTAACCTGGCACTTTCAGGGAAGGTTGCAGAGTCAGAAGCTCCGCTCAATCGTCACCTGGGCCGACTACATCCATTCCCTAGATGATCTTTCGCATGCTCGAAAGATGGATCGCATCGCAGGGGAGCTGGATAAGAGGCCGAAGATATTCATCCAGATCAACCTTGATGAAAACGAGCGTTCCGACAATCGCAACGGAATCAACCCGGCAGAGCTGACTAGATTCGCAACTGAGATGGTGACCCTGAAGAACCTCGAGATCGTGGGGGTCATGGGTATTGGTCCGCTAGGGATGGATCCAGAGCCCGGTTTTGAACTTTTGAGAGAGTTATCGATGAGCTTACAAGGCGCCATTCCGGGCGCTCGCTTCATCTCAGCCGGGATGAGTGGCGACTTTAAGAAGGCCCTGGCCCACGGAGCGACACATCTGCGGATTGGAAGTTCAATCCTCGGTTCGAGATAGCTCCCACCGTAAAATTCACATATGGCTAATGCACTTCGAAAGATGACAAATTACCTTGGGTTAACCGAGGATGATGGCGCCGCTGAAATTGCACCGGTTCGCTCCGTTGCCAAGGCGCCAGTGGCTCGTTCGACTTCCCCAAAGTTAAGCGTTGCCCAGACTCCATCGCCAGTCGCACAACCTGCGATGAGCCAACCTATGGATCGGATCGTCACCATTTCTCCTCGCTTCTATAGCGAGGCGCGCGCGATTGGCGAGTTCTATCGCGATGGGAATCCGGTGATCATGAATCTAAGCGACATGGAAGAGTCGGAACGGAAGCGGTTGATTGATTTCGCATCTGGTCTGGTCTTCGGCCACGCCGGAACAATTGAGCGAGTGACTTCAAAGGTTTTCCTACTAACCCCACCAAATGTCTCGGTAAGTAGTGAAGAGAAGAGCGCCGCTGCGGAAGCTAGCTTCTTCAACCAGAGTTAGTTATCTTGCTAGATATAACTTCTTGGATTGTCTTTGCGCTTAATCTATTTCTCATAGCGCTCTTTCTCCGATTAATCATCGACTATGTTCGGATGTTTCGGCCTGATTGGCGGCCCCGTGGGATTATCTTGCCGGTTGCTGAAATCATCTACATTCTTACCGATAAGCCGCTCGCCTTCGTCCGCCGATTCGTACCTCCATTACGCATGGGCCCGGTCGCTTTAGATCTCGCTTTCATCATCCTCTTCATCGGCACCCAGATCCTTATCGCTTTCCTCAGCTAGCCAGCCATAGACTCCGCATCATGGAGCGGAGTTTGGCGGTAGAGCTAGATCAACGAGACCCCCTAAGAGATTTTCGGAATCGCTTTGTAATCACAGATCCAGATACCTGTTATCTCGACGGTAATTCACTGGGCCGCCTTCCGCACCAGACCATAAAGGCGGTAACTGATTTCCTTCACGATGAATGGGGAAAGTCGGTAGTTCTGGGCTGGTCTGATTGGATCGATGAAGCGCAGAACGCCGGGAATCTCATCGGCCGCAGCGCCCTAGGTGCAAAACCAGGCCAGGTACTGGCATGCGATACGACATCAGTCAACATCTACCAACTAGCGAGCGCCGCAATCGCAGCGCGACCGGGTCGACGGAAGATCATTACCGATGCCGCAAATTTCCCGACAGATAGGTACATCTTGCAGGGATTGGCTGCTGCACATGGCCTCGAGCTAATAGTCATCGATAACGAGAACGACCAGAGTCGGGAGTTGATCTCACGCGATCGATTAGCGATGTTCATGAGTGATGATGTTGCGCTCGTGAGTCTTCAAGTTATCCAATATCGATCAGGAGCGCGACAGGATGTCCGCGGCTTGACCGAATTGATTCACGAGCATGGAGCGCTAGTTCTCTGGGATGCTGCGCACGCTGTGGGCTCCATCCCTATCGAACTTGATGGCGATAATGTCGATTTAGCAGTTGGTTGTACCTATAAGTATGGAAATTCTGGTCCCGGATCACCGGCCTGGCTCTATGTGGCAAAACGATTGCAGAAAGAATTACAAGTTCCAATCCAAGGCTGGTTCGCTCAGCGTGATCAATTTGCGATGGGGCCCACATTTGAGAAAGATAATTCGATCCGTGGATTTCAGATCGCTAGTCCATCGATAATCGGGATCCGAATCCTGCAGAGCGCATTTCATATGATTGAAGAAGCCGGAATAAGTGAGATTTCGGCTAAAGCGGCGCGTGGAACTGAGCTGATGATCCAATTGTTCGATGAATGGCTCGAGCCGCTCGGTTGCACTCTGCTTACGCCACGAGAGAGCAACTTGCGCGGCGGGCATATAACCATCGGCCATCCAGATGCCGAGCAAATATCGGTTGCGCTCCGCAAGTATGCGAATGTAGTGGCTGATTATCGAACCCCGAATTCAATCCGGTTGGCAATCTCTCCGCTACCAACCTCATATGTGGAGGTATTCGATGGTTTCCAGAGAATTCGAGACCTAATCACGACAAAGCAGTACCAGAAAGTCAGCCTAGGAGAGTCTCGAGTCACATGAACAATAGAGCGGAAAGTGGCGCCGATAAGGCCCTTAATTACAGCTCATATCTAAAGGTCGATGAGTTGCTCCAACTCCAACAGCCTCTTTCGGAGGGTCCCGAGCATGATGAACTTCTCTTCATAGTTATCCATCAGACCTATGAACTATGGTTCAAGGAGTTGATCCATGAATTCATCGGTGCGCAGCGCGCTTTAGAGTCCGTGGATGCCCATCGAGCATTGGCGATTCTTGGGCGAATTCGAACCATCTTGAAGATCTGCGTCGCACAGATCGACATCCTGGAGACTATGACGCCACTTCAGTTCAATTCCTTCCGAAATAGATTGGGCGAGTCGAGTGGTTTTCAATCTGCGCAATTCCGTGAGGTGGAAGCGCTCTTGGGAAGAAGAGATGGTCGAGCAGCTGCCCACTTACTTCCGGAGGATCGAAAACGCGTCGAGTATTGGATGGCGCAACCCGCGCTCTGGGATTCTGTTCTGCGTTTTGTATCAGGTCGAGGATTCAAAATCCCATCAGCAATCTTGAATCGCGATGTATCGAAGGCATATGAATCAGATCAAATGGTTCAAGCATCTCTGATCGAATTACATCGAACTGATCCAGAAGCGGCTTTGGTCTGCGAACGGCTAGTCGATATCGATGAAGGGCTGCAGGAATGGCGTTATCGACATGTGAAGATGGTGGAACGAACCATTGGTAGAAAGACCGGAACTGGTGGTTCTACTGGCGCTGACTATCTTAGAAATACGCTATTTAACCCAACCTTCCCAGATCTCTGGGAGATTAGAAACTCCTTCTAGGCGCGCTTCAAAGATAGCGATAGCCCTAATTCACCCTCTGAAATCGGGAGCCCTTCATCACGAGTGAACTTGAGGGCGAGCACCTCTTCGCTAATAAATTCTCGAGCCTCATCGATTGCGTGCGCCGATTCTGTATTGGCATTCCAGCTCACTTCGATTCGATCGCTAACATCAAATCCAGAGGCTTTGCGCTCATCTTGAATCGCGCGGACCGCTTCGCGGACTATTCCTTT
>JBEGNC010000009.1:0-19335 GCA_041182705.1 Actinomycetota bacterium | reverse complement strand
GGCGCTGCCTTAGCAGCAGCCTTCTTGCGACGACGCTTTGGCGCTGCCTTAGCAGCAGCCTTCTTCTTACGACGACGCTTTGGCGCTGCCTTAGCAGCAGCCTTCTTGCGACGACGCTTTGGCGCTGCCTTAGCAGCAGCCTTCTTACGACGCTTTGCAGCCACGTAGTGTTCCTTTCAGAATGGTCCGATCCGTCACCGAACCGCTTCAGGGCAAATCGTGACAGTTATTACAGAAACTTTCCACTATTTTCACCCTAAAAACTCTCCTGCGTGTCGCGATTTACTTTTATAAAAAAGTCTGGTTCCTAGAAGAAAACACCCCTAGAAATGGCAATTTTTATGCGTAAATATCGCATTTTTTCAATCAGGTGCGAAATCTTCCAGAAAGTTACCGATAAGTAATATTCGGTAGGTTTAAAAATATTTTTAGGAAATTTCACGTTTTCGGCGAATTTCTGCCTCTCGGACCGCAAATTCGTTGGTGCGCACGTCGTAGTTTCGGAAGGCTGGAATTGCTGCCGCTAAGAGGATCACCGAACCAATGCAAAGGAATCCGCCGCCGACAATCGAAGTTCGCAGCGAGGTCAAAGCTGCCATTCCGCCGGCGCGCGCCTGGCCGCCGAGAGGTCCTAGTAGGTAAGAAAGCATCTCGATCCCGGCAAGTCGGCCCCGAAGTTCATCGGGTATCGATTGATTCCAAATGAATCCACGGAACAAGGCGCTGACCTGATCGAATGCGCCGGCAATTACCAAGAAGGCGATGACCACCGGAAGTGAATCGGTCGACCCGGCAACCACGATTGCCACCCCCCAGCCCAAGGCCCCAATAACGACAGCTCGACCATGGTGCGGGTAATTACGCATCCATCCACTCAATAGCGTGACAATTACCGCTCCCGCAGTTATCGATGAGTAGAAGAATCCCAGAGCCCATTCGGCTCCGATTTGATCTGCCCAAAATGGGAATAGCGCCATTGGCATCGCCAAGAACATCGCAGCGAGGTCGACGACATATGTGCCAAGAAGGTCCTTGCGCCCAAATGCGTAGCGGATTCCCTCCATCAAACTTTGAAAAGAAGGGGCGGTTCGTTGAGAAAGTGGGGGAACGCTCTTCACTAACCAGAGCAGCGCCAGTGAAATTACAAAGGTCGCGCAATCGATTAGATATGCAGCGCCCGCGCCATAGGAGGCAACTATCAAGCCGCCGACGGAGGGCCCGGCGATGCCACCGAATTGCCATCGCAGACTCATCAGAGCGCTAGCACTCGGCAGGTCTTCATGGCGCACCAAACGGGGCAGGATCGCATCCTGACTTGGGCGCTTTAGGCCGCTTAAAGCAGCGAAAATCGCTGCAATTATGAAGATCAAGATGACGCTCGGGTCTTCGCTTCTCGCGTTCATGAAGAGGATAAAAGTGGCAATCAGTGTTCCGAATTCCGTAAGCCAGATCATCTTCTTGCGGTCAACATGATCAGCAAGGACTCCTCCGTAGAGTCCGAATATCGTCAAAGGAATAATCTCAACAATGCCAATCAGCCCGACCGCCCAATAGGAGCCGGTCAATTCCTTGATTTGGAATGGCAACGCAACCAATGTGATCATCGAGCCGAAGTAAGAGAAGAGTCCGGCGGTGAAAATCAACCGGAAATCCCGATATCGCTTTAGTGGCGATAGATCGATCGCGAACTTTGCCACTGACGGAGTCTATTTAATGGAAAGTCTCGGCCGCGCTTGGGAAGCTGCCCGACTCGACATCTGCAATCCATTCTCTGACCGAATCAGTCATCTCACCGCGAAGATTTCGATAACGCCGCGCGAACCGCGGCGGCCTCTCGGTAAGACCGAAGAGATCGGTCCAAACCAATACTTGAGCATCACAATCTGGCCCGGCCCCGATCCCAATCGTTGGAATGTTAATCGCTCTAGTAATCTCCTTAGCGAGTTCAGCGGGTACTAACTCGAGGACTACGGCAAAGCAGCCTGCTGCTTCAAGAGCCCGGGCATCTGCGATTAGCTTCTCGCCATCCGAGCCGCGCCCCTGAACTTTGAAGCCGCCGAGAGCATTTACCGACTGCGGGGTCATGCCGAGATGGCCCATTACTGGAACTCCGTAGGTGACTAGCGTTTTGATCTGTTCGACAACCCGGATGCCGCCTTCCAATTTCACGGCGTGCGCCTTTTACTCCTTTAGGAATCGGATACCGGTGGCTAGAGCCTGTTCACTACTGACCTCGTAAGAACCAAATGGGAGATCGGCGATCACGAGCGCCGAGCGCGATCCGCGAACTACCGCTCGCGCCAGTGGAATCAATTCATCGACAGTGACTGGGACCGTGTTTTCCTCGCCGAGGAAGTTATTGCCGGCGCTGTCGCCGACTAGAAGTACCGGTATGCCAGCTTCATCAAAGACCGAAGCAGTCATAGCGTCATAAGAGGTAAGCATCGCCCAGCGCTTGCCACTCTTCTTCCAAGCAGCGAGGTCAGCGATAGTGAAGCGCTTCATCAATTCCTTTCCTCGAGGCCAAAATTGGTCCCCGGGACCCCTGAATTCTATAGGTACCCTTGAACCATGCCTATCGATGGACCGAACCGGATACGGATTGGGCTTGCCCAGATCAATCCGATTGTCGGTGATATCGCGGGAAATCTCGCTCTGGTTCGTAGATCAATTGCCTCACTCCATAGCCAAGGCGCACAGATCGCACTTTTCCCGGAGATGGTGATTACTGGATACCCGGTCGAAGACCTAGCGCTGCGGCCGGCATTCCGCAGAGCATCAATCGAGGCGGTCGAGGCGCTCGCTCGAGAATTAGCAGCCGATGGTTTTGGTGAAATCTTGGTGGCAATTGGTTTCCTCGATGATGATGGTAGGCCGCTCAACTCGCTGGCGCTGATCCATGGCGGGAAAGTGGCTGCACGATATGTGAAGCGCCATCTTCCAAATTATGGTGTTTTCGATGAATTTCGAAATTTCGCTCCCGGCGATAAATCTATGGTTATTCGATTTGGTGGCATCGATATCGGGGTAGCGATCTGTGAGGACATCTGGCGCGATGAAGGGCCAATGGCAGAACTTGCGAAACGGAAACCCGGATTGCTCTTAGTGCCAAATGGCAGCCCCTATGAGAGATCCAAAGATGATCTTCGATTCGAGTTGTTAAAGCGGCGAGCACGTCAGATCAACGCGCCATTGGTATATGTAAATATGGTCGGAGGGCAGGACGACTTGGTCTTCGATGGCGATTCGATTGTGGTCGACAAAGCAGGAGAGTTAGTGGCTCGGGCCAACCAATTCCATGAGCAAATATTCGTCGTGGATCTTGAAGTGGTCAGAGGCACATCAGATCCAGACATTGTTATTAGCGATTCAATCGCAACTCCAAGCGGCCAGATTGCGCCATCTATCGCCGCTCCGTTGGTGGAGTCTGCGGAGGTCTGGCAGGCGCTAGTTACTGGCCTACGTGACTATGTCGGTAAGAATGGATTTCAATCGGTAGCGCTCGGACTCTCGGGTGGAATCGATTCAGCACTGGTTGCGACTATCGCAGTCGATGCGCTCGGCGCAGATCGTGTCTTTGGCGTATCGCTTCCAAGTAAGTATTCCTCCAGCCATTCCAGGGAGGATGCTCTGGAATTGGCAGAGAAACTTGGCGCCGATATCCGCACGATTGAGATCGAGCCGGTTGTGTCCGCATATCTCGCTGCGACTAAATTGACCGGAATAGCCGAGGAGAATATCCAGGCTCGAGTCCGTGGCTCGCTATTGATGGGAATCTCGAACCAAGAAGGTCATCTGATTCTGGCCACTGGAAATAAGTCGGAATTAGCGGTCGGTTACTCGACACTTTATGGAGATGCTGTTGGTGGTTTCGCCCCAATCAAGGATGTCTTCAAAGTCGATGTCTGGCGGTTGGCGCGCTGGCGCAACGAGCTCGCTGCAAAAGAGGGGAAAGTTCCGCCGATTCCAATTCGCTCCATCACGAAAGAGCCGAGCGCAGAGTTGCACCCCGGGCAGAGAGATAGCGATTCACTTCCTGAATATGAGGAGTTGGATCAGATTCTCGAGCTCTATATCGATAAAGGTGGTGACGCCAGTGCGATAGTCGCCGCAGGATTCCCAAGAGACCTGGTGGAGCGAGTAATCAACCTGGTTGACCGCGCTGAATATAAACGTCGGCAATATCCGCCAGGGCCCAAGGTGACCGCGATTGCGTTTGGCAAAGATCGCCGCCTCCCGATGACTTCCCGATGGCGCGAGGGTAAGTAGTTCCTGCAAATCCTTCGCGATTAGCGCTTTTCCGATTGGCTCGTAAAATTAAGCCATGTTCTCGATCCCGTCCTGGTTCTTCACTCGACGACGTGTGATCGATTTTGGCCGCGCCGGAACCTGCGGCTGCTGTAAGTAATCCCGCGCAAAAACTAAGCGCAACGGAGTTCGGTAATTCAGTCTGGCCAAAAATAATCCAAGGAGCGAAAGTGAAGATTTATAACGATATAACAGAGGTATTTGGTAACACCCCGCTTGTTCGGTTGAATCGAATAACAGATGGCGCCCAAGCGAATGTCTGGGCGAAGTTGGAGTTCTACAACCCCACAAGCACCGTCAAGGATCGAATCGGAATCGCGATGGTCGATGCAGCCGAGCGAAGTGGCCAATTGAAGCCGGGCGGGACGATTGTCGAAGCAACCTCTGGAAACACGGGGATTGCCTTGGCGATGGTGGGAGCCGCTCGTGGCTATAAGACGATCTTGACCATGCCCGACTCGATGTCGAAAGAGCGGCGAACGTTGTTGCGCGCCTTCGGAGCTGAATTGGTGTTGACCCCAGCTGCGGAAGGTATGAAAGGCGCAATCGCCAAAGCCGAAGAGTTAGGTGCAAATGGCGCCGTTCTTGTTCGCCAATTTGAAAATGAAGCCAACCCAGAGATCCATCGCAAGACAACGGCGGAAGAGATATGGCGAGATACCGATGGGACCGTCGACGCTGTTGTTGCCGGAATCGGCACTGGCGGAACGATCACCGGAATCGGGCAAGTTCTAAAGTCACGTAAACCGGAGATCAAGATTTTCGCTGTCGAACCAGCAGCTTCACCTATTCTCAATGGCGGAAAGCCCGGAGGCCATCCAATTCAAGGAATCGGACCGAACTTCATACCACCAATCCTCGATCGCTCTGTGTATGACGAAGTTATCGATGTAGAAGCTGATAACGCAGTTGCCTTCGCTCGCCGCGCCGCGGCCGAAGAAGGAATATTGGCCGGAATCTCCTCAGGTGCCGCACTCTGGGCAGCCGCTCAAGTAGCAAAGCGAGCCGATATGGCTGGGAAGAATATCGTTGTGATAATCCCATCCTTCGGCGAGCGATATCTATCCACGATCCTCTACAAAGATCTGATGGAAGAATAAGTGTTCACTCGAATCTCCGAAGATCTCAACACTGCGCTGCAGAAGGATCCATCCGCGCGGAATCGATTGGAAGTAGCACTAACTTTCCCTGGAGTGCATGCAGTTTGGGGCCATCGAATCGCGCACTTCCTCTGGCGGCGTGGCTTCAAATTGTTAGCTCGGATATATGCAAACTGGGTTAGAGCAGTCACCGGAATCGAGATCCATCCAGGAGCTCGAATCGGCCGCCGATTCTTTATCGATCATGGAATGGGCGTTGTCATCGGAGAGACGGCAGAGATTGGCGATGATGTAATGCTTTATCACGATGTGACTTTGGGGTCGCGGAAATATGCAAAAGGCAAGCGCCATCCGACCATCTGCGATCAGGTAGTGATTGGGGCGGGAGCGCGCATCCTTGGGCCTATTACCGTTGGCGAGGGCGCAAGGATCAGTGCAAATAGCGTGGTGACGAAGGACATTCCGGCACGGACCAATCAGGATGAGAGCGAGCTCTTCTCAATCTAAGGGTTGATTTAACAATCCCGTAACGCGGATAAGGCAGTATCGGCCGCATGGTTCCCCAAGGCGATGAGGCCAAGAAGCAGGAAGAGTTCGTCCTGCGAACTTTGGAAGAGCGCGATATCCGTTTCGTCCGACTCTGGTTTACCGATGTCCTAGGTTTCCTAAAGTCGGTGGCGATTGCCCCGCCAGAATTGGAGAACGCCTTCGCCGAAGGGATCGGCTTCGACGGCTCGGCAATCGAGGGCTTTGCGCGGGGAACTGAATCTGACATGTTGGCTAAGCCAGATGCAACGACCTTCTCTGTGCTCTCGTGGCGGACTGCAAAACCTGGGGCAGCCAGGATCTTCTGCGACATCGTCACTCCAGATGGTCGACCCTCGCCAGCCGATCCGCGAAATGTCTTGAAGCGGACCTTAGATAAGGCTGCACAGTTAGGTTTCACTTGTTACACACATCCAGAGATTGAATTCTTCCTTTTCAAAGAGGCTCCGACACCTGGCGTGCGTCCGGTGCCGATAGATCAGAGCGGCTATTTCGATCAGACTCCTTCGGCTTTGGGCCACGATTTTCGTAGACAAGCAATCACACTTCTTGAAGCGACTGGGGTTTCTGTCGAATTCAGTCATCACGAAGGTGCGCCGGGGCAACAAGAGATCGATCTTAGGTACGCCGATGCTCTAAGCACGGCCGACAACATCATGACCTTCCGCCACATCATTCGGGAGGTCGCATTGGATCAAGGAATGTACGCCTCCTTCATGCCAAAGCCATTCACGGAACATCCTGGCTCGGGAATGCACACCCACTTCTCATTATTCAAGGGCGAGGAAAATGCATTCTTTGCGGAAGGGCGCGAGGATCAACTATCTGATACCGCGAGGTCTTTCATTGCTGGAATTATCAAGCATGCTCCGGAATTCATCGCTATAACTAATCAATGGGTCAATTCATATAAGCGCCTTCACGGTGGTGGGGAAGCGCCCGCCAAGATCAGTTGGGGTAAAGAGAGTCGTGACGCCCTGATCCGAATTCCGATGTACAAGCCGAAGAAAGAGAATTCGACACGAATTGAATTCCGCGCACCGGATTCCGCCTGCAATCCATACCTTGCCTTCGCCGTCACGATTGCGGCTGGCCTAAAAGGGATAGAGGCTGGTTACAAATTAGAGAAAGATGCCAATCCAGGAATCTTGCCGGCTGATCTCAATGAAGCGATTATCGCCATGGAGAAGAGTCAGTTGGTTAAAGAGACCCTGGGCGAGCATGTCTTCGAATATTTCCTTCGCAATAAGCGGGCAGAGTGGAATGAATATCGCAAGCAGGTAACGGCTTACGAACTAGACCGCTATTTGCCAGTCCTTTAAAGCGGAGGTAGCCTTCAACTCATGTTCCGCGGTGGAAACTTGCAACTCGTATCACTCCTAGGAGTCCTCCTCCTTCGCTGCCGCGGCGAGGCCAACTAGTCCGGTCTCCTCGCTGCGGGGTTAGTCGGCACCGGCCAATAACCGTAAGAAGCGAAGGAGAAAATCGTGAAGTTCCCAGAACAAAGACCATCATCGATGCCACAGCATCGCTATTCGTCATTCGTGCCAGTCGTCCTTAGCGATAGAACTTGGCCGGAGAAGCAGATAACCAAAGCGCCGAAATGGTGCTCGGTTGATCTACGAGATGGCAATCAAGCCCTGATCGACCCGATGGATGTACCTCGCAAGTTAGCGATGTTCAATCTCTTGGTGAAGATGGGCTACAAAGAGATTGAGGTCGGATTCCCAAGTGCCAGCCAGACGGATTTCGATTTCGTCCGGAAGATAATCGAAGAAGGTCTGATTCCCGATGATGTAATCATTCAAGTATTGACCCAAGCTCGCGAATCACTGATCCGCCGAACCTTTGAGGCAATCGCGGGATCAAAACAAGCTATCGTCCATCTTTACAACTCGACATCGACCCTTCAGCGTCGCGTCGTATTCGGAATGGATAAGGATGGAATCAAGCAGATCGCCGTCGAAGGTGCGAAGATCTGCAAGTCTCTTGTAGATACCGTTCCTGGAACTAAGGTCTACTTTGAGTATTCACCAGAGTCCTATACGGGAACCGAGTTAGATTTTGCTCTCGAGGTCTGCAATGCAGTCAATGATGTTTGGCAGCCGACTCCGGAATGGAAGACGATTATCAATCTTCCAGCAACGGTCGAAATGGCTACGCCGAATGTCTATGCCGACTCAATCGAATGGATGCACCGGAACTTGAAATACCGCGATAGCGTAGTCTTGAGCCTGCATCCGCATAATGATCGCGGCACCGGAATTGCAGCGGCGGAGTTGGGTTATCTAGCTGGCGCAGATCGAATCGAGGGAACCCTATTTGGCAATGGTGAGCGCACCGGAAATGTCTGCCTGGTAACTCTAGGTCTGAATCTCTTGAGCCATGGGATAGATCCGATGATCGATTTCAGTGATATCCCAGAGATTCGTCGAACCGTCGAATACTGCAACCAATTACGAGTACCGGAGCGTCATCCATATGGCGGTGACTTGGTCTTCACTGCATTTAGCGGGTCACATCAGGATGCGATCAAAAAAGGATTCGAGCATCTTGCAAAGGATGCACAAGCAGCTGGCAAGCAGGTTGATGACTTCACCTGGGCAGTTCCATATCTGCCCATCGATCCGAAAGATATCGGCAGGAGTTATGAGTCCGTGGTCCGCGTCAACTCCCAATCTGGCAAGGGCGGTGTTGCGTACATCATGAAGACCGAACATAACCTTGATCTGCCTCGTCGATTGCAGATTGAATTTAGCAAGGTCATCCAAGCGAAGACAGATAACGAGGGTGGCGAGGTCTATCCAGATGCAATGTGGCAGATCTTCGTCGATGAGTATCTTCCTTCTGAGGTAGACCAATGGGGCCGTTATCGATTGGAAGGACTGACGCAGACGTCGTCACCGAATAAGGATGTCGAGTTGAGCGTGGAGTTACTTGAGAATAAGAAGCCCATCACCCTAAAGGGTTCCGGAAATGGACCGATCTCTGCTTTCTGTCACATCATGCAGTCGCACGGCGTAGATGTTCAGGTCAATGATTATTACGAGCATGCGATGAGCTCAGGTGGCGATGCCAATGCAGCGGCCTATTTGGAGTGCACGGTCAATGGTGGCTCGTATTGGGGCGTCGGCATTGATCCCTCCACCACGACCGCCTCACTAAAAGCTGTGGTTTCTGCGGTCAATCGCGCCTTGCGACAGTAGTACTCACTACCTTTAGGGCATGGCGCTCTATCGGGACGAGGCGATTGTCATCCGCACCCAGAAGTTGGGTGAAGCAGATCGCATCATCACGCTCTTCACTAGGGAGCATGGCCGCGTCCGCGCAGTCGCCAAGGGAGTGCGCCGGACCAAATCCAAATTCGGCGCGCGTCTTGAGCCGGGCAGTTTGGTAGATATCCAGCTATATGTCGGCAAGACTTTCGATATCGTCACACAGGTAGAGAGCCTGGAAAATTTCGGCGACACCCTTGCTGGTGATTATCAGAAATGGACTATTGCTTCGGCGATCTTGGAAGCAGCCGAGCGATTCACCACCAATGAAGGTGAACCTGCGCTACAGCAATTTCTACTGGTTGCTGGCGCATTGAAAGCGTTGGCATATGAAGCCCATGATCCTTCACTGATCCTTGATGCTTACTTGCTTAGATCTCTTTCAATCGCAGGTTACGCACCTTCAATGACAATCTGTTCTCGGTGTGAGGCGCCTGGTCCACATAAATATTTCTCCTTGGTAGGTGGCGGTTCGGTCTGTCTTGATTGCCGGCCTTCTGCATCAGCGACGCCGGCGCCAGAGACGCTGCGATTGATGTCAGATCTATTGACCGGCGATTGGGAGAGCGCGGATCAGAGTGAAGGAAAGCATCGTCGCGAAGCATCTGGCTTAGTTGCTGCATATCTCCAGTGGCATATTGAGCGCGAACTACGGAGCCTTCCGATGGTGGAGCGCAGGTAAATGAAACCGCCGAAGATTCCGCGAGAGCGGATTCCAAATCATGTTGCCGTCGTAATGGATGGCAATGGTCGATGGGCTAAAGCAAGGGGACTGCCTCGCACCAAGGGGCATGAAGCAGGGGAGAAAGCGCTATTTGATGTCGTCGAGGGTGCTATCCAGATTGGCGTTAAGGAGCTCTCGGCGTATGCATTCTCAACGGAAAATTGGAGCCGCTCTCCGGAAGAAGTTAAGTTCTTGATGGGGTTCAATCGTGATGTTATTCGACGACGTCGGGATCAGATGAATTCGATGGGAGTGCGGGTTCGATGGGTAGGACGCCCTCAGCGACTTTGGCGCTCGGTGATTGATGAACTTGAGATTGCTGAGGAGATGACCAAGAAGAACCGGGTTCTGACTTTAAATATGTGCGTAAATTACGGTGGCCGCGCTGAGATTGCCGATGCGGCGGCCAAAATTGCGCGAGATGTTGCAAACCGTAAATTGAAACCAAGTCAAGTAACCGAGAAATCATTTGCAAAGTATCTTGATGAGCCGAAGATGAGCGATGTCGATCTTTTCCTCAGATCATCCGGTGAGCAGCGGACATCAAACTTCCTGATCTGGCAATCTGCATATGCAGAGTTGGTCTTCTTAGATGTACTCTGGCCAGATGTAAGTCGAGAGACGCTCTGGCGAGCAATCGAGATTTATGCAGATCGAGACCGTAGATTCGGAAAGGCTTAAATATGGCAAAGCAGCGAGCTGAGTTCTGGTTTGACCCAGTATGTCCTTGGGCCTGGATGACTTCGCGATGGATCCTCGAAGTCGAGAAGGTCCGGGATATAGAGGTTAAGTGGAATCTGTTCTCGCTGGCCTATCTGAATCGCGATAAGGATGTACCAGAGGATTACAAGAGCAAGTTGATCCGGTCTTGGCATTGCACTCGGGTGATAGCTGCAGCACAACGGGAGCGAGGCGATTCCATTACTTTGCCGCTCTATACCGCCATCTCTTCGCGCATTCACCTGGAGAAAATGGAGGTCGGCAAGGAGCTTCTTGAGGCGGCGCTAACTGAAGTTGGATTGTCGCCGGCGCTTGCCGCAGCGATGGATGACGAGAGTTTGAACCAGGACATAATCGATAGCCATGAACGCGGCATAAAATTAGTCGGCAATGATGTGGGTACTCCAATCATCGCTGTAGGTGATGCTGCATTCTTCGGGCCCGTCATCTCGCCCGCGCCAAAGGGCGAAGCGGCCGGGAAACTCTGGGATGGGGTCGTGGGTGTTGCAAGTTATCCTGGGTTCTTCGAGATCAAGAGATCCCGTAATGTCGGCCCGATTTTCGATTGATTCCTCAAGATGTTAAAGGTTGAAAACGATTCGTTTCGATACGATTTAAATATGTTGGAGAATCTGGGCGCCTTCGGCCGTGATCCAAAATCCAAGATTGCGAACTTGGTATCGATAATTCAGAGCGAAAAGCCATGGACTACGAAAGTTCTCCGCGGTATTCGCGCTCCGGGAACTGGGTTTCCATTCTTGATCATGTTGGGCACGATGCGATACATGAGCGGCAAGGACTTCTGTGTGGTTTACAAGCGAAACCCAGTTTTAGTCCTTGAGTTTACAAATGAACGTTTTCGACGTTGGGTCATTCCCGATAATGCCGCTAATCGAGAAGTACTGAAGGTAGCTCGCCCTGAGCTGGCAATCTCTTAATCAACACTTAGGACAGATACCGAAGACTTCGGCGAGATGCCCAACTTCCCGATAACCATGTTCTTCAGCCATCGCCTTAGCCCACTTCTCTAAGGCTGAACCCTCAATTTCAACGGTCGACCCGCAGGACTTGCATACCAGGTGGTGGTGATGAGAATCGCCACAGAGACGATAGATAGCCTCGCCATCTTCCTTTCGGAGCTGATCGACGATCTTGTCGTCTACTAAAGATTGAAGTGCTCGATAAACCGAGGTAAGTCCGATGGATTCGCCGCCGCGAATTAGGAGTTGATGGAGCTGTTGGGCGCTGGCAAAGCCGCCAACGCGCTCCAAAACGCTGATCACCTTCAATTCCGACTTATTCATTTACCGTCTCTGTGATCATGCTCTTCCTCATGATCTTCCTCGGATTCATGTCCATCTTTGTGGTCGGATTCGACGCTATGTCCAGTCTCATCATGTGAGTGGATATGAACTGAATGAAGTTGACTTACCAATCCCCACATCACAAGCACGCCAGCGATTGTCGCGACCAATGTCCAGCGAGATGAATGACGGGCATGGGCCTCAGGCAAGATATGACTTGTGGCGAGGTAGATTATGATTCCAGAGAAGGCCGCAAGGTAAAGCGCAGTGAAATTCTCACTCAAAGTCAGAGTTGTTCCTAATGCGGCGCCACCGACTCGAGCAAGCGAATCAAGGCCAAGGAGCCAAACTGCCTTTCGGTTCCACTTGCCATTCTTGATTAGGAATGCAACAAGATTCAATCCATCGCTGAAGGCGTGAACAAGGAGTGCGGCGAAGACGGCAAATCCCAGCGCATCGTTAACTGTGAAGGCGATTGCTAGGGCTAGGCCATCGATGAAGATGTGGACACCCATCGCAACCGCGCCGATCCCACCTGCGACGTTGGCTTTATGGGAATGTTCATGACCATAATCCGATTCAGCAGGTTCGTGGGATCCAAAGAATCTCTCGTAGAAATGCAGGAGCAAGAAACCAGCAATCAATGAGATCGAAACCGTCGGAGCTCCGAGGAACTCACCAGAACTCAACTTGAAGACTTCGGGAATCAGTTCGAAAGCCACGAGGCCAAGCAATAAACCTGCAGAGAGGCCGAGGACTAGATGAAGTCGGTCCTTGGCTTTAAGAGCCAAGAGTCCGCCAAGAGCGGTGGCTATTGCGGTGACTGCGGCGAGGATGATGGCGGTATTCATGGCGCCAAGATAGCAGAAATGAAAATGATTTTCATTTTCGTTAGAAGGGGGTTTTTACGCGTAGTTCAATCTAAAATTCTCTTCTGCGCCCAGCGAGAGCTGCGACCGGTGCGCACCGCCGACAGCCAGCCGGATGGAGAACACCATGGCACAAGATCGACTCGACAATATCGTCAGCCTCGCGAAGCGACGCGGCTTCGTTTATCCCTCATCGGAAATCTATGGTGGTTTGCGTGCATCATGGGATTACGGCCCACTAGGCGTGGAATTGAAGAATAACGTTAAACGCCAATGGTGGAAGTCGATGGTCATGGAGCGCGAGGATGTAGTTGGAATCGACTCCTGCGTGATCCTGGCCCGCGAAGTTTGGGAGGCCTCGGGCCACGTTGAGACCTTTACAGATCCGTTGACCGAATGCACTTCCTGCCATAAGCGTTTTCGCGCCGATCACATCGAAGATGCATTTGAAGCAAAGCACGGTCGTAAACCAACATCCTTGGAAGAGATTAATTGTCCGAATTGCGGTAACAAAGGAAAATTCACGGCGCCCCGACAATTTTCGGGATTGCTCAAGACCTATTTAGGTCCGGTTGAAGATGAATCCGGTCTGGCTTATATGAGACCAGAGACCGCTCAAGGAATCTTCATCAATTTCCAGAATGTAGTAACTACCGCTCGGAAGAAACCACCATTTGGTATTGGTCAAGTCGGAAAGTCTTTCCGAAATGAGATTACGCCGGGAAACTTCATCTTCCGCACTCGGGAATTCGAACAGATGGAGATGGAATTCTTCGTTGTGCCTGGCACAGATGAGGAATGGCACCAATATTGGATTGATACCAGGTTAGCTTGGTACAAGAATCTGGGAATAAATCCGGATCGCTTACGGCTCTTTGAGCATCCAAAAGAGAAACTCTCGCACTACTCAAAGCGGACCGTTGATATCGAATATAAGTTCGAGTTCACCGGAACCGAATGGGGCGAGTTGGAAGGCATCGCAAACCGAACAGATTTCGACCTAAAGGCGCACTCGGAGAAATCAGGCAAAGACCTCTCTTGGTTCGACCAAGAGGCAAATGAGCGCTGGTTTCCATATGTAATTGAGCCGGCGGCCGGCGTAGATCGCTGTGCTTTAACCTTCCTGATGGACGCCTTCTCAGAGGATGAGGCGCCCAATTCGAAGGGTGAGATGGAGAAGCGAGCCGTCCTCCGACTAGATCATCGATTGGCACCGATCAAATTAGCCGTGCTTCCGTTATCCCGAAATGCCGATCTCTCTCCCAAAGCGCGCGATCTAGCGGCGCAATTGCGGAAGAATTGGAGCGTTGACTTCGATGATGCTGGCGCTATTGGTCGTCGATATCGAAGACAAGATGAGATTGGTACTCCATATTGCATCACGGTTGATTTCGATACCTTGAACGATCATGCGGTCACGATTCGGGAACGAGATTCGATGAAGCAGGAGCGAATCTCAATCGATCAGGTGGAAGCATGGTTGGCGCCACGACTCCTAGGTTGTTAAATATCAAGCCGCTCCATCTGCCGATTAGAGATGGCGGATTGGACTTAGCGACGCCAGTCGTACTTGCGCCGATGGCGGGCATAACCAATGCGGCATTTCGATTACTTTGCAGAGAGCAAGGTGCTGGGTTATTCGTAAGTGAGATGGTGACGGCCCGCGCATTGGTTGAGCGAAATGATGAAACGCTACGGATGATCCAACCTGGGGAGGGCGAGTCACCTCGTTCGATCCAGCTCTATGCCACAAATCCGGAAGATCTTGGGCGCGCAGTCGATATGATCGGCAAAGAGGATTTAGCCGACCACATTGATTTGAATTTTGGTTGTCCGGTTCCAAAAGTAACTCGAAAAGGTGGCGGCGCTGCGCTGCCCTTTAAGCGGCGCCTCTTTGCACAATTGGTCGAAGCGGCGGTAAATGGTGCAAAGCAATATCGAATTCCCGTGACGGTGAAGATGCGCGTTGGTATTGATAGCGAACACGAGACCTATCTTGATGCAGGGATGATCGCCGCCAATCTCGGGGTCGCCTGGGTTGCCTTGCATGCGCGGACGGCGGCCCAGCTATATGAAGGAACTTCGGATTGGAGCAAGATCGCAAACCTGGTCGAGCATCTAAAGCCCACTGGGATTCCGGTGCTGGGAAATGGCGATATTTGGGCTGGTAGGGATGGGCTTCGGATGGTCGAAGCAACCGGCTGCGCGGGAGTGGTCGTAGGCAGAGGTTGTCTCGGACGTCCCTGGTTATTTGCTGACCTGGTGCGAGCTTTCAATGGCGAGGCGGATCGCCCGATGCCAACGCTCTTCGAAGTACGAGATGTGATGTGGCGCCATGCCGAACTTCTCGTGCGCTACTTCGATAGTGAAGAGCGCGCTTGTCGAGACCTCAGAAAACATATGGCTTGGTATCTGAAGGGATTCCGAGTCGAAGGTGATACGAGATCAAGGCTCGGAATGGTTTCTTCGCTTTTAGAATTGCGCGAATTACTAGATCGCTTTATCGATCAACCGTATCCCGTAGAAGTTGGCGATGCTCCTCGCGGACGGAGATCACACGGTCGCCCAGTTTCTCTGCCACAAGGCTGGCTAGATGATCCAGAGGCGTTGGTTGCAGTTGACGGAAATGATTCGGGTTCTGGCGGCTGATGTTCTTGTTGAAATTTATCTTCAAATTCGCCACCTTCCTGCTAGTCGTAGCACTTGCTATTCCGACTTGGGCGCTATTTAGGACTTGGTATGTCGCAAATGACGAGACCATTCGAAAAGCAGATGCGATAGTTCTGATGGGAGCAGCTCAATTGGACGGTCGTCCAGGTGAAGTTCTCGAGGCGCGGCTAAAGGAAGTAAAGCGCATATATGAGAGGGATTTTGCGGAACAGATATTTACATTGGGCGCAGGTGCTCCAGGAGATCGCTTTACTGAAGCCGGTACAGCTCGTGCTTGGCTCGGAAGTAATGGAATTCCATGGCGCTCAATCACTGCGGTTAAGATTGGTCGGGATAGTTATACGAGCATCGAAGGTTTGGCAAAAGGCGTTGGCACTAAGAAGTATCGATCGGTGATTATTGTTACCGATCCTTATCATTGCCTACGATCCATGACCATCGCTTCTGACTTCGGATATGACGCGAGCTGTTCACCTACTCGAACCGGGATAGCGAGCCTAGATAAGGTCGGATTTCGCTATTTGATAAGGGAAACTGGCGCTTATCTCGCCTACATCACTTTAGGCCGGCGTGGAATCCATATCAGTGACCATCTTCCGCGGGAACTGTAGCCTTACATGGTGTTTCGAGATGCGAGTGAACATCCAGGTTACTTGCCGAGTGATCGGGAACGATTCCTTGATGAACCGGCGAAGCGTAAGGGTCGCACGGAGTTTGCCCGAGATCGCGCTCGAATAATCCATTCTTTTGCGCTCCGCAGATTGGCAGCAAAAACCCAAGTCGCAGTTCCCTGGGCGAGTGATTTTCCCCGGACTCGACTCTCGCATTCTCTGGAGTGCGCACAAGTCGGAAGAGAACTTGGCGCAGCACTTGGCGCTGATCCAGATCTCTTGGAGAGCGCCTGCTTAGCCCATGATCTCGGGCATCCACCTTTTGGTCATAATGGTGAACTTGCACTCTCCCAATTGGCCGAACCATGCGGCGGCTTTGAAGGAAATGCTCAGAGCTTGAGATTGCTAACCAGGATCGAAGCTAAGACTGTTGATGAAGCAGGATTCTCCGTAGGTTTGAATCTGACACGTGCGACTTTAGATGCTGCTACCAAGTATCCATGGAGTGCGCGAACGAATCCGCGAAAGTTCGGCGTCTATAGCGACGATGAGGAAATCTTCAATTGGGTTCGAGAAGGTGCTCCCGAGGGAAAGCCGGCGATGGAAGCGCAGATAATGGATTGGTCTGATGATGTCGCATATTCGGTTCATGATCTAGAAGACGCTTTAGTGACTGGGCATATAAAACTATCGGATCTCCGAGATGACTTTGCCGAAATCTTCGCTGTTGCTAAATCTGAATATCTGGCAGATCTATCGGAGCAGGAAGCAGAAGTGGCTTTGGATTCGCTGATGAGATTATCTTGCTGGCCCAAAGAGTTCGATCGGAGCCATCGCCATCTAGCTCGGCTAAAGGACTTAACTAGTCAATTGATCGGTCGATTCGCTATGGCCGCTGAAAGCGAGACGAGGGAACATTACGGTCCGGGAAACCTCACCAGATATGCGGCGAATCTCTTGGTTCCACGGGAACAGCGGGTGGAAGTCGCGATTCTCAAGGCGATGCCTGGGCACTACATAATCAAGGCCGAAAAATCCCAAGAGCGGTATTTGCGCCAGCGTGACGTGATTGCCGATCTAGTGGAAGCAATCCTGGCAAGAGCCCCACAATCGCTGGAGAGTTTCTTTCTTCAAGAGTGGCATCAAGCATCGAATGAGGCGGAACGGCTACGCGTCGTAATAGACCAAGTAGCCTCCTTCACCGATCCGGGCGCTTATGCCATACATCGAGAGTTAACTGGAAAGAGAGTTGAGGCCTAAGATTTAACTATGGCCGGGCGAATTCGAGATGTCGATGTAAGTCAGGTCCGAGAGCTCTCGCCAATTGATGACGTTGTGGGCGAGTATGTCCAGTTGAAGAATGCTGGTGGCGGACAGAAGAAAGGTCTCTGCCCATTCCACGATGAGAAGTCACCGTCCTTTCATGTAACTCCAAGTAAAGGGTTCTTCCATTGCTTCGGCTGCCAAGCAGGTGGTGATGTGATCGCCTTCGTGATGAAGATTGACCATCTGACATTTACTGAGACGGTAGAGAAGTTGGCTGATCGAATCGGCTTCAAGTTAAGTTATGAAGAGGGAAGAGGTCCGGATTCCGGAGGTTCAAAGCGCTCTAGACTCGTTGCAGCCAACGCAGCCGCCGCCAAGTTCTTCCAAGAGCAACTCGAGAATCCAGAGGCCGAACATGGCCGTGATTTCTTAAAGAAGCGCGGCTTCGACAAAGCGGCTTGTAATCACTTCGGTGTCGGTTTCGCGCCCAATGAATGGGATGCCCTGACCAAAGTCTTGCGTGCACAAGGTTTCACGATTGAGGAATTGACCCTGGTCGGATTAAGCAAAGAGGGTCAGCGCGGCCCAATTGATCGTTTTCGTAATCGCTTGATCTGGCCAATTCGGGATATCTCCGGCGATGTAGTGGGATTCGGAGCTCGAAAATTAGCAAGCGATGAGGAAGATAACGGCCCCAAGTATCTGAATACCCCAGAGACTCCCATTTATAAGAAGAGTCAGCTGCTTTACGGATTAGACCTGGCAAAGAAAGAGATCGCAAAAAAGCGACAGGTTGTGGTGGTGGAGGGCTATACCGATGTGATGGCGGCTCATCTTGCAGGGGTAACGACTGCAGTAGCGACTTGTGGAACTGCTTTTGGTGATGACCACATTCGAATCTTGCGCAGATTGTTGATGGATGACGATGCATTCCGAGGAGAGGTCATCTTCACCTTTGATGGCGATGCAGCTGGCCAGAAGGCTGCGCTACGAGCATTTGACGATGATCAGAAATTTGTTACCCAGACATTCGTAGCAGTCGAGCCGAGCGGCCTTGATCCTTGCGAATTACGACAAGAAGGTGGGGATGCTGCCGTCCGAGATTTGATTGCGCGCCGAGTTCCGCTCTTCGAATTTGCAATAAAGAGCGAATTGAAATCTCATGATCTCAATATCGCTGAGGGGAGAGTTGCGGCGCTAAATGCAACAGCACCACTAATTGGGAAGATTCGGGATTCGTCGCTCCGTCCCGAATACGTTAGAAGTCTCGCCGGTTGGTTGGGGATGGATGTCGAAATCGTCACCGCGGCGGTCAAAAAAAGTTCGAACTCCTCACGTAATACCAAAGATACCGAGCGGCCGATTTCAAATTGGCGACCAGATCCTAATGAACCCCGACTTGCGCTAGAGCGTGAGGTCTTGAAAGTAAGACTGCAATATCCTTCCGAAAGCAGGCAATGGCGGGAGATTGAAGCCAATGCCTTTTCTCATCCAGCTTACGAGAAACTTCGTGCTTTCATCGATACCCAGATAGATTTCGCAGCGGTCGATCTTGCTCAAGTCGAATCCGAGGATCTGCGTTCATTCATTACGGAGCTGACCGTGGAACCGATTCGCACTACAGGAGAGTTGACCGATAAGTATGTATCTAGCATCACTGCTCGATTGAATGAGGTGGCGCTAACTCGCTCAATTGCAGATATCAAGTCGACTTTGCAGCGACTCAACCCAGTTGAGAATCCTGACGAATACAACGAGATCTTCGGCAAATTGGTCGAGATGGAGAGCCGACGTCGCGCCCTTCGGGAATTGGCATTCGGAGAGGGCTTGACCTAGAGTTTGCCGCTAGTCGATCCCCGATAGCTCAATCGGCAGAGCAGCCGGCTGTTAACCGGCAGGTTCTTGGTTCGAGTCCAAGTCGGGGAGCTTTTCATTTACACTC
>JBEGNC010000008.1:0-5174 GCA_041182705.1 Actinomycetota bacterium | reverse complement strand
GTACACCAAATATTAGGGAAAACCACCGTCAAATATAAGGACGCGCACTATCGAGTTCTGGGGGGGGGGCTGTAGCGGATACGCGCGGAGCGCGCCCTTTACAATTCCCACATGAGCCTCCTACATAGCCTTGATGGGGGCGAGATATCGCTAGCGATTGATATAGACCAGGGCGCTCGAATCGCCTCCCTGAATTACCGAGGGATCGAGTGCGTACTTCCCTTCCGCGGCCAGACCCTGACCTGGGGCTGGTATGCGATGGCGCCGTGGGCCGGGCGGATTCGCGATGGATTGATTTCAGATCCTTCGGGAAAGGTGCACCAACTTCCTACCAACTTTGCACCGCCTCATGCGATTCACGGCTTCACACTTACCCATCCATGGGAGGAGATTGGCGATGGTTATTTCGCACTTGATCTTCCCGATCCATATCGCGGCGCGCGGGTAGAACAGCGATTTGAGATTCTTGATAACGCACTTCGATGGTCGCTGGAATATGAAGCCGGCGGTTGTGAGCTTCCGTTCTGGCTGGGCTTTCATCCATGGTTTCCACGAGAGTTAGAGCGCGGTGGTTCGGTAGAAATTGATTTCCATCCCGGGAAGATGTTCGAGCGCGGCGGTGATTACCTGCCGACTGGAAAATTAGTGTCACCAACGAGCGGGCCTTGGGATGATGCATTCACCGAGGTTCGCGGAGCGCCGACGGTGTATTGGGAGGATGCGCTCCAGATAAAGATTGAATCGGATGCACCATATTGGGTCGTCTATGACCAAGACCCAGATGGGGTATGTGTAGAGCCCCAGTCTGCGCCGCCGGATGCTGCGAACCTGGGAATTCCCGGAGACTCGTATCTTGAAGCGCTCTTTGTCTTCGATGAGATCTAGTTTCAAAGTGCGGTGAAGGTGAGCGAAATTTAGACTTCGCAGATGCGTGGGACCTCCGTTTTAGTTTCATTTGTTCTGCTCATCGGGCTGGCGCCATCATCTATAGCCGTTACTCCGAAAGCAGGTGCGACCTGTAAGAAGATCGGCGCAACAGAAATTTTAAATAACCGCGAATTTACCTGCGTAAAGAAGGGAAAGAAGCGAGTTTGGAATAAGGGCGTAGCGATTCGGATTCCGGCTACGCCCTCGGCTACTCCAACCCCAACTCCAACTCAAACTCCTACGCCTACGCCGATACCTACACCCACACCTACTCCAGTAGTTACTCCAACCCCGAGCCCCACGCCTACGCCAACGCCGTCGGCGACGGAACGCTCCTACACCACCGCCGAGGTGGCTTCGCGAAATAACGAGCGGAGTTGTTGGTCGATAGTAAATGGCAACGTCTATGACTTAACGAACTGGATTAGGCAGCATCCAGGAGGCAAGGATGCGATTCTTCGGATTTGTGGCGTAGATGGAACTGCGCGCTTTACCGGCCAACATGGTGGTTCATCGAGTATCGCAAATGAATTGAAGGAATATTTAATCGGCAAATTAGCAAAGGGCTAGATTAGAGAGAGCCGACCAGTGCGGTAGGTTCGCGGGATGTCCGAGCCAGAAAAAAGCAGAATCAATTGGCTGTTAATTGGCGCCGTCGCTATCCTTATTTTGACTTTAGTTATCTCTTCGCAAAATTCATCGGTCGAAGAGGTCACAGCTCCGGTTCGACCAGATCCAATCAATTCAATTAGTGAACTTCCGGATCGAGTGGCCGATATTCAAGCGCTGGCTTATTACCGGATGAAAGCTGATTCAGCAGAGCCGGTCGAAAACCCCATGCCAATCGAATTATTAGTTCCGCCGGGATCTGATTACTCATGCGTTGAAGATTCGATTGAGATTCTCCGCAATATCGAGAATGCCTTCAAGCGGACGTTATTGCCACGAAGCCTCACGGTCTTATTTGGCGATGCCGAGGGTGATAAGCAGTGGCTCCGGGAAACGACCGGGAAGCTCTTAGAGCCGAAGTTTCGCTCATATGCCGATGGCGAAGAGATCAATCCGGAGACAGTAAACGATAAGGGCGATGGCGTGGTCTGGTCGCTAAATCCATGTAGCGAGAATGGATCGCTCTCCGGCGAGGAGCAGATCCAACTAGTCCATGGCTTCGCGCATGTCATTCAAACGACCCAATTCATTTCTACCGAGAAACATTGGGGGCGTTGGGGGGAATTGCCGCGTTGGATCCTAGAAGGTGGTGCGACCTTCGTTCATAATTATTGGAACAATCGGGAGAGCCTGGATTTGTATAAGAATAACACCGAAAATCTCTATGAAAATTCGGCTTTTGATGAGAAGTTCTATCTGGATTTCTTGAAATACGACACTAGTTTTGAGCAACTCTGGCAATACACCGATCAATGGCCAAATCAGCGTGCTTATGATGTGGGTTCATATGTCTGCCAGGTATTGGTAGCGCTGAAAGGTCCGGAGTCGATTAGCGACATCTATGGGGAATATCTGAGGACCGAGGATTTCAATCAAAGTTTCAAGAACATCTATGGCATGACCTGGGATGAGGCGCATCCGATATTTGCGAAAGTTATTTACGAAATGATCCAACTAAACAAGCCTTTCTAATTTGAGATTGGTATCCGTGATTGGTATTTTGTTGGCGTGATTAATCGAGCCCATCTTAAGAACTTGAACGAGCGAGAGCTTGAGCGTTTCCTTACGCGCACGCCAAAGAGCCGGGAGCGATTTGAATCTGCAAAGGGCGTGATGCCTGGTGGCGTGCCGATGTCATGGATGACCAAGTGGCCAGGTAAGTATCCATTGTTTGTAGCGTCGGCTAAGGGCGCGCACTTCATCGATGTTGATGGGAACGAATACATCGATCTATGTCTCGGCGATACGGGGTCGATGACCGGGCATTCGCCGGCCGCGACCGTCACAGCAATCGAGGCGCAACTAAAGCGCGGCATGACGGCGATGCTTCCGACCGATGATGCGGTAGCGGTATCTAGTGAACTAGCGCGGCGATTTGGGCTGCCGCTATGGCAATTCACCGTCTCGGCGACCGATGCAAATCGCCATGTAATCCGCTACTCCCGATTAATCACCGGCAAGTCAAAGATCATCGTTATCGACCGGTGCTACCACGGCTCGGTGGATGAGACCTTTGCGACCTTGGATAGCGGCGGAAAGACGATTGCACGCGAGGGAAATATCGGCGCTCCAGTTTCACTTGATAAGACGACCCGAGTGGTGGAGTTCAATGATCTAGCGGGGATGGAGAAAGCGCTTGCCGAAGGTGATGTTGCGGCGATCTTGATGGAACCGGCGATGACCAATGTCGGGATTGTTCTACCTGAGCCGGGTTATCTAGATGGCGTAGTGGCGCTAGCAAAGAAACATGGTGCGCTATTGATAATTGATGAGACGCATACGATCTCGGTCGGCCCTGGCGGGATGACGAAGGATCTCGGATTGAAGCCTGATTTCTTGACGATTGGCAAAGCAATTGGTGGCGGAATTCCGACCGGAACATTTGGAATGACCAACGAGATTGCAGCGGCAATTTCGGCAAAGACGAAGCGAGAGGTGATCGATACCGGTGGGATTGGTGGCACCCTTGCGGGTAATGCGCTTTCGTTAGCAGCGATGCGAGCGACGCTTGTGGATGTCTTAACTGAGGCGAATTTCGCGAAGATGATCGCGCTCGGCAATCGATGGTGTGATGGTGTGGATGCTGCGATCAAAGAGTTTGGGCTACCGTGGCATTGCAATCGCTTGGGTGCGCGCGGGGAGTATCTCTTCCAAGCAACGGCTCCGCGGACCGGGCGCGAGGCGGCAGCAGCGGGAGATTTCGAGCTGGAGCAATACATCCACCTTCGCTTACTAAATGATGGATTCTTACTAACGCCGTTTCACAATATGGCGCTGATGTCCCCGGATACGACCGAGGCCGATGTTGATGCCCATACCTCGGCATTTCGAGCGATGTGTGAAGAGTTAGTTTCGGCTTAATCGGTAGAGCACATCGCGGCCCCACTCTTGGAAACTGATTTTTGTATAGAGCGAGATCGCTTTGGAATTATCAGCATCGACATAGAGCATCGCGCTGAAGATTCCCTTGTGGCGAATATGGCGTAATCCGGCGATAGCCATCGCATAACCAAGACCGCGACCTTGGAAAGCTGGGGATACGCCCATGATGTAGAGCTCGCCGATTGGGTCGTGATCATGCTCTTGATCTTCGTCAGAATGTTTATGGGTATGGCCGCCATGGATCTTGGTCCACGAGAATGCCGCGATATGCGAATCTACCTCCGCAATCAAGAAACCGTTTGAATCGAACCAATCCTCTTTGGTGCGAATCTCGAGATCTCGAAGACTCCAATTGGATTGTTCTGGATGTCCCGCAAAGGCGGCATTATTCGCATCGATCCAAGGTTTATTATCGATGCCATCGCGGAAAGTGCGGATCTGGATAGCGGTATCAATTTCCGGGAGTGGGTCGATCAATGAGCGGCGCATCTGGATCACGGTGCGAGAGCGGGTAAAGCCGTTATCTTCTGCGATATTTCGAGCGCCGGGTAGATCGCCGTGCGACCAGAGGCGGAGTTTCGCACCTGCGATCACTTTCAATTCTCTTACGATCTCATGGCCAAGTCTTCGATTACGGAACTTCGGTGCGACCACGATTTCTGCGCTTGGTCCTTCGACTTGATCGGTGAGATCTAAATGGGCATAGCCCGCTACTTCACCATCGATACGTGCGATGAGATGGGTATCGGCCTTATCGCCACCGTGGCGGAGATGTAATAGAACGTGTTCGGCTACCGGTGGAACGCCATCGTTATCAGTGGCTTGGGCGATTAACTCCAAGACCGCGCTCTGGGTCTGGGGATCTAGGTGTTCGTGGCGCGAGATCAAGAGTTCTGTTCGGTGAAAGCAGCATCCCGACTTGTGTTAAAGCGGTATCCCACATTTCGTACCGTGCCAATGATCGCTTCAAATTCAGGGCCGAGTTTGGAGCGGAGGCGACGGATATGGACATCGACAGTCCGAGTTCCGCCGAAGTAGTCGTAGCCCCATACCTCTTGAAGCAATTGGGAGCGGGTGAATACTCGACCTGGATGTTGGGCGAGATATTTGAGTAGTTCGAATTCTTTGAAAGTTAAGTCAAGAGCGCGACCCTTGATCTTTGCGGTGTAGCTCTTCTCATCGATTATTACATCGCC
>JBEGNC010000007.1:0-6682 GCA_041182705.1 Actinomycetota bacterium | reverse complement strand
GACGCCACCAGGTCGTCAGATCCGGCTGACTCTTTTTGAACTCTGCCTCTAACGCCGGCGCTAAAGCTGCCATGGTCGGCTTCAAATCTCCGATGATTGGCACATCGGCATATCGGTTCTTGCCGATCTCTGCTGGATCGATATCCGCATGGATTACCTTGGCATTCACCGCGAAAGTGCTTAGTTTTCCAGTGACTCGATCATCGAATCGTGCGCCTAGAGTTATCAATAGATCAGCTTTTTGAAGCGCGGTAACGGCCGCAACTGTGCCATGCATTCCAGGCATACCTAGATGCTGAGGGTGGCTGTCCGGAAACGCACCTCTTCCCATTAGCGTCGTTACAACCGGCGCTCCGATCAATTCGGCTAATCGAAGAAGTTCCTTGGCTGCGTTGGCCTTGATTACACCGCCGCCCACATATAAAACTGGCTTAACCGACTGCGCGATCAACGCAGCAGCATCACGGATTGATTGCAGATTCGGCTCAGTCTGTGGTCGATAGCCTCGCAATTCTGCTCGCTTTGGATAATCGAAAGTCGTCATCTTCTGTAGCGCATCTTTGGCGATGTCTACAAGAACCGGACCCGGTCTACCAGAGTTAGCGATATAGAAAGCCTCAGCAATCGCTCGCGGAATATCTTTCGGATCGGTAATCAGATAATTGTGTTTTGTGACCGGCATGGTTATGCCACGAATATCTGCTTCCTGGAATGCGTCGGTTCCAATCGCAGGTGCTGGAACTTGTCCAGTGATTGCAACTACGGGCACGGAATCCATGTGGGCATCTGCCAATGGCGTGACCAAATTAGTCGCTCCTGGACCTGATGTCGCAATACAAACGCCAGCCCGGCCAGTAACTTGTGCGTAACCGGTTGCTGCATGACCCGCGCCTTGTTCGTGCCGCACCAAGATGTGACGGATCTTCGAGTCGTAGATTGGATCGTAAGCCGGAAGAATCGCGCCACCAGGAATACCGAACATGACATCTACGCCTGCGTGTTCAAGCGCTCGCACGAGTGATTGCGCTCCCGTCAACTCTTGGCTCATCTTCTACTCCTTTCCAACTTCTAGGCCCATTAATGCAAAAACCCTCCGTTTCCTGAGGGTGCGCGTGATCTTTTTTTAGATCACGCGCAACGAATCACCACCACTGATACAGAGAAGGCGTTCGTTGTCATGGCAGAAGTATCCCGGTTAGAAATATGGGTAGTCAACCCCTGAGACGGCTATCTCAGGATGTGAAACTAGTCGCAGACCGCACCGCGGGACGCCGAACCCACTAATTTCACATACTTTCCGAGAACCCCATATTCATATCTTGGAGGCAGCGGCTGGAAACTCTTCCTTCGCTCGGCCAATTCGTTCTCTGAAACCAAAAGATCAAGTTTTCGCGTCTTGATATCGATCCGAATTAAATCGCCATCCTTAATCAGAGCAATGGGACCGCCATCGACAGCTTCGGGAGCGATATGACCAACACTCAACCCAGTAGTTCCGCCGGAGAATCTGCCATCGGTAAGAAGTAAGACTGATTTACCTAAACCCGCGCCTTTGATTGCACCAGTGATCATCAACATCTCGCGCATTCCCGGACCGCCCTTCGGTCCTTCATAGCGGATGACAACAACGTCACCAGCTTGGATAGTTCCATCCTCCAAAGCAGCCATCGCTGCTTGTTCACGATCAAATACTCGGGCTGGGCCTTCAAACTCTTGGACGCCAACACCAGCATTCTTTGTAACTGCGCCATCAGGAGCCAATGAACCACCAAGGATTGTGATTCCACCGCTAGTTCCCATAGGCGTTGCAATCGCTTTAAGAATCTCACCATCGGGATCTGGTGGCCTAATCTCCGAAAGGTTCTCCGCCATAGTCTTACCTGTAACGGTCAAGCAATCGCCATGAATCAGCCCAGCATCGAGGAGCGCCTTTAGCACCACTGGGATTCCTCCCACCTTATCGACGTCGCTCATGACGAACCTGCCGAAAGGTTTTAGGTCACCAAGGAGTGGAACCTTTGCGCCAACTCTATGGAAATCATCAAGTGTCAGATCAACCCGAGCTTCATGTGCGATTGCCAAGAGATGGAGAACTGCATTTGTTGAGCCGCCTAAAGCCATCAGAATAGTGATTGCGTTCTCAAAGGCTTGCTTCGTCAATATGTCACGAGTCTTGATTCCTTGCCGAATCAAATTTACTACTGCTGCACCTGATGCAATCGCGTATGTGTCGCGACGGCGATCGACTGCTGGTGGCGCCGCCGAACCTGGTAGGGATAGCCCAATCGCCTCACCGATGGCGGCCATGGAATTGGCTGTGTACATACCGCCGCATGCGCCTTCTCCTGGGCAGATTGCACGCTCGATCTTCTCCACTTCTTCCTGCGAAATAAGGCCACGTGCACATGCACCAACTGCTTCGAAGGCATCAATGATGGTTACATCACGGCCATCTACTCGCCCCGGAAGAATCGAGCCTGCATAAACAAAGACGCTCGAGACATTCAATCGAGCTGCAGCCATCATCATTCCAGGCAGTGACTTATCGCAGCCGGCGAATGTGACCATGCCATCAAGTCGTTCTGCCTCCATGACAGTTTCGACAGAGTCCGCGATTACTTCGCGTGAGACTAAAGAGAAATGCATCCCCTCATGGCCCATGGAGATGCCATCAGAAACGGAGATTGTGCCGAATTGCATCGGGAATCCACCGGCTTCGATAACTCCTTGCTTTGAAGCCTTGGCAAGCCGATCCAGAGAGAGGTTGCATGGAGTGATCTCATTCCATGATGACGCGATACCAATCTGCGGCTTATTCCAATCCGCATCAGTCATACCAACAGCGCGCAACATTCCGCGAGCTGGCGCCCGCTCCAATCCATCAGTCACCATATGTGAGCGTGGCTTCATCGGATTCGTCATGCTTGTCCTAAGTGTTTGAGAAGTAGTTCCCTAACTTTAGCGGCATCGGCCTGGCCTTTGGTTTCTTTCATGACAGCGCCAATCAGCGCACCCGCCGCTGGAATGTGCCCACCTCTTACCTTCTCAGCGACATCCGGCTGCGCAGCAATCGCCTTCTCGATTGCTGCCATCAACGCTGAGTCATCAGAGACAACTCGAATTCCCTTCGCCTCAATGATCTCTCGCGGCCGACCTTCACCATTAATAATCGCTTCAACCACCTGGCGCGCCAACTTATCGGTCAATTCACCGCTATTTACCAGGCCAACCAATTCAGCGACATCAGCTGGCGTAATGGGTAGTTCGCTGGCGCCGACTTCGCGCTCATTGGCAATTCGAGCAATCTCGCCAAGCCACCAACTTCGCGCCTTAGTTGGATCGGAATTCAGATTTACAGTTGCTTCAACAAGGTCGAGGACATCGGCGTTAATCATCGCTGCCATCTCTTTATCGGGTACCTGCCAAATCTCCTGTAACCGCTTACGCCGAACCGAAGGTCGCTCTGGAAGCGATTTGCGGATTGCTTCAATCCAATCTGGTGCCGGCGTGATTGGTACTAGATCTGGCTCAGGGAAGTATCGATAATCCTCGGCCTGCTCTTTCGATCTACCGGGAGTGGTCTCCCCGGTGTTCTCATGAAAGTGACGAGTTTCCTGGATGACTCGTTCACCTTTATCAAGTAATTCGGCGTGACGAATCATCTCACTTCTAACGGCACGTTCGATACTGCGAAGCGAATTAACATTCTTAGTCTCACTTCTAGTTCCAAACTTCTCTGCTCCGATAACGCGAAGTGAAACATTCGCATCACAGCGAAGAGAGCCCTGCTCCATCTTCACATCGCTTACTCCAAGACCGCGCAAAATGTCACGCAGTTCCGCGACGTAGGCGCGCGCAACCTGTGGAGCGTACTTTCCAGTTCCGATGATTGGTTTCGTGACAATTTCGATTAACGGAATTCCGGCTCGGTTGTAATCCAATAGCGAGTATTCAGCGCCATGGATGCGTCCAGTAGCGCCGCCCATATGCAGGGACTTTCCAGTGTCCTCCTCCATATGAACTCGTTCAATCTCGATTCGATATTCCTTTACTCCCTCATCCGTCTCTACATTTACATCGAGGTAACCGTTGAAACAGATTGGTTCGTCATACTGCGAAGTCTGGAAGTTCTTTGGCATATCGGGATAGAAGTAATTCTTACGAGCAAAACGGGAATAAGGAGCAATCGAGCAATTCAGGGCCAGGCCAATAGCGATCGTGGACTCGATGGCCTTTCCATTCACGACCGGTAACGCACCTGGAAGTCCTAGACATACCGGGCAAGTCTGGGTGTTTGGAGCCTCACCGAAGGTTGTCGTACAGCCACAGAACATCTTCGACTTTGTATTTAGTTCGACATGGACTTCCAGCCCCATGACCGGGTCGTACTTTGAAATCACGGAATCGTAGGTAAGAGCCATCACTTGCCGCCTAGCGCAGGTGCATTCGCAAGAATCGGCTTTCCCCATTTGGTCAATAGCGCCTGCTCCAAAGCTGCGCCTACTCGATAAAGGCGGTCATCTTGCATTGCGCCAGCCATAATCTGGAATCCAGCAGGAAGTCCATCCTCTTCAGCCAGTCCGGATGGAACTGACATGCCACATACACCAGCGAGGTTTGTCGGAATGGTCGCAATATCATTTAGATACATGGCAATCGGATCATTTGCTTTTTCGCCAATCTTAAATGCGGTTGTTGGTGCCGTAGGCGAGACCAAGACATCAGCTTTAGCAAATGCATTTTCGAAATCTCGGAGAATCAAGGTTCTGACCTTCTGTGCACTTCCGTAATATGCATCGTAGTAGCCACTTGATAGGGCATATGTACCAAGGATGATTCGTCGCTTCACTTCTTTGCCAAATCCTGCTTGTCGAGTCGCATTCATAACTTCTTCTGCGGAGCCACCACCGGTACGCATTCCATAGCGCATCGCATCGAAGCGAGCGAGATTCGAAGAACATTCGCTAGGTGCAATCAAGTAATAGGCGGCGAGTGCATAATCAAAATACTTACAGGAGACTTCAACAATCTCAGCGCCTAGTTTCGCTAATTCCTCAAGGGATTCTTCGAATCTTTTCAATACCCCGGGCTGATATCCATCACCCTGCAGCTCTTTGATGACTCCGATCTTCATTCCCTTTACATCACCGCTCTTGGCAGCCGCGACTACAGGTGGCACCGGCGCATTTATGGATGTCGAATCCATCGGGTCGTAGCCTGCAATAACCTCATGTAGATAGGCCGTATCCAAGACTGTTCGAGCACAAGGTCCGGCTTGATCAAGCGAAGAGGAGAATGCAACTAAGCCATAACGAGATACTGCACCATACGTTGGCTTCACTCCGACTGTACCCGTGACCGCCGCAGGTTGGCGGATAGAGCCGCCGGTATCAGTTCCAATCGCAAGCGGCGCCTCAAAAGCTGCGAGCGCCGCCGAAGAACCGCCACCAGAGCCGCCTGGAATGCGCGATAGATCCCAAGGATTTCTAGTGGGGCCGTAGGCGGAATTCTCAGTGGACGATCCCATTGCGAACTCATCCATATTTGTCTTGCCGAGAATCACTACTCCAGCATCCTTCAACTTCGCAACTAGTGTTGCGTCATACGGTGGTCGCCAGCCTTCAAGCATCTTCGAGCCACAGGTTGTTGGAACGCCTTTCTGAACCATTACATCTTTCAATGCAAGGGGTACTCCCGCAAGTGGCGAGAGTTTCTTTCCACTTTTCCGAGCTTCATCGACTGATTTCGCTTGCGCGAGTGCGCCGTCACTATCTACAAATAGGAAAGCATGGACATCGCTTTCTACTTCGGCAATTCGATTTAGATGCTGTTGCGTTAATTCGACAGCAGTAATCTCGCCGGCTTCAAGTGCAGCTGACATCCTTACTGCAGATTCTTCTAGCATCACTCTTCACCCAGAATCTGTGGGACTTTGAATCGCTGCTCCTCTTGCGCAGGCGCTCCGTACAAGGCCTCTTCAGGTAACAAACTTGGACGATTGGCATCCGGCCTGAAGACATTGGTAAGCGGGAGCGGATGGGATGTTGCCGGAACATCCTCGCCAGCGACCTCTTGAACTCGAGCTACTGCATCCAGGATCACGGAGAGTTCACTCGCAAGATGATCCAATTCCGAATCGTTCATATCGATTCGGGCGAGCTTCGCCAGATTAGCTACATCTTCACGAGAAATCTTGGACATGAACCCACCTTACCGAGAGCCCCGCGCCGAGCGCGAATCACTTTCGGATCTGGCCCTCACCTCTGACTATCCAGGTTGTGGTTGTCATCTGCTCCAAGCCCATCGGCCCTCGAGCATGGAGTTTCTGGTTGGAAATGCCGATCTCCGCACCAAAACCCATCTCCTCACCATCGGTGAACCGAGTTGAAGCATTGACCATGACGGCCGCGCAATCCGATAGCGCAATGAATCGATTAGCAGTTACTTCCGACTCGGTGACTATCGCTTCAGTGTGATTCGTTCCGTACTTAAGAATATGAGCCATAGCGCTATCAACATCATCAACGACTCTTACATTCATCTCCACCCGTATTCTGTGCGCCAGTTCGACTCAACGGCAAGTTGGGCCTCGATTCCGATTGATTTCGCTATTTCAAGCGAATGATCATCGCAATGAAGCTTGACACCGGCAGAGTTCAACTCAGTAAGAGCTTTTGGAAGG
>JBEGNC010000006.1:0-9951 GCA_041182705.1 Actinomycetota bacterium | reverse complement strand
CAACTAGGTGGAGTGAAACTCAACTAATGAATCATCCGCATCCCGAACTCGGGCTGCCCCCAAAACTAGCTGCTAAAACTCTGCGCATCGTCGCGCTTGGCGGCCTCGGTGAAATCGGGCGGAACATGACGGTCTTCGAATACGAAGGCGATCTCTTAGTAGTCGATTGTGGCGTCTTATTCCCGAGTGAGAACCAACCAGGCGTGGATTTGATCCTGCCAGATTTCACCTATATTCGAGATCGGCTATCTGATATCCGGGCGGTATTCCTGACTCATGGACATGAGGATCACATCAGCGCCCTTGGATATCTATTGCGGGAACGCGCCGATATTCCGGTTATCGGATCACAACTCACGCTTGCCTTCGCCAAGGGAAAGTTGCGGGATCATCGGATAAATCCGATCACAATCGAAGTAAGGGAAGGTCAGCGGCGGAAGGTCGATAACTTCGAACTCGAATTCGTCGCCGTCAATCACTCTATTCCCGATGCGCTTGCTGTCGTGATCCGAACAGGAGCCGGCACGGTTCTTCACACCGGAGATTTCAAGATGGACCAACTACCGCTTGATGGCCGGACTACTGACCTCAATCGCTTTGCCGCACTTGGCTTAGAAGGCGTCGATCTCTTCATGGTTGATTCCACCAATGCTGACATCCCGGGCTTCACCACTTCAGAGCGCGAGATCATGCCGGTATTAGATCGAGTCATCGCAAAGACCAAACGGAGAGTCATAGTCGCATCTTTCGCATCTCATGTTCATCGCGTACAGCAGGTCATAGATCTGGCATTCACCCATGGGAAGAAGATTGCATTCATCGGACGGAGCATGGCGCGAAATATGACGTTGGCGTCTCAACTCGGCTATCTTCACATCCCACCCAATACTCTGATAAGTGAAGATGAGATCGAAGATCATGGTGACGATATCGTCTTGATCTGCACCGGTTCGCAAGGTGAACCGCTAGCTGCCCTCTCTCGGATGGCAAATGGAGATCATCGGATCAAAGTCGGTTCGGGAGATACGGTGATCTTGGCATCATCACTCATCCCGGGAAACGAGAGCTCGGTCTACCGGGTCATAAACGAATTGACGAGGTTCGGGGCACATGTGGTCCATAAGGGGAATGCCTTAGTACATGTCTCTGGACACGCCGCAGCCGGTGAATTGTTGTATTGCTACAACGTTGTAAAGCCTAAGAATGTCATGCCGGTTCACGGTGAGTGGCGCCACCTACGAGCAAATGGTGAACTCGCGATTGCAACTGGGGTTCGCCGAAATAATGTGGTGATTGCCGAGAATGGTGTTGTTGTAGATCTCGCCAAGGGGAGCGCAGAGATAGTTGGAGCTGTGCCCTGTGGTTATGTTTATGTGGATGGTCAGAGCATTGGTGACATAACTGAAAGTTCCTTGAAGGACCGATTGATTCTTGGAGAAGAAGGTTTCATCTCGGTGATAGTTGTGATTGATTCCCAGACCGGCAAGATCGTCGCCGGGCCAGATATCCACGCGCGCGGTTTCGTGGAAGACGATGCGCTCTTCGATGAGGTGCGCGGACGAATCGAAGGCGCACTTGCTGGGGCCGTAGCAAGTGGCATAAACGGAACGCACCAACTATCGCAAGTCGTTCGGCGAACTGTCGGAAGTTGGGTAGGTGGCGAACATCGAAGAAAGCCGATGATCGTCCCAGTGGTAATAGAAGTCTGACGGCGCGCCTAACAGTTCAAGAATTTTCCGTCGCATACGATTTTTCGTTGTGGCAAAGAAGTCTCCTGAAAAATCGAACCCGGTCGGGATCCTCTCTCGAATCATTGGGTCGATTTGGCGCGGGTTGGCAAAGATCCTCGGCGGCGCCGTTCGATTTGTGACGCGCGGTGCCAAGGATCTGGATCCGGAGCACCAACGGGATGGTTTCGCTTTATTGCTTCTTGTCGTCGCTCTCATCGCCGCAGCGACAACTTGGTGGAATCTCGATAACGCATTTGGCAGGGCTGCCTATGCCTTCTTCTTCGGAGCGGTCGGGCGTATTGCGATCCTCACCCCGCTCTTATTTGGATATTTCGCTATTCGATTGTTCCGTGAACCCCAAGAGAAATCGGCGACGGGCCGGATAACGATTGGCTCACTTTTGCTTATCCTCAGTTCAACTGGAATCGTCCATATCGTAAATCCCAGTTCGATAAATACTGGGGCAACGGCGATGCGCGAAGGTGGCGGTTGGATTGGATATGCCGTATCCACGCCGCTTGTAGCGCTTGTCACAGATATCTTGGCACTTCCGATTCTGATTCTGACTTTGTTATTTAGCGTTCTAGTTATTACAGCGACGCCATTTGCCCGAGTTTTCGAGATGCTGCGCGGACTTTTCTCTGGAGCGAAGACGAAAGTCAGTGATGCGATTGAAGATCGCAAGGAACGGCGAAGTGAGGAATTCGAGATAGCAGACACTCCGCCATTCGAGACGCCGCTGGTCCAAGAATTCGTCAACCAACCAGAAGAGGAAGAGCTCGACGAGGAGAGTTTTGATGAAGAGTTCACCGTCGAGATTCCAAAGGAGGAGGTCAAGAGTTCGAAACCTGCTCGTCCAGTGCAATTGGTGCTAACACCGAACGACCCCTATCTCCTTCCCGATATGGAGCTACTCAGATCAAGCCCGCCAAGCAAGGGCAAGAGCAAGGCAAATGAACAGGTCGTGCAAGCGCTCACCGAACTTTTCGCTCAATTTGAGATTGATTGCGAGGTAACTGGATTCATGCGCGGTCCGACGGTTACTCGCTACGAAGTCGAGCTCGGTTCCGGTGTCAAAGTCGAAGCAATCACCGCTCTCTCCAAGAACATCGCATACGCCGTTGCTAGTGGTGATGTCCGAATTCTCTCCCCGATACCAGGTAAATCTGCCGTTGGAATCGAGATTCCGAATACTGATCGCGAGATCGTATCCCTCGGCGATGTCCTTAAATCCAGCGTGGCTGGAAATGATCATCATCCGATGGTGGTCGCGCTAGGCAAGGATGTTGAGGGTAATTTCATCTGCGCAAACCTGGCGAAGATGCCACATCTACTTGTAGCAGGCGCAACAGGAGCTGGAAAATCTTCGATGATAAATTCTCTAGTTACATCGATCTTGATGCGAGCTACGCCAAACGATGTTCGGTTGATATTGATTGATCCAAAACGAGTCGAATTGAATGCTTATGATGGAATTCCACATTTGATTGCGCCGATAATCACCAATCCTAAGAAAGCTGCCGACGCATTGGCCTGGGTTGTCCGCGAGATGGAGATGCGCTATGACGATCTCTCGACTTACGGATTCAGGCATGTGGATGACTTCAACAAGGCGGTAAGGGCTGGAAAGGTCACGCCAGCGCCGGATAGCTCAGGTTCACTCGAGCCATATCCCTATCTGCTGATAGTTATCGATGAGTTAGCCGATCTGATGATGGTTGCCGCTCGCGATGTTGAAGATTGCATCGTCCGAATCACGCAATTAGCCAGAGCTGCGGGAATACACCTGGTGATCGCAACGCAGCGCCCAAGCGTTGATATCGTCACAGGTTTGATCAAAGCGAACGTACCCTCTCGACTCTCATTTGCCACATCATCGCTAGCAGATTCTCGAGTAATCCTTGATTCGCCAGGTGCAGAAAAATTGGTTGGTCAAGGTGATGGTCTATTCCTGCCGATGGGCGCCAGCAAGCCGATTCGAATCCAGGGAGCATATGTATCAGAGCGGGAGATCGAATCAGTTGTCTCTCACGTTAAATCCCAACTCAAACCGACTTATCGTGAAGACATTCTCCGTCCAGTTACGACAACTCGAACTAGCGATGACGAAATCGGCGATGATCTAGATTTACTGATACAGGCAATCGAACTTGTTGTGTCTACCCAATTTGGCTCTACTTCAATGCTCCAGCGAAAGTTACGAATTGGCTTTGCTAAAGCAGGTCGCCTTATGGATCTGATGGAGAGCAGGGGAATCGTCGGACCCTCAGAAGGCTCTAAGGCACGTACCGTCCTGGTTAAGCCAGATGACCTCGAATCAGTCTTGGAAGTCATTCGCGGGTGATATCCAGGGGTTAATTCTCCGCTCGGGCTTGTTACATCATTTCTCATCCAGGTAAAATTTCCCTCCCAATCAGGCGAGGTATCCATGTCCGTCGGCTCATCGCTCCGCGAAGTAAGAAAGACCGCAGGATTTAGTACTGCGGAATTAGCTTCGCGTACTCGCATACCCGAGAGCGTGATTGAAGATCTAGAGAAAGATAATTTCAATACCTCAGGTGGCGCGGCTTATGCTCGCGGACATATCCGAACTATCGCTCGCATCTGTGGCGTATCACCGGATTCGATCCTCGCTAAATTCGATACCCAGACTATTCCACTAAATAAATCGATTCGCGAACTGTTGAATGACAACAATGCAGCACCGAATCGTCCAATGAAGAAACCGGTGAGTTGGAAATCATTGACTGGAGTTGTAGCCGGCATCGCGGTACTTGGCGTATTTGGAATTGCCCTTTTAAATGGGAATTCAAATAGTGGCAATACTCGAGAGATTACTCAGAATGAATCTGATGAGAATGCTCCAGTTGCACAGAAGCGTGATGGGGTAGAAGTCGTAGTGCGAGCGGTAAACGGACTCTCGTGGGTGGCTGTCAACGACAGCACGGGAAGCACTCGATTTAGCGGGCGGCTACGGCAAGGCGAGGAACGAGTCTTCACTGATAACCAGCTTCTATATTTGGTGATCGGTAACGCTGGCGCGATCCAATTAATCGTAAATGGTGAAGATTTAGGGGTAACTGGGCGAGTTGGTGAGGTTGTTCGCCTTGAATTCGGGCCGCAAGCCCTCAGTTCACAGGGTTAAATTCTTATCTCGGTAGAATCTCGGAGTGTCCAAGCCGAGTGAGAAACTTAGGAATGTCGCTTTAGTAACTCTAGGCTGCGCGCGCAATGAGGTCGACTCCGAGGAGTTGGCCGGCCGCCTTGCAGCTGATGGCTGGAATCTAGTCACGGATGTAGAGAGCGCAGATATCGCAGTCGTTAACACTTGTGGCTTTATCGAATCTGCCAAGAAGGACTCCGTTGATGCGCTGTTAGAGGCTCACTCCCTCAAGGGCGATGGGACAGTCCGAGCGGTGGTGGCGGTGGGATGTATGGCTGAGCGGTATGGCAAAGAATTGGCGGAAGCGCTGCCGGAAGCCGATGCCGTATTGGGCTTCGATGATTATCAAGATATCTCCCAGCGACTCCAGGCCATCCTTGCCGGTGAGAAACGAGAGGTTCACCAACCGAAGGATCGGAGGAGTCTGATTCCGATTGCTCCGGTGGAGCGTCAAGAAGTAAAAGTGAAGATGGGGCAGGGTGGTTTCGCCCGGAAGAGACTTGGGAATTCACCGTTAGCGCCGCTAAAGATCGCATCGGGCTGTGATCGCAGATGTACCTTCTGCGCCATTCCACAGTTCCGCGGCGCATTCGTTTCACGACGCCCGACGGAAATCATTGATGAAGCGAAGTGGCTAGCAGCAAATGGAGTGAGTGAACTATTCCTGGTAAGTGAGAACACCACTTCATATGGAAAGGACCTCGGAGACTTACGAATCCTAGAGGCGCTGTTGCCAGATCTCGCGAAGATTGATGGCGTCGAGCGTATCCGCCTGTCATATCTCCAACCAGCCGAGATTCGCCCTTCGCTTCTACAGGCGATGGTCGCAACCGAGAAAGTCGTTCCCTATTTCGATATCTCTTTCCAACATTCGTCTGGTTCGTTATTGCGAAGGATGCGACGGTTTGGCGATAGTGAGAAGTTCTTACATTTACTCTCGCAGATTCGGGCGTTAAACCCAGAGGCTGGTATTCGCTCCAATTTCATCGTGGGTTTCCCAGGCGAGACCGAGGGTGAGTATCAGGAGTTGGTGGATTTTCTGGCCAGTGCCCGATTAGATGCGATTGGAATCTTCCCGTATTCAGATGAGGATAAGACCGAAGCCGCGACCTTGGCGGGCAAGTTGCCGACTGAATTGATAGCTGAGCGAACCGAATCCCTCCGCCGAATCACCGAAGAGTTGGTTTATCAGCGAGCTGCGGAGCGGATTGGCGAGCGAATCTGCGTCCTGATCGAGGATGACGCGACCATGGAGGGTCGCGCCGATCATCAGGGCCCTGAGGTGGATTCAACGACCTTCCTTACTGGAAGGGGCGCTTCAAATCGAATCGGACAATATGTGGATGCGATTGTCAGCGATGTAGCGGGAGCTGATTTGGTGGCGCAGCCACTATGACCTTGCCGAATATCCTCACGGTCTTCCGAATCCTCGCCCTTCCTTTCTGCGCCTGGACGCTCTTCGTCGATGGTGGCGATAATCCGACTTGGCAGGTGATCTCTTGGACTTCATTCTTTATTGTTGGAATGACCGATGTCCTGGATGGAAGAATTGCTCGCAGTCGCAATCAGATTTCTAACTTTGGCGCAATCCTTGATCCGATTGCAGATAAGGCGCTCATTGCAACGGCGCTGATTGGACTCTCCATATTGGAGAAGTTGCCATGGTGGGTCACCATTCTCATCTTGGTGCGTGAGATAGGTGTGACCATTCTTAGATTTGCTGTCATTAAGCGAGAGGTAATCTCTGCAAGTAAAGGTGGCAAGATAAAGGCGCTGACCCAGAACTTTGCGGTTGGTTTCTACATACTTCCACTTCCGGATTATCTCTTCCTACCTCGCGATATCCTCTTGGGAGTTGCTATCTCGTTAACGCTCTGGACTGGATATCAATATTTCCGGAGCGCTCTGCGAAAATGAAATTAGCAATTGAGATCGTCGAATTATTGAGAGCTCGTAACCAGACTCTCGCAGTCGCAGAATCGGTTACTGGAGGTGGGCTCGCCAGCGCAATAACTGAGGCTGAAGGAGCTTCACATTGTTTCCGCGGTGGGGTAGTCGCATACTCAGAGACCAGTAAGGTGCGCGATCTAGATGTCTCAGCTGAATTGATTGCTGAGAAGGGCGTCTATTCCGAGGAGGTTGCTGAGGCGATGGCTATCGGGGCGGCTCGGAGATTTGGCGCCGATTGGGCCATTGCGACGACTGGAGTAGCAGGTCCTGGCCCATCGAAAGGAGTTAAGTCTGGCTCGATCTGGGTTGCATTCCACGGCCCGGGTCGACGCGAGAATCTCTATTTGGAACTCCCCGGAGAGCGAGGCTCGGTCCGCTCCGGCGCGGTAGAAAGCGCATTGGCAGCCTTCGCGCGTATCCTTAGGGGCTAGTAGCCATTACTTATTCGCGCTGAGAAAGGGGAGCCTGGTGGTCTTGATGCGTACCCATATCGGGCAGGCGCTCCGTACTGCTCGAGTCGCTCAGGAGCGGACGCTCCGCGATGTGGCGAAAGGGGCTCGCGTATCCCTGGGTTACCTCTCAGAGGTCGAGCGAGGCCAGAAGGAAGCATCCTCAGAGCTATTGAATTCGATCTGTACCGCTCTAAATATCTCGTTAGCCACAGTACTCGCTGAAGTTGCGACTCAAATAAAGCTTCACGAATCCCCGGTACTTACAGTCGTAGACACAAACGCCGCGTAAGGTTCTGGCTGTGACCGCAAACAGCGCCCGTTCAACTTACCAACATCAATCCACGATTCATCGTCGCACTCGCGGTGCGATTATGGAGGCGGCTCGCTTGTTGTTGAGCGAAAGCGGTATATCAGGTACGAATATGATCGAAATCGCTGACCGGGCTCAAGTTTCCAGAGCCTCTCTTTACAATCATTTCCGCGATAAACATGAGGTTTTTATCGGTCTAGTCGAAACGGAGATCGAACGGATTTCGACTATTGCGTTAGTTGCGCCATCTAGATCCGATGCGCTCTACATGATCTCCCGCGAGATCTCAGGTCACGATGGATTGCGTCGCGTAATCGAAAGCGATGGCGATTTGATGGCAGCCGCTTTGACGGCTCGGGATCATCGAGTCTGGGAAGATATATATGCCCAACTCTCCAAGATCTTCGCAACTGATGTCGTTGGCGTCGGATTGGTTCTACGCTGGCTTTTGGGGCAGGTCACCGCGCCACTTTCCGATGAGCATTCTCGTGAGCAAGCAAGGCGGATTGCAGAGATCCTCTAGATGCGAATCACCGAACTTCGCAGGAGATTAGCCGAGCATTTTGGAGTTGATTGGGCTCCCTCGTATTCAAAGGACATCGTCTTGGCCGAGCTAGGTGGCCAGACCATCGATCAGGCCCTGGCCATGGGTATGGAGGCTAGCGATATCTGGCGGGCGGTCCTGAAACACAATCCTGATGTGAGAAGCGAACTCCGCTAGTCGAGCCGGCTAGTCGAGCCGGCTAGTCGAGCCCGCCGGACGGCCCTGGGCGGCGCGCGTGTCGAAAAGTCATTAGAACAAATGTTCGGTAGAATTCTCCTTAATGACGGCGGCGAGCCGTTATGCCCAACCAGAGCGGTTCCACACTTCCGCCCACGTTTCGACGGGGCCGTCGGTGGTCATCCGTACCTTCTGGACCAACTTACGATCAAGAGAAAGGCAAGATGATGGCGAAAGCTGCCAAAGATCCATCCGAACCCAAACCCACTGCTGAGAAGCAGAAGGCCCTAGATACCGCGCTTGCCCAGATCGAGCGTCAGTTTGGTAAGGGTTCAGTAATCAAGATGAGCGAGCGGAGCGCTACTCCGATTGAAGTTATTCCGACCGGCTCCATCGCGCTAGATGTCGCACTTGGAATCGGCGGCCTCCCAAGAGGTCGCGTTATTGAGATTTTCGGACCGGAATCCTCTGGAAAGACCACGCTCACACTTCATGCGATTGCAAATGCCCAGCGAGCTGGCGGCATTGCAGCCTTTATCGATGCAGAGCATGCATTCGATGCGGAGTACGCGAAGAAGTTAGGCGTTGATATTGATGCGCTCCTAGTCTCACAACCAGATACTGGAGAGCAAGCTCTTGAGATCGCAGATATGTTGGTTAGATCTGGCGCTCTAGATCTGATTGTCGTCGACTCCGTAGCAGCGCTTGTCCCAAGAGCTGAAATCGAAGGTGAGATGGGCGACTCCCATATGGGTCTGCAAGCTCGGTTGATGTCGCAAGCGCTTCGAAAGATAACTGGCGCATTGAGCCAATCGAAGACAACTGCAATCTTCATCAATCAGCTCCGCGACAAGATCGGAGTCTTCTTCGGTTCGCCAGAGACTACGACCGGTGGAAAGGCGCTTAAGTTCTACGCCTCAGTCCGTATGGATATCCGAAGAATCGAGACCTTGAAAGATGGTCAAGAAGCCGTTGGAAATCGCACTCGCGTCAAAGTTGTGAAGAACAAGATGGCGCCCCCATTCAAGCAGGCAGAGTTCGACATCCTCTACGGAGTCGGAATCTCCCGTGAAGGTAGCCTCTTGGATCTCGGCGTTGACCTGGGCATCGTAAAGAAGACCGGCGCCTGGTTCACCTACGAGAGCGATCAACTTGGGCAGGGCAAGGAGAACTCACGTCAGTTCCTCATTGATAACCCTGATCTTGCCAATGAGATTGAGAGCAAGATCCGCGCACATTATGCGAGCGCAGAAATCGATCCAGCTCTAGTAGCTGCAATCGATGAAGCTGCTGCTGATGTCGAGTTCTAACGAACTTATAGAAGAGGTTGAGAGCGACCCCTACTCAGTAGCTCAGACTATTGCGCTTTCCGCGCTAAGTCGACGGGCGAAGAGTAGGGGAGAGCTCTTCTCTCTTCTCAAGAAACGGGGAACGCCAGAAGAGGTGGCCAATGCCGTTCTCATTCGACTGACTGAACTTGGCTTTGTCAATGATTATGAATTTGCTCGCTATTGGAGCGAATCACGGCAGCGAACGAAGAAGATCTCTCGTCGAATAATTATCGGCGAACTACGCTCCAAGGGAATCTCTGATGAGATCATCGAGTGGATCACTAGTGATATAAC
>JBEGNC010000005.1:0-4734 GCA_041182705.1 Actinomycetota bacterium | reverse complement strand
CACCTTCATTCCCAATCCCCGCCCTACCAAGTCGTAAGGAGGTCGAAGAGTGAGCGAGTTTGAATTACAGCCTAAGCGCTCTGATGCGATCGAGAAGGCTGCAGCCGAGAGCGTTCCCGCTACCGGACAAGAACCAGCCTCATTCTTCAAGCAATTGAGGGGTTTCTGGGTCACGTTCTCGACGATGTTTAAGAAACCGCTGACTATTGAGTACCCAGAAGTTAAGCCGGAAGTTCAACCTAGATTCCACGGCCGCCACCAACTCAATCGATATGAAGATGGATTAGAGAAGTGCATCGGTTGCGAACTTTGTGCTTGGGCCTGCCCAGCTGATGCAATATATGTCGAAGGCGAGAACAACAGTGAGATTAATCAGGTATCTCCTGGCGAGCGCCATGCCAAGGTTTATCAGATCAATTATCTTCGCTGCATCTTCTGTGGCCTTTGTATTGAGGCTTGTCCGACTCGAGCACTGACCATGACCAATGAATATGAGATCGCTGATGACAAGCGCGAGAAGTTAATCTGGGAGAAGGAAGATCTCCTGGCACCGCTACGCGATGGAATGTTGATGCCACCACATCCGATGTATCCAGGAGCCGATCATCACAATTACTATCGAGGCGAGATCAAAGAGGCACATCCTTCGCAAGAGGTGAATAAGTGACCGGCGAATCCATAATCTTCTGGACGCTTGCGCCGTTGACCGTTCTAGCTTCATTAGGGATGCTCTTGGTGAAGAAAGCGGTTCACTCTGCGATTCTGCTCGCATTTGTGATGATTGCCTTAGCCGTCTTCTATCTGATTCAGGATGCGCCATTCCTTGGAATCGTCCAGATCGTCGTCTACACCGGCGCCGTGATGATGCTCTTCCTATTCATCTTGATGTTGGTTGGCGTTGACTCCTCTGACTCTCTAGTTGAGAACATCAAAGGGTTGCGTTGGGTAGCAATCTTCACTGCTTTGGCATTTGCCGTCACATTGACCTCTTTGATCGCACGCTCATCTACTGGTCGCCCGGTGGTTGGCCTTGATGAGGCGAATAACGAAGGAAATGTCCAAGCAATCGCATTCTTACTCTTCCGCGATTATGTCTTTGCCTTTGAAGTCATCTCTGCATTGCTGATAACAGCTGCCATGGGCGCAATGGTCTTGGCTCACACCGAGAAGAGCCCAGAAGCCCGGGTTTCCCAGCGAATCCGCTCTGTTGCTCGTTTCCGGGGCGACTCGATTGCTACTGCGGCTGGCCTACCTGGTTCGGGAGTCTTCGCTCGGCATAACGCTGTAGATGTTCCGGCGCTACTGCCAGATGGAACGCCATCTGATCTCTCCGTCCCAACGGTCCTGACTCGTCGTGGCGATGTTCAAGAGACGCGACGATATTCACTTGAGGGTCTACCTAAGTTAGATGAGGAGGGCGATAAGTAATGAATCCAACTAATTACTTGTATCTCTCAGCGCTCCTCTTCTCGATTGGTGCAGTTGGTGTGATTGTCCGTCGGAACTCGATTGTTGTCTTCATGTGTATCGAGCTGATGCTCAATGCCGCAAATCTCGCCTTCGTGACCTTTGCCAATATCAACGGTAATCTCGAAGGACAAGTAATTGCTTTCTTCACTATGGTCGTCGCTGCTTGCGAAGTCGTAGTGGGTCTAGCAATCATCGTTACGATCTACCGTTCCCGCCGATCTGCATCCGTAGATGATGCAAGTTTGTTGAGTCGATAAATGACGACTTCGACTAATCTGGTTTATCTGATTGCGCTGCCACTCTTCTCGGCAGCCTTCTTGATGCTTCTCGGCCGGAAAGCTGATAAGTGGGGACATATCTTTGCCACGCTGATCTCAAGCGCAACCTTTGCTATTGGCGCTATTGAATTCTTCGCAATGCGCAATCGCTCTGAGGAGCTGCGGGCAGCTACTCAGAAACTCTTCACCTGGATCTCGGTGGGAAGTTTTGAAGTCGATGCCGGCTTACTTCTCGACCAACTCTCGATTTCATTCGTCCTTCTGATCACAGGCGTTGGCACCTTGATTCATATCTATTCGATTGCGTACATGTCACATGATCGAGATCGCCGTCGCTTCTTTGCCTATCTCAACTTCTTCATCGCAGCCATGCTGCTTCTAGTCCTCGGGGACTCATATTTGAGCCTATATGTGGGCTGGGAGGGCGTTGGTCTTGCCTCCTATCTACTCATTGGATTTTGGAACCAGAAGCCGGAGTACGCGACCGCGGCTAAGAAGGCATTCGTGATGAACCGCGTCGGCGATTTCGGACTATCCATCGCAATCATGATTGGCTTTGCGACCTTCGGTAGCGTCTCCTTTACCGGAATCGAAGAGAAGGTCGGCGGTGCGAGTGAGACCGCATTGACTGCAATGGGCTTGATGCTCTTGCTCGCAGCTACTGGAAAGTCAGCGCAGTTCCCACTGCAGGCTTGGTTAGGCGATGCGATGGCTGGTCCGACTCCAGTCTCCGCTCTCATCCACGCAGCGACCATGGTTACAGCTGGTGTCTATCTGATTACCCGTTCGAATTTCATCTTCGATAACGCGCCAAATGCGCAACTCGCTGTTGTGATTATCGGCGCGATCACTCTCCTATTCGGCGCGATCATTGGTACTGCTAAGGATGACATCAAGAAAGCGCTAGCTGCTTCGACAATGTCTCAGATCGGCTACATGATCATGGCAACTGGTTTTGGTCCAGCCGGCTATGCCTTTGCAATCATGCATCTACTAACCCATGGATTCTTCAAAGCCGGTATGTTCCTTGGCGCTGGTTCGGTGATGCATGGCATGAATGATGAAGTGAATATGCGTCGCTACGGTGGCTTGGCCAGGTACATGCCGATTACCGCAATCACATTCGGACTTGGCTACCTCGCAATCATCGGCGTCCCGCCATTTGCAGGTTTCTACTCCAAAGACAAGATCATCGAGACCGCTTTCAACGCCGGTGGTGTCCAGGGAATCATCTTCGGTTCAACTGCACTGCTGGGCGCGATCATCACCGCGTTCTATATGACTAGAGTCATGTTGATGACTTTTGCTGGGAATAAGCGTTGGGCGAGCGATGCTCATCCACACGAATCCCCCTTCCTGATGTGGGCTCCGATGGCGGTTTTAGCCATTGGTTCAGTGGCTTCCGGCTATCTGCTCTACAGCGGCAAGGCGATTGTCGAGTGGCTAAAGCCAGTCGTCGACAAGCATCATCATGAACATGTGGAGCTTTTGCCACCGATCGTCGTTTCAGCGCTAGCGGTTGGTGCTGTCCTCATTGGCGTTGTCATTGCGCTCGCTAAATATCGTGGTGAACTAGCTAGCGAAGCACCAAGTGAGGTAAGCATCTTCACGCGGGTTGCTCGCCGTGACCTGTTACAAGATGATGCCAATGAATTCATGTTTATGCGCCCGGGAAAGAGTTTGACTAAAGCCTTACTCGCAACTGATGACAAAGTAATTGATGGCGCAGTTCGCGGTATAGGTCTTACTGCGCTCGGTAGCGCTCGTGGACTTCGGAAGTTGCAGACTGGCTATGTTCGTAACTATGCACTATTGATTCTGATTGGCGCCTTTGCGCTTCTTGCCGTGATCTGGGTGGTGACGCTATGACGATGACGCTGCTTTTGGTCCTACCAATCGTAGGCGCGTTACTGATTTCTACACTGAAGAATGATCAGAGTGAGAAGATCAAGAAAGCGGCTTTTGGAGTATCACTGCTGCCTTTCATCGCATCAGTGTTGATCGCCCTAGATTTTGAAGTTGATCGTCCGGGTTATCAATTCGTCGAGAAGTTCGCCTGGATTCCATCACTCGGAATAAACTTCCAACTTGGTATAGATGGAATCTCTTTGATTCTCATCTTGCTATCCACCATCCTGGTTCCGATTGTGATTCTGGCTGGCTGGCATGAGGCTGAAGGTGGCCGCTTTAGCGTGAAGACCTTCTATATCTTGATGTTGATCCTTGAGACGATGATGATCGGTGTCTTCGCAGCTACCGATGTATTCCTCTTCTATCTCTTCTTCGAGGCGATGCTCGTCCCGGTCTACTTCTTGATCGGTGGATATGGCAGTGGCGAGCGCCAAGCGGCGGCCGTGAAATTCCTTCTATATAGCCTCTTTGGCGGGCTTTTGATGCTCGCTTCGATCATCGGCCTATATGTGATCTCAGGTAATCAGATCGGAGCGACCTTCGATATCGAGGCGCTAGCTACGCTCCAGATCGATTCGACTACAGAGAACTTCCTCTTCCTTGGATTCTTCATCGCATTTGCAATCAAGGCGCCGCTCTGGCCGCTCCACACTTGGTTACCGGATGCTGCGAAATCTGCGACCCCAGGAACTTCGATCCTGCTACTCGGCGTACTCGACAAGGTTGGAACCTTCGGAATGATCCGATATTGCGTCGAACTATTCCCAGATGCAGCGAAGACCTTTACTCCAATGATCATCACGCTCTCGGTCATCAGCATCATCTACGGTGCAATCTTGGCGATTGGCCAGAAGGATATTAAGGGTCTGATTGCATTCACTTCGATCTCACACTTCGGTTTCATCACGATGGGAATCTTCGCGATGACGACCCAAGGTAATTCTGGAGCGACGCTCTACATGCTCAACCATGGTTTCTCGACGGCTGCACTCTTCTTGACCGCTGGCTGGATGATCTCGCGCCGCGGCTCATCGACTATCGCCGACTTTGGTGGATTACAACGGGTAACACCATT
>JBEGNC010000004.1:0-20090 GCA_041182705.1 Actinomycetota bacterium | reverse complement strand
CACTGCAGGTGCTCATAGCAAAGCGACTGTCCTGGTTGAGAATTCCGGAAGTGGCACTCTTGGCGAAGAGATTGAGTTGAATCTTGAGGCGGGCGCGAATCTGACCTTCATTTCGCTCCAGGAATGGGGCGATGATGCAATCCATCTCGGTCGCCATCATGCCATCATCGGACGGGACGCGACCTTCAATTCAATAACCATAACTGTGGGTGGATCATTGGTCCGCTTACTTCCCACAGTCGAATATGGCGATCAAGGTGGAAGCGCAGAACTCTTGGGGCTCTATTTTGCGACCGACGGTCAGCATTTGGAGCATAGGGTTCATGTGGAACATGGAATCCCTAATGGCAAATCCAGAGTTAACTACAAGGGAATCCTCGCAGGTGCTCAGGCTCGTACCGTTTGGATCGGCGATGTCTTCATCCGAGCCAATGCCGAAGGCACGGATACCTATGAGTTGAATAAGAACCTTCTTTTGACCGATGGGGCACGCGCCGATTCAGTTCCTAATCTTGAGATAGAGACGGGTCAGATTGTCGGAGCTGGTCACGCAAGCACAACCGGACGGTTCGATGATGAGCAACTCTTCTATCTGATGTCGCGCGGAATCCCACTTGGTGAAGCGCGACGCTTGGTAACTCGCGGCTTCTTCGCTGAGATTGTGAACAAGATCGGGATCGAGCAAGTCGAGGAGAGATTGATGGGACGGATTGATGCCCAGCTTGCGAAAGTCGGTGCATAGATGACTTCAGTTCGTTTGCAGTTCGAGAATCTCGCTTCCGGTAAACCAACGAAGGTCACTTTGGGTGATCGAGATGTCTGCGTTGTCAGAGTCGCGGATGAGGTCTTTGCCGTCGCTGATATCTGCAGCCATGCCGAAGCCTCCTTATCGGAAGGTGAAGTAAGCGGTGAAAAGATCGAGTGCTGGCTCCATGGCGCTGAATTCGATCTTCGGACTGGCGAGGCTTTAACGCCCCCGGCAACCGAAGCGCTAGAGACATTTGAAGTAAGCCGTGATGGAAATACCGTCACGATCTCAGAAAAGGGACGGTAATGTCACAACTAATCATTAAGGATCTACAGGTTGGCGTAGAGACCGAAGCGGGAGTGACTGAGATCCTCCGCGGAGTAAACCTCACCATCAATTCCGGCGAAGTCCACGCAATCATGGGGCCAAATGGTTCAGGAAAATCGACTCTGGCTTACTCAATCGCCGGTCATCCCAAGTACACGATCATGAGTGGTTCAGTCACGCTCGATGGCGCCGATGTTTTGGAGATGAGCGTCGACGAGCGAGCGAAGGCCGGGCTATTCCTAGCGATGCAGTATCCAGTTGAAGTTCCTGGAGTATCGGTCGCTAACTTCCTGCGAACTGCTGCCACTGCGCTCCGTGGCGAAGCTCCGAAGGTCAGAACTTGGGTAGGTGAAGTAAAAGAGGCGATGGGCAAACTAGCTATGGATCCAGCTTTTGCTGAACGAAATGTAAACGAAGGTTTCTCCGGTGGCGAGAAGAAGCGCCATGAGATTCTCCAGATGGAATTGCTAAAGCCAAAGATCGCTATCTTGGACGAGACGGATTCCGGCCTAGATGTCGATGCACTTCGAATCGTCTCGGAAGGTGTAAACCGGGTGAAGAGTGAGCAGAACCTAGGCATCATGTTGATTACTCACTACACTCGAATTCTCCGTTACATAAAGCCAGATTTCGTCCACGTCTTCGCCGGCGGCAAGATCGTGGAAGAAGGCGGTCCAGAGCTAGCTAACCGACTCGAAGAGAAGGGGTACGCCGAGTACGTAAAGGCGTAACCAAGTGGCAGAAACTATCGATGTTACAGCGCTCAAAGCGGATTTCCCGATCTTTGATCGGTTGATCCGTGGCGAGAACCGACTGGTATATCTCGATAGTGGTGCAACATCTCAGAAACCACTCCAGGTCCTGGATGCAGAGCGGGAGTTCTATCTAAGGCATAACGCGGCTGCGCATCGAGGTGCTCATCAATTGGCTGAAGAGGCCACCGAACTTTTTGAAGGCGCCCGAGCTAAAGTCGCTAATTTCCTTAACGCCAATCTGGATGAGATCGTCTTTACTAAATCTGCGACCGAGAGTATTAACCTAGTTGCATATTCGCTGGGTAACGCTCAATCCGGATCTCGATTCCACATAAAACCTGGCGATCGAATTGTGGTGTCGGAGATGGAGCATCACGCGAACTTGATTCCTTGGCAGGAACTAGCGCGACGTACTGGTGCGGAGCTCCACTGGTTTGGCATAACCGATGAAGGACGTTTGAATTACAGCCAGCTGAGCGAGTTGATCGATTCCAGGACCAAGATTGTCGCTCTGACCCACCAATCAAATGTCCTTGGAACAATAAATAACTTCCAAGAGATTTCGGCTGCTTGCAAGGCCGTAGGATCGCTGCTCTTGGTCGACGCTTGCCAGTCCGTGCCGCACTTCCGGGTAGACGTCAGCCGATTGGGGGCTGATTTCATAACGTTCTCGGGCCATAAAGCGCTTGGCCCAACTGGCGTCGGAGTCCTTTGGGGTCGCAAAGAGTTGCTCGATGAGATGCCACCATTCCTGACTGGTGGTTCGATGATTGAGACAGTAACCATGGCGAAGGCAACGTATCTGGAATCGCCAAAGCGTTTCGAGGCAGGCGTGCCGAATATGGCGCAAGCGATCGGCTTGGGAGCTGCCATCGATTATTTGGAGAATGTCGGTATGGAGCGGATACACCAACATGAAAGGCAATTGACGGAGCGCGCCATCAAAGGGTTGGCGACTATCCCAAATTTACGAATCATCGGTCCGATGGAGATGCTTGATCGTGGCGGTGTCGTCTCATTTGATATCCAAGGGATTCATCCACATGATCTCGGACAAGCGCTCGACCAATTTGGCATAGCGGTTCGTACTGGACATCACTGTGCCTGGCCCTTGGTGCGGAGATTTAACGTCGTTGCGACAACTCGAGCCTCGTTCTATCTTTATAACGACAACTCTGATGTAGACGCTCTGGTTGAAGGTGTCGAGCGTGCGCGAAAGTACTTCTTGGATAGATGATGGAATTAGATTCGCTCTACCAGGAAGTGATCTTGGATCATTACAAGCGTCCACTGAATAAGGCGCTAGCGCCAAACCCGCAGATTCAAGTCCATCATGTGAATACCAGCTGTGGTGATGAGGTGACTCTCAACCTACATTTTGATGGCAAGCGAATTGAGAAGATTACTTGGGATGGCGTGGGATGCTCGATCTCTCAGGCCAGTACGTCAGTCATGTCAGATCTTCTAACCGGTAAGGAGGCAGCCGTCGCGCTGGATTTGGTCGATGAGTTCCAGGCGATGCTGCAGAGCAAGGGGACGGATTCGGGTAACGAAGATCATCTCCAAGATGGCGTCGCCTTCGCAGGCGTGGCGAAGTTTCCAGCTCGAGTAAAGTGTGCCCTGCTCGGGTGGATGGCCTTTAAGGACGCATTAACCCAGGCAAGCACTATCGGAAGAGCGGAATAGAGGAAATCATGTCCAACGCATCGTTAGCGGATGTAACCGAGGCAATGAAGGATGTGATTGATCCTGAACTCGGAATCAATGTCGTCGATCTGGGTCTTATTTATGACATCACAGTAGATGAGGCGAATGTTGCGGTGTTGGATATGACGCTAACTTCAGCGGCATGCCCCTTGCAGGATGTGATTGAGGATCAGACGAGATCTGTCCTCCAGGATCTCGTGCAAGATGTGAGAATCAATTGGGTTTGGATGCCACCTTGGGGCCCTGACAAGATCACCGACGATGGTCGAGAGCAGTTGAGAGCAATCGGATTCACCGTCTAGTCTAAGGTTCTCGCATGTCTCAACAGGCGATGTGGATGTCTTTCCGTTCGCTTACCGCCGATCAATCTGTCAAAGACCAGAAGTTAAAACCAGGAACGGTAAAGCGAATCTTTGCTTATGCTGCTCCATATCGTAATTCCCTGGTTCTTTTCCTCATCACAGTCGTAGTCGATGCAGTCCTAGTCATCTCGTCTCCACTCTTACTAAAGCGCTTGATTGATGAAGGTGTAATCCCGGGGAATCCCGGCCTGGTCACGCAGTTAGCTCTCTTGGTCGGAGTAATCGCAATCGCTGATGCCATATTCAGCATGGTGGGCAGATGGTTCTCTGCACGAATCGGTGAAGGGTTAATCTTTGATCTGCGAACTCAAGTCTTCAACCATATTCAGCGACAGTCGATCGCATTTTTCACTCGAACCCAAACCGGCGCCCTCATCTCTCGAATCAACTCAGATGTGATAGGCGCTCAGCAGGCGTTTACAACGACACTCTCCGGATTGATCAGCAATGTTCTTACTTTAGTTCTCGTCGTCGGAACCATGCTTACCCTCTCTTGGAAGATCACAGTTCTATCGCTCGTGCTTTTGCCGATATTCCTGATTCCTACCAAGTGGATCGGGCGTAAATTGCAGAGGCTGACGCGGGATTCCTTCAACCTAAATGCAGAGATGTCGGCGACCATGACGGAGCGCTTCAATGTGTCCGGTGCGCTACTGGTGTCTCTCTACGGTGACCAAGTAGATGAGCGCAATTACTTTTCGAGTCGAGCTCGGAGGGTGGCTGATATCGGCATAACCATCGCCCTGCTCAACCGGATTTTCTTCATTGCACTTACATCAATCGCGGCAATAGCGACCGCCTTTGCTTACGGCGTGGGTGGTCATCTGACTATAAATAAAGAGATAACCCTAGGAACCCTGCTTGCAATCACTACTTTGCTCATTCGACTTTACGGACCGCTTACTGCACTCTCGAATGTTCGCGTGGATGTAATGACCGCTCTGGTCTCCTTCGAGCGCGTCTTTGAAGTTTTAGACCTTGAACCAATGGTCCGGGATCGCGAGGATGCGCGTAATCTGCCGGGCGGGCCACTCTCTATCGAATTTGATGCAGTTCACTTTGCCTACCCGAAAGCAGATGAGATTTCGCTCGCATCTTTGGAATCGGTAGCTAAACCCGAAGTAGTGGAGAGTGGCGAGATCCTTAAAGGAATCTCTTTTATGGCCCCGGCGGGAACTCTCACCGCGCTTGTCGGTCCATCCGGTACAGGCAAAACCACTATTAGCGCCTTGATACCAAGGCTTTATGACGTCACTTCTGGCTCTATCAAGATTGGTGGCGATGACATTCGCACCTTGCGATTGGCCGAACTTCGTAAGTCAATTGGCGTCGTCACGCAGGATGCTCATATGTTTCACGATTCAATCGCTGCGAATCTCCGTTATGCAAGGCACGATGCTTCGGAAGCGGAGATGGAAGAAGCGTGCCGGGCGGCGCAGATCTGGGATCTAATCGCCTCATTGCCAAATGGTTTTGACACCGTGGTTGGTGAGAGAGGGCATCGTTTAAGTGGCGGAGAGAAGCAGCGCCTGGCAATCGCACGACTACTTCTCAAGGCGCCTCGAATCGTCATACTTGACGAAGCTACGGCGCATCTGGATTCAGAGAATGAAGCCCTAGTTCAAGCGGCGTTATCAACTGCGCTCCAGGGGCGTACCAGTATTGTGATAGCCCATCGGTTGTCGACAGTTAGAAGCGCCGATCAGATCTTGGTGCTCGAGAATGGGCAGATCAAAGAGCGTGGTCGCCATGAAGATCTGATTGCGCAAGGTGGCTTGTACGCAGAATTGCACCAGCGTCAAGCCTTCACGGAGTGAGCTCTTCGCTCCTCTCTAACCACAAGGAACCACCCAAAAATCACAAATCCACTGAAGAGTAGCCACTGGAAAGCGTAGGCCAGGTGAGGGCCGTCGCTCAATTGCGGAATAGCGGTAGGCACATCTGGCGAAAAATTCTCTGGTTTAGTCGAAATCAAATCAAGGTAGATGGATTCAGTATCGACGGCTTGCTCTGCATCCCAAACCGCTAATTTCGATTGGCCATCTGCGCCCGGTAGCGCAAAGACCGTTCCGCCAACTTGCGTTTCGATATTCTCAACACGAATCCGAGCAAGAATTACTATCGAGTCGCTAGACACTTGCTTAGTAACCGGTGGAGTTTGGGCATCCTTGCCGGGCGGAACCCAGCCTCTATCTACCCAGTATCGTTTTCCGCCCTCGGATATGAATAGAGTGACAACTCCGAAGCCATAACGCTCCTGGTGATAACGGTTTCTTACCAATATCTCGCTGGCTGGATCGAATGATCCGCGCATCGCTATTTTTCGCCAGGCAATCTCATCGCTAGGAAGATCTAGATCGGTTGGCGAAAGAATCTCTTTTGCGAGGTTTGCTCGAATCAGTTCGTTCTTTGCATGTCTAATTTCATAACGGTCATACTGCCAGCGAGCAGCTTGAAGGCAGAGCGAGAAGAGCAGGATCGCGAGCAGGGTAAGGCCGAGAAGTCGTTTCATCTACCAATCTCGCGAAATCGACCACGCAGAATCTTGGTTTCGCCTTTGATGGTTTCTCGGCCAGCGTTAGCGATGATTACCGAAACATAGGGGAGCGTTATCGCCCCGAAGAGGAAGAACCAGCGGTAGGGGCTAGGCGTGAAGACAGCCAGTAGGAAACAGAGGGTCCGGATCATCATCGATATGAAGTACTTGCGTTGACGGGCAGGAATGTCCTCCGAGAGCGCCGACTGGGCCTCGGTGATGTTATGGAATTCTTGATTTTCCTTGCTCACCGCGTAAGGGTAGATGGGCTGCCGCATAACCGCTCGCTGATTTTGCCTCGCAGCGCCGGGGCAGTACCCTTAAACCCTTGGTCAAACGACCTAGATGAAGTGGAGCTAGCCGCTCCCACCTACCTCGCCTAGCGAGCTGGTCAAGTGCGACGGAGTTCATCGTCCGTTTCTTCTGCGGCGCTCACCTTCATTGATTTTGAGAGGAAGAGTTATCAGCGCCGAACCACGAATCAACGATCGTATCCGCGTACCGGAAGTACGGTTAATCGGACCAACCGGAGAACAGGTTGGCGTCGTAGCAATTGATGTAGCGCTACGGATGGCAGATGAAGCCGGTTTTGACCTCGTCGAAATCGCCGCAGAAGCCCAACCGCCGGTCTGCAAGATCATGGATTTTGGGAAATACAAATATGAAATCGCCCAGAAAGCTCGAGAAGCAAGGCAGAACCAGACCCATATCGTGGTCAAGGAAATCCGCCTCGGCTTGAAAATCGAGAACCATGATTACGAGACGAAGAGGAATCACATTGAGAAGTTCCTTCTCGGTGGAGACAAGGTGAAGGTAACTGTTCAATTCAAAGGTCGCGAACAGACCAGGCCGGAGATGGGCTTTCGATTGCTGCAACGCCTCGCTGAGGATGTCGCAACTATCGGGTTCGTCGAATTCGCCCCAAAGCGCGAAGGTCGAAGCATGACGATGGTGCTCGGACCTTTGAAGAAGAAGAGCGAAGCTGTCGCCGAGGCTAAGCGTAAAGCTGCCTCGACTCGGCCAGAGAAGTAGTAACCACTCAAGTAAGGAGAGCGTATGCCGAAGATGAAGACACATAGTGGAGCGAAGAAGACCTTCCGCGTCACTGGATCAGGAAAGGTCATGCATGAGCGCGCTGGAAAGCGCCACCTTCTGGAGCGCAAGTCATCCAGAATGACTCGCCGCCTTTCCAAAGATGCGACTGCTAATGACCGAAATACGTTCTCTGCCAAGCGTTTGCTTGGTCTGAAGTAAGGGGTGTGAGATGGCTCGAGTAAAAAGAGGCGTTCATGCGGCGAAGAAGCGCCGCACTACCTTGGAGCGTGCCAGTGGATATCGCGGACAGCGATCCCGGCTATTCACCAAGGCAAAGGAGCAGGTAACACATTCGCTCGTCTATGCATTCAATGACCGTAAGGATAAGAAGGGCGACTTTCGCCAACTCTGGATCACGCGTATCAATGCAGCGGCACGTGAAAACGGTATTACTTACAACCGGTTGATCCAAGGCCTAAAGACAGCCGGAGTAGAGGTTGACCGCCGAGTTCTCTCGGAACTTGCTACCAACGATCCGAAGGCTTTTGCCGCTCTGGTTGATGTAGCACGCAAGAATGTAAAAGTCTCCTAGTTAAATGATTACGAGCCTTCACTCGCCTCATGTCGAGGCGGTGAAGGCTCTTTTAGGTTCTCGGGGGACTAAGGAGCGTCGCGCAACTTCGAAGTATGTGATCGAAGGTCTGCAAAATGTTCGCTCCATCCTCGAATCTGCTCCAGAAACAATCGAAGTCTTGTATTACACAGAAGAGGGCATCTCTAAAATCCGTGAGATTCCGGCGGATGTCAAGATGGTGGAAGTTTCGCCGCAGGTGATGAGCGCGATGTCGGATACAGTCACATCGCAAGGCGTTCTTGTACTTGCTCGAATCACGGCAACGCCCCTCCAATCTATAGCCGCTGGAAATAGGGCTCCTCAGATTGCGTATTTTTGGGAGATTCAGGATCCGGGAAATGCAGGCACAGTCATTCGTGCTGCTGATGCTTTCGGTTTCGACGCTGTTGCGTTCTCAAGTAATTCGGTCGACATCTACAGTCCTAAGGTTGTTCGGGCGACTGCAGGATCCTTCTGGCAAATACCTCTTTTCGATTCTGTCGCTCTTTCGGAATTGAAGGAGCTTTCTACCTCCATTGATGCCAACCTCTTCATTACCGATGCCAATGGGAAGATGGAACTACCGGACGCAGCGCGAGTAGCCAAGCAGAGGAGTTCTATCTGGATCTTCGGGAACGAGGCTCGCGGAATCCCGATTGAGATTGCCAGAGAGCTTGGCGGCGAACTGGTTCGGATCCCGATGGCGGGCCGGGCGGAGAGCCTAAATCTCGCTACTGCTGCCGCCGTCGTCATGTACGCCGTGGCCTCGGCGTAAATCAGCGCTTAATTCGAATACCAATTAGTAGAATCCCCAGGTGTCGTCCGCACCCATAACGCCAGTTGAAATAGATGCAATTAAGAGCGCGGCTATAACTGCCATCAACGGAGCGGTTGACCTAGAGGAACTTAAGAGCGTCCGCATATTGCATGTGGGTGATAAATCGCCAATAGCGCGAGCTAATCAAGGTTTGGCGCAGATTCCAGTTGAAGAACGCGCTGCGATGGGAAAAGTCATCGGTACGGCTCGAGCGAATATCAATCAAGCGTATGACGATCGCGAGAAGGCCTTGGAGAAAGAGCGAGACGCTAGAGCGCTCGCCGAGGAGCGTGTTGATGTAACGCTCCCAGTAACGAGATCACACAAAGGTGCGTTACATCCGTTGACCATTCTCCGCCATGAAGTTGAAGATCTCTTTATCTCACTCGGTTATGCGGTAGAAGAAGGGCCCGAACTGGAATCGGGTTGGCTGAACTTCGATGCATTGAACATCCCGGCAGATCATCCAGCTCGTACGATGCAAGATACATTTTTCATAAAGCCGTTATCTTCGGGTTTGGTGATGCGTACCCATACGTCTCCAGTCCAGATTCGAACGATGCTAGAACAGCAGCCTCCTATCTACGCGATTTGTCCGGGGCGGACTTATCGCTCTGATGAACTGGATGCGACCCACACCCCAGTCTTCAATCAAGTGGAAGGTTTGGTTATCGATAAGGGCATCACTATGGCTGACCTGAAAGGAACGCTGGATCTCTTTGCATCGCGGATATTTGGTCCAACTGTAACTACCAGGATTAGACCTTCATTCTTCCCATTCACCGAGCCCAGCGCCGAAGTAGATTTCTTCTATAACGGCCGATGGGTGGAGTGGGGTGGTTGTGGCATGGTCAATCCGAAGGTTCTCGTGGCTTGTGGAATCAATCCTGATATCTACTCTGGCTTCGCATTCGGTATGGGCTTGGAGCGAACGCTCATGGTTCGCCATGGAATCACCGATATGCACGATATCGTCGAGGGTGATATCCGCTTCTCGAGACAATTTGGTACTGGTGTCCGATGAAGTTGCCGCTATCTTGGCTAGCTGAATTCGTAGTTTTCCCAAAGCGAATTGATGTTGCAAAAATCGTCGATGCATTCGTCAAAGTCGGTTTTGAAGTTGAGGGGATTACCAACCCTGCCGCAGCCATCACCGGACCGCTACGTGTTGGAACTGTGGTTTCCATTGAGGAGCTAACCGGTCACAAGAAGCCGATTCGTTACGTTGGATTGGATCTGTCCGAGAAGGAGATTCGATTTGTAATCTGCGGTGCGACAAATTTCGAAGTTGGTGACCAGGTCGTAGTATCTCTCCCAGGAGCGATTCTGCCGGGGAACTTCGCAATTTCCGCCCGAGAGACCTATGGCCGGACTAGCAATGGAATGATCTGCTCGGCTCGAGAACTTGGCCTTGGCGATGACCATAGCGGGATTATTGTCCTTGATGGAGATTTCAAGAATGGAACGGATGCTGTAACTGCACTCGGTATCGACGATCCAATAATCGATATCGCAGTTAACCCAGATCGTGGCTATGCGATGTCGATTCGAGGAGCGGCTCGGGAGTTGGCGATGTCTCTTGCGCTCCCATTTAAGGATATCGATGGCAAGAAACTTCTTGGATCACTTGAGCGGAAGAAGAAGCGCGGGAGGATCACTTCGGTTGAGATCTTGGATAAGACTGGCGCAGACCTGATCTACCTCCGTTCATTTGATGGATTTGATGTAAGCGCACCGACACCTGCTTGGATGGCTCGCCGCCTGAATCAGGCTGGGATGAGGCCGATTTCGCTTGCTGTTGATATCACCAACTATGTCATGCTGGAGTTGGGCCAACCGCTACATGCCTTCGATGCTGAACGTATCTCTGGAAAACTCAAGGTACAGCGAGCTGGGAGATTCAAAACAATCACAACTCTCGATAACCAAGTTCGAAAACTTCATAAGGAAGACCTCATAATCGCTGATGAAAAGAAAGCTCTTGCACTTGCCGGCACCATGGGCGGTCTGGATTCCGAAGTAACAAGCACCACCGTGCGAATAGCGTTAGAGGCAGCACACTTCAATCCGATGGCGATTGCCGGGAATTCTCGCAGGCACATCCTCTCCTCAGAGGCGTCGCGTCGATTTGAACGTGGCGTCGATCCGAACCTCGCAGAAATAGCATCTGCTAGAGCAGCACAGTTACTCATCGAACTCGGTGGGGCTCGGTACGTAGGAACTTCGAGCAAAGGTTTCCTACCGAAGGCAAAGCCAGTCTCGCTCGACCCTGCTGCGATCTCAACATTGATTGGAACCTCTTACTCTGCAGCAGAGATTGCCAAGGCGCTCACCGCGGTCGGATGTCGAATCAGTAAGGCAGGTAAGAATTGGCGTATAACCCCACCGAGCTGGCGAACCGATTTACTTCACAGCGCAGACTACAGCGAGGAGGTTGCTCGCTATTTCGGGTATGAGCGAATCCCAAGCCATCTTCCACAAGTCAAGATAACTTCTGGCGGCGCTGGATTACGACCGATGCAGGCTCGTCGCCGGGGACTATCACTGGCACTGGCAAATCGCGGATTCACCGAAGTGCAAAACTACCCATTTGTAAATCGCGCACAGATGGAGCTATTTGGTTTCACTGGAGATCGTGCCAAGGCTTTTGAAATTGAGAACCCGATATCCGATCAATACCCATTGCTCCGAACCCACTTATCGGTCGGTCTGATTGATTCCGCCTTGCGGAATCTAGCTCGCGGGCAGAAATCCGTCGCGTTATTTGAAAGTGGACTAATCTTCCGTGATATTCGCAAGCTTGCTAATCCAGGTGTCGTACCGACCACAAAGCGTCCAACGCCTAATCAGATCAAGAACATCTACGAGAGTGTCCCATTTCAATCGATGCATATCGGTGGCGTTATCGCTGGCGAAGTAGAACTCTCTGGATGGTGGGGGGAAGGGCGAATCGCAGATTGGCGGGATGGCGTTTCGATCATTCATGAACTTATTGGTGAATTCGGATTTGCCTATGAAGTTTCGAGTGTGGAGTTAGCCCCTTGGCACCCTGGTCGATGCGCTGAATTCACCATCGCGGGTCGACCGGTGGCGCATGCGGGAGAGCTTCATCCAAGAATCATCGCAGCTCTCGGTCTACCAGAACGCACGGTATTTTTTGCGATTGCAATGGATTCGATACCGATAGCATCTCCGGTAAGTGCAACGCCGGTCGTAACCATGCCAGCAGCTATTCAAGATATATCGCTTTTCGTACCAGCTAGCGTGGCAGCCGCGAATGTGGCGGATGCAATCAAAGCTGGAGCTGGACCATTGCTGGAGAGCGTTCGACTCTTTGACAGATTCCAGCGACCAGGTGAAGACCAAGTCTCGCTCGCTTTTACTTTGACCTTCCGGTCAGCTGATCGCACGCTTACATCAGAAGAAGTCTCCAAACTCAGAGAGTCCGCAGGTGCTGAGGCTGTCACCCGATGCGGAGCAACTATCCGGAGCTGATGCATAAATATGCACATATTTGCATAAATATGCAGTAGCCGATACGCTTCAGGTATGCGAGTAGGGGTAGTAGGGGCCAGTGGCTACGCTGGGGGCGAACTGCTCCGGATCATTGCCGGACATCCAAATTTCAAACTTCAATATGCGGCTGCTGGTTCAAACGCTGGCGAACCGATTCGGTCAATCCATCCTCATTTAACTTCTTACGGAGAACAGAAGTTCGCCAGTACTGATGTCTCAGCTATCAACGAACTCGATCTGGTCTTTCTTGCGCTGCCCCATGGGGAATCAGCCTCTCTAGCGAGCGAGATTCAACCCAAGGTGAAAGTCATCGATCTTGGAGCGGATTTTAGATTACGAAGCACAGAGAATTGGAAGAAATATTACGGTAGCGAGCACGCGGGTACTTGGGTTTATGGGCTTCCGGAATTAGGTGATTTGCGAACTCGGATTATGAGCGCAACTCGAATCGCCAATCCCGGGTGCTACGCCACCGCCATAACACTAGGCATTGCTCCGGCAATTTCAGGTGGATTTGTCGATGCTAGCGACATCACAGTTGTAGCTGCATCGGGAACAACGGGAGCTGGGCGGAGCGCAAAGATCAATCTGAGCGCCAGCGAGGTCATGAATTCTCTGACATCTTACAAATTTGGCGGCGTACACCAGCACACCCCAGAGATTGAAGAGTCCTTATCATCGCTGGGAGGCGGTGAGGTAAAGATTTCATTTACACCAATATTGGCGCCGATGCCCCGAGGTATTTTGGCGACGGTCACTGCGAAAACGTCCCATTCAGTTGCGGAAATTCGCGAGATTTACAGGTCCAAATATATTGGCGAGCAATTCGTTACTCTATTGCCGGAAGGTCAATTACCGGAAACATCATCGCTAGTAGGTTCAAATGGCGCCCAGCTTCAAATTGCCGTTGATTCGCATACTTCAAGGCTGGTTGTTTCCATTGCAATCGACAATCTTGGAAAAGGCGCAGCTGGTCAAGCGGTTCAGAACGCTAATCTGATCTCCGGAATAGCCGAAAATGCCGGACTTTCTGCAATGGGGATCGGCCAATGAGATTTCCCCTTGGATTCCGAGGCGCTGGTATTTCGGCTGGAATAAAGAATTCGGGAACAAAGGACTTAGCGCTAATCGTCAATGATGGGCCTGACTTCTTCGGGGTAGGAGTCTTCACGACGAATCAGGTTCAAGCTGCGCCAGTGATCTGGTCGCAGCAAATTGTCAGAGATAAGACGGTAAGTGCGGTACTACTCAATAGTGGTGGGGCTAATGCTTGTACCGGTCCTGATGGATTCGCTGACACTCACCAGAGCGCGGAAGCTGTTGCCGAATCGCTTGGCATAAGTTCGAGCGATGTCGCTATCTGTTCGACCGGCTTGATCGGAATTCGCCTCCCGATGCCAGAGATTCTGGAGGGAGTCTCGAAAGCTGCCGAGCAGCTGTCGAATGATGGCTTAAGTGATTGCGCCGTTGCCATTATGACGACCGATTCTAAACCAAAGATTGCGAGCGTCTCATCTTCTGGAGCGACAATTGCGGGAATCGCAAAAGGCGCCGGGATGCTAGCCCCATCGCTTGCCACGATGCTCTCCGTGATTGTCACGGATCTGAAGGTTGATCCCATCTCTGCACCGTATATTTTCGAATCTGTATGCGAGAGAACTTTCAATCGAATCGACTCTGATGGATGTACATCCACCAATGACACGGTTTTGTTCCTCGCCTCCGGAGCTTCCGGTGTTAGCGTCGATGACGGCGAGTTAGAACGGTTGCTCACCGAAGTTTGCAGTGATCTTGCCTATCAATTGATCGCGGATGCTGAGGGCCATTCCAAGATAGTCTCTATTACGACGATTAATGCCCGAAGTGAGCGAGATGCCGTCGAAGTTGGCCGTGCTTGCGCTCGGAACAATCTTTTGAAATGTGCGCTCCATGGGGAGGATCCCAATTGGGGGCGAATACTCGCTGCAATCGGAACCACCAAAGCTGTCTTTGATCCAACGACAATAGACGTATCCCTAAATGGTGTAGAGGTTTGCCGAGCTAGTTCACCCGGCGCTCCCCGCGAACTGGTCAATATGAAGGGGGAGCGGATAGAGATCATCATCGACCTGCACGCGGGAACTGAATCGGCAACCATCCTGACCAATGATCTGACTGCTATGTATGTCCATGAGAATTCGGCCTACGCGACATGATCGTCATCAAGTTCGGTGGCCATGCGATGAGTGGAAACCCAGAGTGGATGGCCGAAATCGCGGCTCGTTGGAGTTCTGGCGAGCGATTCGTTGTGGTCCATGGAGGTGGACCGGCAATCGATGCCCAGTTGTCCAAATTGGGAATCAAATCGCAGATGAAAGATGGCTTACGAGTTACTACGCCAGAAATCATGGATGTTGTTCAAGCAGTTCTAACCGGGAGCGTGCTCCGGGAGGTCATTCGAAACCTTAAAGGCGCTGGACTTCCTGCTGTTGGGGTGACTGGTGCTGACGGAGATCTTCTCCAAGTCTCCCAAATCGCAGATGGCAGATATGGTCTCGTGGGGAAAGTGGATTCGGTAACTCCGAAATTGCTAATGACTCTGATAGAAAATGGTTTCCTGCCGGTGGTTTCGCCAGTTTCAACTGATGCTTCCGGAAGAGTTTTGAACATAAATGCTGATCTCGCTGCCGGTGCGATTGCTGGCGCATTAGAAGCCTCTCAAACCTTGTTCCTGACAGATGTTCCAGGTATCTATCGAAATTGGCCAGATCGAAGTTCCCTAATAGAAGAGATCTCTATCTCCGAATTGAAGGGAATTCAGTTCGAGGCGGGCATGATTCCGAAGGTTGAAGCGGTTATAAATGCTGTCGAATCTGGTGCCCAATCTGCTCGGATCTTGGATGGGAAATCGATCGCAGCCTTCTCGGATGCCCTCACTGGAAGGGGTGGCACATGGGTAAGGGCTTAACAAATTTCGAGGCTGCGAAGAAATGGGATTCATTGATGCAAGCCAATTATGGAACTCCGGTTATCTCGTTAGCGCGAGGCAAAGGGCTCGAGGTTTGGGATGTGGAGGGCAAGAAATATCTTGACCTCTTGGGCGGTATCGCTACAAATCTTCTCGGACATAATCATCCGAAGGTTACAAAAGCGATTTCCCAGCAGGCGGGCAGGTTGAGTCATGTATCAAATTTCTATAGCCATGAACCCGGAATCGAATTGGCGAAGCGATTGCAAGAATTGGCTGGGGATCAGGATGCGCGGATCTTCTTCTGTAATTCTGGAGCAGAGGCAAATGAGGCTGCATTGAAACTCTCCAGATTGACTGGCAAGAGTCGAATCGTCGCCGCTGATGGAGCATTCCACGGTCGCACTATGGGCGCACTTGCAATGACGGGGCAGCCCGGGAAGCGGGATCCATTTAAGCCACTCTTGAAGCGCATTATTCATGTGCCATATGGAGATTTCGCTGCACTGAAGAAGCGGATGAATCGTCGAACCGCGATGCTCATCTTGGAGCCGATTATGGGAGAGGCTGGTGTAATCGTGCCTCCCGTTGGATATCTAAAGGCAGCCCGAGAAATATGCGATGAGGTGGGTGCTTTCCTGGTTCTTGATTGCGTGCAGACTGGCATGGGTCGAACTGGAGATTGGTTTGGCTACGAGCAAGAGGGAATTCGCCCAGATGTGATCACGATTGCGAAGGGAATTGGTGGCGGTCTACCGCTTGGAGCGATGATTGCGCTTGGAACATCAGCATCACTATTCATGCCCGGGAGCCATGGCACAACCTTCGGCGGCAACCCAATCGCATGCGCAGCAGCAAATGTGGTTATCGACGAGATTGAAAAATTGAAGATGCTTAAGAGCAATTCCGCTAAGGGCGCTTTACTCCGTAACTTGATTGCGCCAATTGATGGCGTCCGAGAGGTTCGTGGCCGAGGGCTATTGATCGGGATATCTATGGTTGAAAATCGGGCTAAGGAGATAGCGAGCCGGCTTCTTGATTCTGGCTTCCTCGTTAATGCGGCTAATGATTCGACAATCCGACTGGCGCCAGGTTATCTGATTACTGAACGGCAGATAATCTCCTTTGCTCGCCACTTCGCCGATATCTGCGAGGAGATTTACGATGGCTAGAAAATCAGCGCTTTCCACTAGCGCTCGACGGGCGTTGGTCATTGCTTTTGTGAATCAAGGGCTCGTTCATTCGCAGAGTGATCTAGTTGACCTTCTAGCAGATGAAGGGATCGAAGTAACTCAAGCAACTGCAAGTCGCGATCTTGAGGAGGTGGGCGCACTTCGGGGGAGAGATGAATCTGGAATCTTCCGCTATCGCTTCCTAGAAGATGCTGGAGAGCCACGGGCTCGTCTCTCGCAACTATCTGATCAACTGGTACTTAGCACCACGGCAAGTGGGAATCTGGTTGTCTTGAAGACCCCAGCTGGGGGTGCTCAATTGTTGGCAAGCACCATCGATCGAGCCTCAGCGAATGGGGAACTAAGTAACGTGATCGGAACCATCGCGGGTGATGACACGGTACTTGTCGTATCCAGGAGCGCGACTGGTGGGGCTATCTTGGCCCGGCAGTTACGTGAATACATTTCAACAAAATCAGAAGTCAAAAGAAGGAAAGGAGTTCGCTAGTGGCGCTCTGGGGTGGAAGATTCGGAGAATCAACAGCAGATGTTGTATTCGCATTATCGAAAAGCGTGCAATTCGATTGGCGATTAGCTCCGTACGACCTGGCTGGGTCGCGGGCCCATCTTTCGGTTCTGGAGTCGGCTGGATTAATTGATTCAGATTCCGCAGCCAAGATTCGGAAGGCGCTGGAGGAGTTGCAGTCAGAGGTTGCGTCCGGTGAATTCCAGCCAATCGAGAGTGATGAGGATGTTCACTCAGCCTTGGAGCGTGGGTTGACTGCAAAATTGGGTGAACTCGGTGGCGCCATTAGAGCGGGTCGATCCCGAAATGATCAAGTGGCTACGGATCTACGCCTCTATCTCATCGACCACATGCTTGAAATCGCGGATCTGCTGATTGGACTCGGGCAAGCATTCAACGCAAAAGGCATGGAATATGTCGATGCCATCGCGCCCGGCTTCACGCATCTCCAGCACGCCCAGCCAGTCTCTTTTGGACAAGAGTTAAGCAAACACTCGATTGCCATAGATCGCGATCTCAGTCGGATATTTGATTGGCTCTCTCGCGCCAACCAGTCGCCGCTTGGTTCCGGAGCCCTCTCAGGTAGCTCGTTGCCAATCGCTCCGGAGGAAACCGCAAAACTACTCGGCTTTGATGCTCCGGTTTTGAACAGTATTGATGGAGTCAGCGATAGAGATTTCGCAGCCGAAGCGCTCTTTATCTTGGCCTTAGTTGGCGTCCATCTCTCAAGAATCGGGGAAGAGTGGACGATTTGGAGTACTAGTGAATTCGGATGGGCCAAACTCGATGATGCCTTTGCCACTGGATCTTCGATCATGCCGCAGAAGAAGAATCCAGATATCGCCGAGCTGGCAAGAGGTAAAGCCGGACCGCTGATCGGAAACTTGACCGCTCTGCTCACTACCTTGAAGGGGCTGCCATTTGCGTATAACCGAGATCTCCAAGAAGATAAATTGTCCGTATTCAATTCGGTGGAGAACTTGCTCGTGCTCCTTCCCGCTGTTACTGGGATGGTTAGCAGTACAACATTCGATCGGGCTCGAATGCGCAATTCAGCTCCCGAGGGATTCTCACTTGCAACTGAGATAGCAGATTATTTAGTACGCAAAGGAGTTGCATTTTCAATAGCGCATGAGGCAGCTGGAAAATGTGTTCAAATCTGCGAAGGTCGGGGAGCCAAGTTAGAGGACCTCACCGTCGCAGAGCTGATAAAAGTGCACCCGGAACTCGATGGCGAGGTCCGAAATTACTTAGATCTCGATGGGGCGGTCGCAGCTCGCTCCACGATTAACGGCACCGCCCCAAAATCGGTCGCTTCAGCGATAGAACTTATTTCCTCGAGATACCTGTCGCATGGAAAGTGGGTCGCCGCCGGGCGGGCGCGATTTTCCGGCATGATTGTCCAATGACAAGCGCCCTTCTTGCAGATCTAACTTGGCGAAATTCGATAGCGCAGACCACCGAGCGTGCGGAGTTAGCGAAATATCTCGATAGCGGATCTAGATCCCTCTATTTGGGTTTCGATCCGACCGCTCCTAGTCTTCACATCGGAAATCTCGTTGTCTTAATAGTTCTCCGAAGATTCCAACTAGCCGGCCATAAACCGATTCCATTGGTTGGCGGGGCAACAGGCTTAGTGGGTGATCCCAGCGGTAGAAATAGTGAAAGAACCCTTAACGAGGCGACGGTTGTAGCCGATTGGGTAGCCAGGATTCGTGGACAGCTAGAGCGATTCCTTGATTTTGATGGGAAAAATCGGGCAATTATGGCCAATAATCTTGATTGGACTGCTCCAGTTTCGGCTATCGATTTCCTACGCGATATCGGCAAGCATTTTTCGGTGAATCAGATGTTGGCTAAGGAGTCAGTTTCGGCGCGATTAGAAGCGGGCGGAATCTCTTACACGGAATTCTCCTATCAAGTTCTACAAGCCTTTGATTTCTTGGAACTCTATCGTCGAGAAGGCTGTGCTCTGCAGATCGGCGGTAGTGACCAATGGGGGAATATCGTCGCTGGCGTTGACTTGATTCGTCGCGTGGAGGGGCAGAGCGCCTATGCCTTGACCATTCCACTGATGACCAAAGCTGATGGTACGAAATTCGGAAAGACTGCAAGCGGCACTGTCTGGCTAGATCCGAAGATGACATCGCCATACGCCTTCTTCCAGTTCTTCTTGAATTCGGATGATCGAGACGTCGAACAGTTATTGAAGAGTTTCTCTTTCAAGAGTCGGGAAGAGTTAGAACCACTTTTCGATTCGTTGCGCACTAATCCGGGAGCTCGGGAAGCACACCGTGCTCTGGCACGTGAGGTGACAACGCTGGTTCACGGAGAAGTTGAGACTGCAAATGTAGAAGCAGCCGCTCGCGCGCTTTTCGGACAGGGCGAACTAAGTGAACTGGCAGAAGAGACGCTGGCTGGCGCACTGAGTGAATTGCCAAGGACCACTATCAATGTTGGATCTGCTTTTCCTACCTGGGTCGATCTGATTACTGCCACTGGACTGGTCGATTCAAAATCTGCAGCTCGAAGAATCGTGAAAGAAGGCGGCGCCTACCTAAACAACCGGAAGATTGAGGGCGAAGATTTCGCCCCGACCGCGGCCGATTTGATTCACGGGCGCTTCCTAGTTCTGCGAAAAGGTAAGCGCGACCTAGCTGCAGTCGAGCTGGAGAAATAGGCGTAAATTGCCGATTTGCCCGCTTTCCAGGGGTCGGCTATCCTTCCGCTCTCGCTACGAAATCGGACTTCAACACCAGGCCGAGTAGCCGAGAAGAACTTCCCTAGAAGCCAAAAACCTTGATTTTGAGGGCTTTTTGCGCGCCGAATCGATCTTGATTCTGTGGGCGATTTGACCTTATCGGAGCCGGGGTCTAGGTTTCTCCTTCTGCCCCGCAAGGGGTGGGGTTGTGCCCTGCCAATGGCTGTAAGGCCAAGAATCAGTGCGCACCCGTACCTTGAGAACTCAACAGCGTGCCATAAGTCAATGCCAATTACCTCGATGAGGTATGGCTTTATTGCCATGCCCG
>JBEGNC010000003.1:0-4844 GCA_041182705.1 Actinomycetota bacterium | reverse complement strand
GCCATGAGATGCGTTCTTTTAGATTTTAATAACGTGGGATCACGCCGCTTGGCTCCCAGCCCACCCATCCCCAGATTGCCGCAGCCATAAAGATGATTTGGAGAATCGAACTTGCATAAAGCTCGACGTTATAGAAGAAAGCCCCGTAAAGCGCGCTACTGGCAAGCCACCAGGGCCAGACCGTTCGTCTTCCTAATGCCCCGAGCGTCACGGCAATCAAAGAGGTTATAACCGAGACCAACTCTAGATAGGAAACCTGGTAGCCCCATGCGGTGAAGATGGTGTTCATCATTCTTCCTTTCCAATTCGCATTACCGAACTGGTTCAACGGTCGACCTTTCGGTCCTCTCAGCCAACTTTTGGCTCCCGATTGAGTTAAAGATTAACATATGGCGTGCTCCAATACTCGTATTTCGCAATGCTCGCCTTTGTTGTATTCGGCTCTTTCTGGTTGGAGATATTCTTGAAAGTTGGAGTCTTGCGAAGATTAAGGCGAGCTCTATTGAGCATAATCCCGACTGCGACGGTCTTCTTGCTCTGGGATTACTACGCCGTAATGCAAGGGCATTGGTGGTTTGATAAGAATCAAGTGGTTGGAATCTTTGGGCCAAAAGGCGTTCCAATCGAGGAATTCCTATTCTTCATCGTTGTGCCATTGGCAGCGCTTCTAACCATTGAAGCAGTGCGAGTAAGACGTCCGCATTGGAAATTTGGTGACGAGGTATGACTTATACAGAACTAGCTGTCGCTTCCGTGGTACTGGTGATACTCGTAGATCGATATCTAACTAGGTCCAGAATCTTGAATCGAAAGGCATTTTGGACTGCCTATGCAATCATTCTTTTCTTCCAACTCTTAACCAATTGGTGGCTTACCTCTCGAGGAATCCTCACTTACGACGAAGATGTCATCATCGATTGGCGAATTGCATCTGCTCCGGCGGAAGACCTCTTGTTCGGATTCTCAATGGTAACTTTGACAATGTCGCTCTGGATATTCTGGGGACGTCGGGGGATTCAACGGGATTAACGTGCTTTCACGGCCCTAATCCATGCCGGGAGCGCCACACTTGCTCTGCGAATTCTTGAGGTCTTAGCGCGGTGGTCGAATACTCGATAATTAATTCGTTCTACCTCATCGACGATTCCACAATAGAGTTCACTTGCCGCTTCAATGCAAGGTCGAGCATCAGGTAAGAGCGCTGCTATTCCTTCATTCGCTTCGCGCTGGAGTTCTCTCACTCGAGCGATTTGGAAGCGGAGCGCATCGACGATCTCTGGGGTCAGTTCGCGCCGCTCCAGCATTGCTCGATCTACGTCGAAGGCAGCCAATTCCTCGATCGGCAGGTAGACCCGTCCTCGATCGAGATCCTCATTTACATCGCGGATGAAATTGGCCAACTGAAATGCGATGCCCAACTTTTCTGCGGCCTTGAGAGCGGCCGCTCTCTTTCCCGGCTCGGTGCCTAAGATCGGAACCATTTGAAGGCCTATAACAGCCGCTGAGCCATAGACATATTCATAGAGCGCTGAAAAATCTCGATATTCGGTGACAGTGAGATCCATACTCATCGAATGGAGGAATGCGGTGAAATGCGCGATTGGAATCTCGAATCGCTTAACCGTGTCAACCAATGCGCGACCGATATGGTCCTCGCTTTTTCCTGCTTCGATATCCTGAAGTAGTTTTGCGCTCCAATTTCCTAACCATGCTGACTTCTCTTCTGGGGTGAGATTTGAGGAGAGATCATCGACTATCTCATCCGCATAACGAGCAAAACCGTAGAGCGCATGCACGTGCGGTCGCTTTGCCTTTGGCAGAAGGAGAGTTGCCAGGTAATAAGTCTTTCCATGAAGCGCATTGAGCCGTTTACATTCCTGATAGGAAGCGCGAAGTTCCGGATCTAGGATTCCGGCCGCAGTTAGTTCATCCATTTCTCTTGGCGCCGAGAATTCTTTCGGCCGCTAACTTTCCTGAGATCAAGACCATCGGAACGCCAACGCCAGGTTGCGTTCCACTTCCAGCGAAGACGACATTATCGAAACCCTTGGCTATATTCGAAGGGCGGAATGGACCTGTTTGGAAGAATGTATGTGCACTTGCAAATGGCGCACCTTGTTCCAAGCCCATCGCTTCCCACTCGAGCGGTGTGGTCAGATGCTCAACTTCGATTGAATCACCAAAGCCTTCGTAGCCACGACTCTCCATTACTCGGATCATCTCATCGCGATAGCGTTTCGATTCGACTTTCCAATCGATTTCGGCGCTTAGATTCGGAGTCGGAAAGAGAACGTAATAACTCTGCTTTCCGGAGGGAGCCAATGCCGGGTCATCATGGGTTGGAACGGTTACCAGAATGCTCGGATCAGTCATCAATCTTCGCTCTTTGATTAACTCATCGAATACACCATCCCAGGAATGGCCAAAATGGATGTTGTGATGGGCGATGTGCTCATACTTCTTGCTCGATCCAGCTAGCAAAACAGCGCAGGATGGCGAGTAATTCAACCGCTTAATGGATAGCGGCTCCTTATCGAGCAGCTCCCGATAAGCGACTGGTAGGTCCGGGTTCAGAACGATTACATCGCAGGCAAATCGTTCACCATTTGTAGTAATTGCCGCGCTAACTCGACCATTCAATTTCTCAAGTCGCTCCACAGTGGTGTTGTACTTGATGGTGACGCCATGTTTCTGCGCCGCTCCCGCTAGCGCTCGCGGAAGTGCATGCATCCCACCCTTTGGAAAGTACACGCCGTTCACGGAATCCATGTACGCGATAACTGCATAGATAGCGAGCGCTTGTTGGGGAGATACACCGGCATACATCGCTTGGAATGAGTAGACCCGCTGAGTTCTGGGATCCTTTAGGAATTGCGCAACTTTCGGAGCTAATCTCCGGAAGCCTCCGATAGCGATCAAGCGAGCTAGATTAGGAGTCAGCAGATCTAATGGCGTATCGATATTTCGATCGATGAAATCGTTCATTTCGTACTTATAGAGTTTGGTTACAAAGTCAACGTACTTGCGATAGCCCAGCGCCTCGTCACCGCCGATTACCTGAGCAATCTCGTTCTCCATTCGCTCGGTATCGGCATGCACATCGAGAGTCGATCCATCTGCATAGAAAGCGCGATATAGGGGATTGAGGGGTATCAACTCCATCCAATCGCTAAGCCGTTCACCGACACAGGCCAACGCATCTTCAATTAGGGATGGCATAGTCAGCACAGTCGGCCCGGTATCGAAGGCGTACCCTGATTTTTCTAGCAGACCATTTCGGCCACCTGGATAAGACTCCCGTTCAAGTATTGTGACTTTTCTACCCGCACCGGCCAGACGAAGCGCTGTGCTCAAACCGGCCAGGCCAGCTCCGACGATTACTACCTCGTCACTCTTCCCCTTGATGGTCCGCATCAACTACTCCGCTTCGTCGCCATTTGAGCCATTGCCACCAATGATTTAGTGACTTCTAGTGGCAAACTCTCATGGTTTAGAGCGGCTATCGCATCTTGAAAGCGGGTTTCGATAAGTAACTCACACTCGCTAGCGGCGCCCGAGGCAGTGATTAGATGCTGGGCTCTGCTTATTTCGCTCTGAGTTAGCGCGGGATTTCCAAGTAAGGACTCAAGCTCGGCTTGCTCTGCTGGCGCTAGGCGATCTTGAGCTATCGCCACTAAGACGGTTCGCTTACCTTCGCGGATATCGTCGCCAGAGGGTTTACCAGTGATTTTTTCGTCACCGAATACGCCAAGTAGATCATCGCGCAACTGGAAGGCAACCCCGAGTGGGATGCCGAAGCGCGAATATACATTGCGGAATTCTGCCAACTTGCCGGCTAGAGCGGCGCCGAACTGCAATGGACGTTCGATTGAGTATTTGCCGGATTTAAACTCTGCAATCTTAAAAGATCTAGAAGTATCTGATTTTCCAAGCGCTCCCTCTAGTACATCGAGGTATTGTCCAGCCATCAACTCTTCGCGCATCATATGAAATACCGAGAGAGCTTGAGTTAGGTCAATCTCATCGGCGCTGCTGTGCAGTAACTGATCACTCCAGGAGAGCGCTAAGTCTCCCAATAAAATAGCGGCCGCAGCGCCAAAGCGTTCGCTACTGCCAGAATGTTTGGCTGTGCGATGCTGATTTTCGAATCTTCTATGTATTGAAGGTTGGTTTCTCCGGGAGTCGGAGCCATCCATCAAGTCATCATGGATTAGCGCACAAACATGGACCAGCTCTAATGCGGTACATGCCTTAATTGCTGAGCGGCCAGGATTTCCACCAGCCCCTAGATAACCTAGGTAGGCGAAGATCGGTCTAAACCTCTTGCCTCCGTCGAGAATGTAGTCACTCAAAGCGGCAGCAACTGGCGTCAGGTGCTCATCTATCTGGCGGAGTTCAGCTGAGCGAGCCGAAACAAAGGCACGCAATTCCTCATCAATCTCACTTCGAATATCGGTTAGATCCGGGAAAGCCACGGCGCAACGATATCCTCACTCCATATGAGTAGCGCACCCACCTTCTCTGTCGAGTTCTTCCCACCGAAGGATGAAATCGGCGAAGCTCGTCTCTGGGATTCGCTTAGCAAGCTGAGCGAATATCGCCCCAGTTATGTATCGGTCACGTACGGCGCCGGTGGAAGCACGCGTGACCGGACTATTCGTGTAACCAATGAGATAACGGTGCGGACTGGTTTACGAACCGTCGCTCATTTGACCTGCGTAAGTGCAACGGAGAGCGAACTTCGCGACACCCTGAACCGATATCGAGCCGCAGGAATCGATGCCATCTTGGCGTTACGCGGAGATCCACCGGGTGGTCCGAAATTGCCTTGGGTTTCCACCCCT
>JBEGNC010000002.1:0-11158 GCA_041182705.1 Actinomycetota bacterium | reverse complement strand
GGATGGGGCAATGGCTAGAGCGATGAAAATCCCTGTAACTTCCTAACAAATCCGTTACTTTGCCTGGTCCAGCCATATCGTCGTATGCGGCGGCAGCGTTATCTGACCCTCTTTGACCTCGCCGCCTGCACCCGAAGCCAGCAAGACTCGAAGGTCAGACTCCGGGACCGGAACCACCTTCACATGATCGGTCGTATTAGCAAAGAGGTAGAAATTTGGAGAGCGACTAAAAGCAACCAGACCTGGTGCAGCTTGGAGCCAATTGATGCGATAGTCCGAGGACTTGGCAAGGGCTGGATGGCTTCGGCGAATGGCAAGGCTGGCGCGATAGAGATTTAGGGAACTCTGGGAATCGCCTTCCTCTACTTCAACTGTGAATTCGCGCCAGCTATCCGAGATCGGCAACCATGGTTCACCAGTCGTGAAACCGAATCCTGGAGATTTACTCCAAGGAAGTGGAACCCGCGCGCCATCTCGTCCTTTTTCAGCGCCGTTAGTTCGGAAGAATACTGGGTCCTGGCGAGCAGAATCGGGTAATTCGCCATCGGGAAGTCCCAACTCCTCACCTTGGTAGACATAGATTCCTCCAGGCAGAGCATGGGTCAGTAGCGCCATAGCTCTAGCTTTCGCAGCCCCACCCATCCGGGTCAACAACCTTGGTGAGTCATGATTTGAAAGAACCCAGGTCGGAGGGGCATTGACCGCAGATACATCTTCCAAAGTTCGTTTGATTGCCGAAATCAGGAACTCGCTATCCCAAGACGCGATCAAGAAATCGAAGTTGAAGATCTGGTGCAGTTCATCGTTTCGTACGTAGCGCGCAGCCCGCGAACTCGGATGAACCCATGCTTCTGCCACGGTCATTCGATCACCATCATAAGAATCGAAGATCTTCCGCCACTCTCGATAGATCTCATGCACTCCTTCACGGTCAAAGAATGGAACATCGCTCAACAATTCCGCTCGGATCTCTTGAGGCATATCAAGGACATCAAGTCGGAGTGCGCGGGTAAGGCCATCTGGATCATGATGATCTTTGCGAATCTCATCTTTGGCTAAACCATGTGCAACATCAATTCGGAATCCATCCACCCCTAAATCAAGCCAGAACCTTAAGGTCTTCTCGAAATCTTCCCTTACTTCAACGTTCTCCCAATTTAGATCAGCTTGTGTGGAATCAAATAGATGTAAGTACCACTGACCCGGTTTCCCATTCTCTTCGATTCGAGTCCATGATGGACCACCGAATATCGAGTTCCAGTTATTGGGCGGTATTTCACCGTTAGCGCCGCGACCATCGAAGAAGTGGAATCGACTCCGCTCTGAGGAGCCCGGCCCCGCGGCTAACGCCGCTTGAAACCAGGGATGATCGGTAGAGAAGTGATTGGGGACGATATCTACGATTATCTTCAAACCTCGTTCATGTGCAGCTTCGATCAATAGTTTCGCATCCTGCAGAGTTCCAAACCGTGGATCGACATCACGGGGATCTGAAACGTCGTAGCCACCATCACGATTAGGGGATCTATAGAAAGGGCTGAGCCAGATAGCGTCTACACCCAGTCGAGATAGATAATCCAAGCGCGAGATAACGCCAGGAAGATCCCCTTCACCATCGCCATTGCTATCTTGGAAAGACCTTGGATACACCTGATAAATAGCAGCGTTCTGCCACCACTTCAATCCATTATTCATTATCTATCCATCGATTCTTCGCGTTGAATCACGCACAACCAGAGTCGTCGGCAGAGTCAGCGAATGCGGTTCACTCTTCGGTTGCTTCAAGCGTTCCATGATTGACCAAGCAGCCATTTCACCCATTAGCTGCACGGGCTGTTCGATTGTGGTCAAATCGGAGAACTCCGACATTTCATGGCCATCGAATCCGATTATGGAGATGTCATCCGGCACCTTTAAGCCATTACGACGAATTGCTTGGAGCGCTCCAAGCGCCATCTCATCGGAAAGCGCGAAGATAGCTGTTGGTCTATCTGGCCTCGCGAGCAAGTCATCCATCGCGCGACTAGCACCATGCATCGTGAAATCTCCGAAAACTTCTCTGGAAGGAACCCACTCCAGTCCATTTTCGGCGAGAACTTGCATAAAACCGCGTCTTCGATCTTGCGGAACACTGAAACCAAATGGATCATCCGGGCGACCTGCAAGTAATCCAATCTTCTTATGGCCGAGATTAACTAGATGCTGCGTTGCAGTTCTTGCTCCGGCTACATCGTCGATGGCGACGCTGGCGCAACGTTCATGGTGCATTCCGACCAGGGCAATCGGAATCCCAAGGCTCAACATTGATTCGAACTCTTCTTCGGTCGGTGGCAGGCTTATCACGATGAGAGCATCGACTCGACCTTTGAGCAGTTGATGCTGGAAGAGTCGTTCTCGACCCTTCATCTGCGAGAAGTTGTAGAGCAAGAGATCCAAACCAGCTTCTCGTAGCGCCTGCTCGGCTCCGCTAATCACCTGGGCGAAGTACCACCGGGAAATATAGGGAGCAACCACTCCTACCGAGTTGGTCTTGGCGAAGATCGCCTTTGCTTGCTGTTGGGGGATCGCGTAATTGAGCTTCTCGGCCGCATCGATGATTCGACGTCGCGTCTCTGGATTCACATGATGTAATCCGCGGAGTGCACGCGAAACCGTGGCTATCGAAACCCCAGCCTCCGCAGCTACTTCCTTTATGCCTACTGAAATTAGAATCACCTCGATTCTGCAAGGCCAAATGTGGCGACTGGAAAAACCTGTAAGCGCCAAAAATAGACTGTAAGAAGTCGGATTGCCTAGTCCAAAGCTGGGTTATTTTCCGAAATCGATTGATATCTTCGCTTCATGGTAATAACCGAAGCGCGCTCACGAGCGATTGGAAGGGAGATTGCTTCCTTAGATCGTCGGTTTGCCGAGGTCGTCGAGCGATTCGGCCCTTGCCCGATTGGGACCTACCGACCAAAGTCGAGCAACTTCGAATCCTTGGCCAGATCCATCCTCTCGCAACAGCTCTCAACAAAAGCAGCGCGGACGATCAGCGCACGAGTAACCGAGATTGCCGGTGGCCGTCTTGAGCCAAGAGCCATCAGTCGATTGTCTACCGCCAGATTGAGAAGTGCCGGTTGCTCTGCGAGTAAAGCGCGTTCCCTCCTGGAACTCGCTGAGGCAATCAATAATGGCGATTTGCCAATTCGAGGATTGAGTCGAATGGCCGACATCGAAATTGAAGCGGCGCTTCTTCCATTGCACGGTATCGGTAAGTGGACCATTGAGATGTTCATGATCTTCCAGCTGGGCCGCCAAGATGTCTGGCCCGTTGGCGATCTAGGGGTTCGGAGAGGATGGGAGCGGATTCATCGGTTGAGCGATGAGATTTCCATGGCGGAATTGAGTAAGAAAGGTACGAAGTTCGCGCCAAATCGAAGCCATTTAGCGTGGTACTGCTGGCGGGCGCTCGACCTCTAGGCGCGATTCTCCTTCGGTTTGAGTACTAGTGCCACCGAATTGATACACCAGCGCTGATCCGTTGGTACCGCATATCCCTCACCTTCGAAGACATGGCCCAGATGGGATCCGCATTTTGCACATCTGACTTCGGTACGAATTCTTGGCGCAAGAGACCGATCTTCAAGAAGAACTACAGCATCGCCGGCCTTCGGCGCATAGAAGGATGGCCAGCCACATCCAGAGTGGAATTTCTCATCGCTTCGGAATAATTCTGAACCACATGCCTTACATTCGTAAACTCCAATAGTCTCAGTTTCGTAATACTCTCCGGTGAACGCCACCTCGGTACCTGCTCTACGCAACACATCAAATGAGAGCGGGTCTAGCTCCATAGATAATTTGGCATCATCTAGTTGGATTTCAAAAGGTTTACCTGTCAATGGATTTATCTTGGGTAGTGGCGTTCCTGGCTCCATCAATTAACCTCAACCTTCGGGAATGGGATTCCCGTTGAGGAATGGCAGTCATATCCATTTGGATTCTTCTCCAAGTAGCGTTGGTGATACTCCTCAGCCGCCCAGAACTTATGTGGCTTCGCTTCAACAATCTCAGTGACAATCTCACTTAATCCAGTTTTCACTAACTCTGCGTTGTAGAGCTCGCGAGAGTTGATGGCAGCAATCATCTGTTCTTGAGAGGTCGTAAATATCGCACTCCGGTACTGGGTTCCGATATCACCGCCCTGTCGGTTCAATGATGTCGGATCGTGCATTGTCCAGAATTCCTCCAAGAGCCTTTGATAAGAAATCTGGTCGGGATCAAAGATGACTTCTACGGTCTCCGCATGATTCGTGCTTCCGGAACAAACTTCCTTGTATGTGGGATTCGAAGTGGAGCCACCCATGTAACCCACAGCTGTTTCGATCACTCCGGGAAGATTCCAAAATCTCCGCTCTGCGCCCCAGAAACAACCAGTTGCGAAATATGCTCTCTGACTCATCTGCTCATCTTGGCATGAGATTTCACTGATAGCCTTTCCAATCCGCCGCCCCCGTAGCTCAGGGGATAGAGCACTGCCCTCCGGAGGCAGGTGCACAGGTTCGAATCCTGTCGGGGGCGCTTTTTCATAACTCACCCCCCTTCGCTATTGAGTATCACTCCATCACGCGAGAGAATTAGCCATCGAGCCCATTCGGGCAAGAAGCACATGTGCGATCGGTCTGCGTAGCGACGCGGGCCTTTCCGACCTGAGGAGGTTTCGGGAATGACGATGGATTGGCGCCACCGAGCAGCCTGCCGCCTCGAGGACCCCGAACTATTCTTCCCGGTTGGCAATACCGGCCCTGCCATCGCTCAAATTGAAGAGGCGAAAAAAGTTTGCATGCGCTGTGAGGTTCGCGAACCTTGTTTGAAGTGGGCGCTGGAAAGTGGTCAGGATTCTGGAGTTTGGGGCGGACTATCTGAAGATGAGCGTCGCGCTATGAAGCGTCGTGCAGCACGCCATCGTGCCCGGATGATGGAGTCGCAGAGCCAGAGCTAGTGAAGCTCAAATTCGATCTGTGCTTCGGTTCCATTCGCCAGACGCTTCATATTTAAAGTTCCCGCTAACTCATTTTGTGTAAGGGTCTTAACAATCTCAAGACCCAGACTTGCGCTCTCAGCTAGTGAGAACTCTTTGGCAAGGCCAGCCCCATCATCAATTACGGAAATCATAAAGTGAGATCCAGTACGTTTCACTTGGAGCTCGACCTTCGAACCTACCTGGGCCACGCCATGCTCCAGAGAATTCTGGATCAACTCAGTCAGAACAAGCGCTAGTGGTGTGGCTACAAGTGAAGGGATTGAACCGAATTCTCCTCTCCGTTCGAACTTTATCTCCTTCGCTCTTGGACTAAGTTCCAGTGAGCTACTTAGAATCTTCGCAATCACATTGTCGAAAGCAACCGTGTCCTGCGAGCTGGTCGATAAGGTCTCGTGAACGTGAGCGATTGATGCAATTCGGCGAATAGCTTCCTCGATCGCCTCTCGCGCTTCCGGCTCTTCCATCCGCCTCGATTGGAGTCGGAGCAAAGCTGATACGGCTTGTAGGTTGTTCTTTACCCGATGATGAATCTCGCGGATGGTCGCGTCCTTACTAACCAGCGCTCGATCCCGCCGGCGCAACTCAGTTACGTTATGGACTAGTACTACGGCACCGATCCGAAACTCGCCTTCCGTCAATGGTATTGCAAGCAAGTCGACAATCCCATCGGAGTTTTCAAACTCATCTCGATGAACATTCTTACCGCTCATCTTGATGCGCCAGTTCTCTTCTCTTGGTTCACGGCCGCGGAGTGGAACCGCCATCTGTTCGAGAATCTCGCCGAAATTCTGCCCCTCAAGATCCTTGCTCCAACCAAGGCGAGTGAAAGCGCTCCGTGCATTCGGACTAGCAAAGGTAACTCGGCCATCCACATCCAATCGCACTAGGCCATCTCCAACACGTGGCGCTGATTCTGATTGGTAGACGCTATCTTGGATTGGAAAATTACCTTCCGCGATCATTTTATATATGTGGTTTGCAATCTCACGATAGTTCAATTCCAATCGGGAAGGTGTACGCATAGTCTCAAGGTTACGATGTCGAGATATGACACCTATTGTGCGAGAGTTGAATCGAATCGGAATCGTCTCTTCTTTGATTGTGAATTCACCCAATTGTCGTGGCTCCGAATCGCGGATGATTGTTCCGGACTTGAAGGAATTGTCGATTGCCGGTGATTCGCTTGCTGAAACTTCGCTACCAATCAGATCTTGGGTAAATACGGTCGCAGCCGTCATCGGTCGAATTTGAGCGATTGCAAGATATCGCTGATTAACACCAGTCTGGCTATCTCCGATTGATACCCAGAGCACCAGATCAGCGAAGGAGAGATCGGCAAGAAGTTGCCACTCTGCTACCAATTCGGAGAGTCGAGCGACTTCGCTGGTGGATAGATTCGCTCGCCCAGGTAGGTTCCGGAAAGGCATGGGGAGAGGCTACTCAATCAAGAGCTCGGCTAATTCCTTGATAGAGCGTCTTAACTTTGATCGGGGCGCCACCTCAGCAATCGGCGAATACTGGGATTTGGAGCGCTCCAGGGTGGACCGATCCAGTGGCGCTGATATGACCGGGAAATTTCCAATTCGGGCCAAGGCCCGCTTCTGGATAGAGCGCTGTCGCTGTGAATCACCGACTTTATTGATTACGAAGATGGGCCGGGTCCGCAAAATCTCCCGTTCTTCTGCCTCAAGGAATCGCTCTAATTCATACATCAAGTTGTTCTCAGGCTGGAAGACGAAGATGACTCGATTCGCGGCCTCTAGGTAATTACAAAACTCCCGGGCGCTCTCTCGGCGATCGGAGAGCGCTGATCCGAGATCTAGAGCAGCGCCACAATCCACGATATTCCAGGTATCAGGATTGTGGATGGTTGATTGAGCGATTGATAGCCTGGTCGAAAGATTCACTACATCTTTCCCCGGCTTCCCTCCAAGAAGAAAAGCTAGATCGCTCCGTCGAGCATCCGCATCCACAAGGCGGATTACTTGGTCTCTTGCCAATTCATATGCCAGGTTCATAGCGATGGTCGATATCCCCGGGGAGGCCGTAGTCCCAGTAACAACGGAGAGTCTTCCCTTTGGCTTAACCAGCGCTCGCGGCGTTGTCTCAGATACTTGATTTCTAATAGCGCTGGAGACCGCAACCATTATCTCCTGACGGCTCAACTCGTCCTTGGAATCGAGACGGAGGATAGTTAAACCATCCCGTCTAGATAAGCCATCTCCTGCCATATCCGTGATTATTACCCTTGGTATCGAAACCTCCTCGAATCGCTGTTGAGCATGGAGGACTTCGGTGAAGGTAATAGCGCGCAATTCAAGATAGAAATCGGGGAGATCACCTCCAATAAGGGTCTCGATAATCAGATCTTCAAATTGTGGATCACTGACAAAAGTTATGACACCTATCTTCATGAATCTTGAATCATCCTACGTACCAATATGAATTGAGTATCTACCATCGCTGCAATCATCTGCGGCACGAACTTCTTATCTACCAGTAATGTGATCAATAGGTTTCCACCCAATTCTCGGGTAGATTCATCGATAGTCTCGATAACTACACCTTCGATAAGTAACTTACTGCGCCGTCCAGACCCATCGATGCCCTGGAAATTGCGGTCCGGCAGCGTGTAGATGTCGATTGCACTACCAGGTCTTAGCCCAGAAGGCACTCGATCTCCACTTATCGATATCGGCACTCGTTGTAGATCAAGGGCTACTTCAGTTGAGAGAGCGAATGATGGGATTAGTTCAGCCGTACCGATACCTCGCAAGACCGCTGCTCCGACGATATCCGCATCGGTGCTCAGATATTGCTCTGCATTATCCAAGAGTCGCACCCGCATCGGTGTTATCGCATCTCTGGTTATCTCTGCTCCTGGAGCCAGATCAACGGTGGCTCCCCATACTGTTATGGTCCGATCACTTCGCTCAGTGATTATGAAAGCAGAGATGAAAGATGTGAATATGAGTATTACGCCCAAGATATATCTGGGCGATAGATAGAAGGATAGATCGCGCCAAGACCGCTCAAGGCTCTTTTTCATTGGCGTTGGATAGCAGCGATATCTCTCATCAAAGATAACTATCCACAGCGGTCATCAGCTCTCCACAGTAAATCTCATACTAATGGCTGAGCCTGCTACGCAATCCAGAACAGATGCTTCGCCAATGATCATGCGACAGGAGAGCTTCAACTTCTTCCAGCCACCCATGCCAACTCAGATTGAGCGCGGCTCAAAGCTCTATCTGGTACCGACCACTCATGGAGAGGTCTTCGATCCAGATTTTGCACCTGAGCCATCGCCACTCTCGGATCTGCCGGAGATCGAGCGATGGACTGTCACATACCTGATTACTTCGCTAGAAATTCTCGCAAAACGCAGACCGATACAACAGATAGCAAGAAGTACCCATAGATTTACATATAACAGCATTTCGTCGCGTATCGGATCTATTCGTGAACTCCCTAGAATCCGTAGTATCCATCGCAATCAACCAATTGAAGGTGTTATCGAGATGACCACGCTCCTTAATTTCAAGGAGCGCACTCGAGCGCTAGTCATGCGTTTTGAAGGGGTCGATCGAAAGTGGCTCTGTACCGAGTTCGAACTACTCTGAGGCGCCGTGGCAGCGCTTGTACTTCTTCCCCGAGCCACATGGACATGGTGAATTCCTTGAAACCCCATTTGTGTTTGAGCTTGCTGTTCCGCCACTCTCCGAGGGAGCCGAGTATTGGAGGTTCTGATTACTTGGTGCAGCAACACCCTTAGCCTCTACTGACTTCTCCTCCACTTTCACATCAACATTAAAAAGGAATCCAACGACCTCTTCCTTCATGGCTTCAATCATCGCGGCGAAGAGGTCATATCCCTCTTTCTGGTATTCAACCAATGGATCTCGCTGCGCCATCGCTCGTAGACCGATTCCTTCTTGGAGGTAATCCATCTCGTACAGGTGCTCACGCCACTTACGATCCAAGACAGAGAGCAGAATCTTTCGTTCCAGTTCACGCATTACCTGGCTACCAAGATTTGCTTCGCGCTTCGCGTATGCATCGAAGATATCGGTAACAATCCGTTCCGCTAGGAAATCCTGATCCAATCCGGCTCGCCCACCAGTTTCTTTCTCGAGATCAGCTATCGTAAATGAGATTGGATAAATAGCCTTCAATACAGTCCAGAGTTGCTCCAGATCCCACTCTTCCGGATACCCCTCAGCAGTTGCGCCAGTGACATAACCACGAATCGTGTCTTCTATAAAGGTACGTACTTGTTCTTGTATATCCGCACCCTCTAGCACTTCGCGCCGCTCGGCGTAGATAACCTCACGCTGACGATTCATTACATCGTCATATTTAAGGACGTTTTTGCGCATCTCGAAGTTCTGCGCCTCGACTTGCGTCTGCGCTGACTTGATCGCATTAGAAACCATCTTAGATTCGATTGGGGTCTCTTCAGGAATTCCAGCTGCCGTTAGGAATCGCTCTACTAGAGCTGAATTGAATCGCCGCATCAACTCATCTTGAAGAGAGAGATAGAAGCGAGATTCTCCCGGATCGCCTTGTCGACCTGAACGACCGCGTAGCTGATTATCAATTCGACGTGATTCATGTCGTTCGGTGCCAAGTACATATAAGCCACCGAGCGCGACGACTTTCTCATGCTCTTCTGCTACAGCAGATTTTTGTGCTGCTAGTTCGCCGGGCCATGCCTTTTCATAGGCTTCACTATCTTCTACTGGAGATATGCCGCGTCGCTGTAGTTCGAAGTCCGCCATGAACTCTGGGTTTCCACCGAGCATGATGTCGGTTCCACGACCCGCCATATTGGTTGCGACTGTAACTGCACCGATGATTCCAGCTCGGGCGATGATTGCCGCCTCCCGTTCATGCTGTTTTGCATTTAGGACTTCATGGGCGATTCCACGTCTACGTAGAACTTGCGATAAGTACTCAGATTTCTCGACGCTTACGGTTCCCACAAGAACTGGCTGACCAGTCCGGTGGCGCTCGGCAATATCGTTCGCTACCGCCTCAAACTTTGCAGCCTCGGTTTTATAGACCAGATCAGGTTGATCCATTCGAATCATCGAACGATTTGTCGGGATGGGTATTACGCCTAATTTATAGATCTGCATGAATTCTGCAGCTTCGGTCATGGCGGTACCGGTCATTCCAGATAACTTGTCGTACATTCGGAAGTAATTCTGGAGCGTAATGGTGGCTAGCGTCTGATTTTCATCGCGAATCTCAACCCGCTCCTTAGCCTCGAGTGCCTGATGCAAACCTTCGCTATATCTACGTCCGGCCAATACTCGGCCCGTGTGTTCATCGACGATCATCAATTCGCCATTCATGATCACGTAATCACGGTCGCGCTTGAATAACTCTTTAGCCTTAAGTGCATTATTCAAATAGCCGATAAGTGGCGTATTGGCTGATTCATAAAGATTCTCAATTTTGAGGAATTCCTCTACCTTGCTGACGCCTGCATCCAGAATCCCAGTCGTACGCTTTTTCTCATCGACTTCGTAATGCTCCCCGCGAATGAGCCGACCAGCGATATTCGCAAACTCCACGTACCACTTCGTCGCTTTATCCGCAGGGCCACTGATGATTAGGGGTGTACGCGCCTCATCGATGAGAATCGAGTCAACCTCATCTACGATGGCGAAGTAATGGCCGCGCTGGACACAGTCATTTAGATTCCATGCCATGTTGTCACGAAGGTAATCGAAACCGAATTCATTGTTGGTTCCATAAGTAATATCTGCACCATACTGTTCTCTGCGCTCCTGTGGCGTCATGGAAGCCAGGATTACGCCAACCTTCAAACCTAAGAATCTATGGATGCGCCCCATCCATTCGCTATCACGCTCGGCAAGATAATCATTTGTAGTGATTACGTGAACGCCTAAACCAGTAAGAGCATTCAAATACGAAGGCAGAGTCGCGACCAGCGTCTTTCCCTCTCCAGTGCGCATCTCAGCGATATTTCCTCGATGCAGTGCGGCTCCGCCCATCAACTGGACGTCATAGTGTCTTTGCCCCAAAGTGCGCTTTGATGCCTCTCGCACAACGGCGAAGGCCTCCGGAAGTAGATCGTCTAAGTCCTCACCATCTTGGTAC
>JBEGNC010000001.1:0-6078 GCA_041182705.1 Actinomycetota bacterium | reverse complement strand
TTCTAGAGCCGCTCGCTGGTTCGGTGTCTCCTCTGGCGTGAAAAGACCGCCGGAGAGCGCTAGCGTCATTGATTCTGGATCACTCGGATTTAGTTCGCCAGCATCGATAGCGTTCTGCGCTTGCTCAGTCATCGCAGTGAGATCGACGCGAATTCCTTTTCCATAGGTAGAGATCGCCGACTTGATGTAATCGCGGAGCCATGGCGCGCCAGCAAAGAGGCGAGCTGCGGCCAATTCCCTTAGTGCAAGATATATCCGCACTTCACGTTCATCTATCTCCAAGCCATCGCTCCAGCGCTTCACATTTTGGGGGATTAGTTGTGGGCGAATCTGCGGCGTTAACGGAAGCGCTACATCATTCGAGCCAGTAACTGTCGCAGCTAGATTTCCGATGGTCTGGCCAAGTTGGCTACTAATTAGCGATCCCATAAATGTTCCCATGATTGCTGTGATCGCGGTGTGCGGGATAGTGAATCCAGGCATACCTGGGATCGAACTCGAATCCTCACCTTCGCCGGAAGTCTCTCGCAACATCGCAGCCATTGCTTCGGTCATGCCATCGACTAATGGAGTCGCAAGTTCTTGCCAACCACCCAAAGTCGAATCGATCCAATCTCGTCTACTTATTGCGCAATTCTCTGGGATTGCGATTGGCGGGAAGACTGTGGCTTCATTGATCCAGAGATCAGCGATATCCATAGCTTCCTTGATGGAGCTGAGCTCGGCCATCGATACCGGAGTCTCGCCATGGGCGGCTAGGAATTTCCTAGATATCTCGCGAATCATCTCTTTCGATAATTGAGCTGGTGATGCTTGGCCGGAGAGGGATGCCATCAATCCTTGAAGATTAAGTCCCAAGTTAGAGAATTGATTGAAGATCTCGCCGAAATTGCTAAAGTCGAATGGGTTATCACTGCGACCCTTATCCGGATCGTTCTCAGGATTCTCTGGAGTAAATCCGAATCCAGACATGCAGACCCCCGATAGTTCGCTAGTTTCTTGCCCATAGAACAGCGAACCCAACCGATTTCTTCCCGGTGAGCCGAACGGGAGCCGCTCACCTAGGCTTGGGAGGTGACCCTGCTCGCGGAAACCATCCTTCTTACTGAAACGAACCGTTTTGCAGAAACAAATCAGGGCGCCCCGCTCTCAGCATTGGTCTGGTGGATCATCCCGCTTCTTGCTCTGGCTGGAGGCCTTATCTATGCCCTCTGGGTATCGCGGCTAAGACGCCGTTATGAGAATCAGACAGAACGCTCGGTCGGCAGATTTAAGAAGTTCCAAGATTCCTTCAACGAAGGCGAATCGAATAGAAACGATTCGCAAGGAACCGATAGATAATGGCGCGGATTTCGCCACTTCAATATCGCTGGCCGTTTATCGCAAAGTCCTTCTTCTTTCTTCTATTGATCGTAACGCTGGCTGCGCCGATTCCCTATGTCTTCTTCAAGCCCGGAATTCCGGATAACGTAATGGGTTCTCTCATCGAGATTAACGATGCGCAGACCTACGATACAAATGGCAAGCTCTACATCACTTCTATATTGGTAACCAATCCAGATACTCCAGTGCTCGGAGCAGAGACTTTATATAACTGGGCAGTTGGACCTCATGTAGTGCTGCCTCGAGAGATCATCTATCCACCGGCGGTTCCCGGCCAACGTATCGAACGCGACTCTCGTAGCGAGATGGCGGGTTCAAAGATAACCGCGACTGCTGCGGCGCTTCAATACCTTGGCTATGAAATCGAACGGGTTTACTTCATCAGTCAGATTCGGGATTACTCGAAGGCAAATGGAATCCTCCGGCGAGGCGATCGAATTCTCTCAGTGGATGGAGCTCCAATTAAGAATATCGAGGAGATTCGCGCAGCTTATGCCGATCGAAAGATCGGCGAGAAGATCATCATCAAAGTAGAGCGCGAGGTTGATGGAGAGACAGTCGTCGTGGATGGCGAAATCGAACTGGTGGCCAATCAAGAGGTTGGGGGAGAGAGTCGACCTGCTATCGGGGTACTGGTTGGAACCTCTGCAAAATTCCCAATCGATGTCGATTTCAATATTCGCGGCGTTGGTGGTCCAAGCGCAGGATTGGTCTTCGCCATTGGAATCGTCGAGAAGTTGTCCCCTGAGGATTTGCTTAGAGGGCGCAAAATCGCAGGAACCGGCGCGATATCACCAGATGGAGTTGTCGAAGGAATAGGTGGCATCGAGGAGAAGATGATTGGGGCTTCCCGGAGAGGTGCGACGATCTTCCTCGCACCTCGCGAGAATTGCCCGGATATAAAGCATGTTCCAGATGGCTTAAAAGTAATCCCGGTCTCAACCCTGAGCGAGGCGATTGCTGCGCTCCGTGCTCCAGATAACTTCAGATTTCCTACCTGCTGAGGGTTCGTTAATCTGCCCCCATGGCATTCGGCGATAATCCAAATAATCCATTTAGCGGTTTTAATTTTCCTCGACGTCAGCCGGGTGAGAGACGGAAACTAGGCGCATTGCCTCTGACCGTGATGATCCTGACAGTTCTCGCCGTCATCATCGTCTCACTTAGCGGAATCTATGTTGACTTCCTCTGGTTCCGATCGGTTGATTACAGCTTGGTCTGGACAACTCTCCTGACGACTCGGGCCACGCTATTCGTGCTCTTTGGATTACTGACTTCAGCTCTGATAGTTAGCAATATCTGGATTGCTTACAAGCGCCGGCCAATCTACGTGCCACTAACAATCGAAGCTGACAATCTTGAGAGATACCGCGCACAGATTGAGCCGATTAAGCGCGCCGCATTTCTCGGCATCACCGTTGCCATCTTCTACTTCGCTGGTAATGCCGGTTCGAGATTCTGGGAGAGTTGGATGCTCTACCGGAACTCGACGGAATTTGGCGTTACCGATCCACAATTCAATCTTGATGTCTCGTTCTTCATGTTCAAGTTGCCATTCTGGCAATCGCTAGTTGGTTGGGGAATCTCTGCGCTTATTCTCTCGACGCTGGCTGCAGCTGTCGTGCATTACATCTATGGTGGCATCCGTCCACAAGTAAGAGAGGATCGAACGACCGTTACGGCGCGCGTTCAGCTCTCGGTACTACTTGGAATGATCGTTGCTTTGAAATCGGTCGCATACTGGCTGGATCGCTATGCGCTCGCGATTTCCGATGAGGGCATAATCACGGGCCTTACATATACCGATGTGAATGCCGTCCTTCCGGCAAAGACGATTCTCACCGGCATCGCCGCAATCTGCTCATTGCTCTTCTTCGCCAACATCATCCGTCGCTCCTGGGTTCTGCCAGCTGCAGGCGTCGCCTTACTTGGCCTTTCGTCATTCTTGATCTCGGGCGTGTACCCAGCATTGATTCAACAGTTCCAAGTCCGCCCAAGTGAGTCATCGAAAGAAGCGCCATTCATCCAGCGCAACATCGACGCTACCAGAGCTGCTTATGGGTTAGACAAAGTTGAATTCCAGGATTACAACGCGACTAGCAATACATCAGCTGGCCAGTTAGCTGATGATGCAGAGACCATCGCGAATATTCGCTTGATGGACCCAAATGTCCTATCGGCGACCTTCCGACAACTTCAACAGATAAAGCCTTATTACACATTTAGCGAGTCGCTAGATATTGATCGTTATACCGTCGATGGCAAAGTCCGCGACATGGTGGTCGCAATCCGTGAATTGAATATCGATGGCGTTCCGAACCGAAATTGGATCAATGACCATCTGGTCTACACTCATGGATTCGGTTTCGTAGGCGCCTACGGAAACACTCGTGATGTGGATGGAAAGCCAGTCTTCACATCGGGCGATATTCCCCCTAAGGGAGTTCTCGGTGATTTCCAACCACGCATCTATTTCGGTGAGAACAATCCAGAGTATTCGATCGTAGGCGGCGCAACTGGTAGCGATCCAGTGGAATTCGACTTCCCAGATGACGCCTCCGCAAATGGCCAGAAGAACTACACATACACCGGTAAGGGTGGCGTGCCGATGGGCTCGATCCTCTCCCGCCTCCTATTCGCAGTCCATTATCAAGAGCAGAGAATTCTTCTCTCCAATCTGATCAATTCGGATTCACGGATTATCTTCAATCGTGTTCCACGAGAGCGTGTCGGCAAGGTTGCACCTTGGTTGAAGCTTGATGGCGATCCATATCCGGCGATTGTTGATGGAAAACTACTCTGGATGCTAGATGGTTACACCACGAGCGCTGGTTACCCATATTCCCGCACCGTCGACGTTTCAGGCGCTACGACTGATGCTTTGAATATCAATAACAATCCGCTGACAGCGGTTCCTAACTCGACCATCAATTACATTCGCAATTCGGTCAAAGCGACGGTCGACGCTTATGACGGCACCGTCACTCTCTATGCATGGGATGAGAAGGATCCAGTATTGAAGACTTGGATGAAGGCATTCCCAGGCGTAGTGAAGGCGAAGAGCGAGATGTCTGATGCGCTGATCTCGCATGTCCGTTATCCAGAGGATATCTTCCGAGTGCAACGCGATGTCCTTGCGCTCTACCATGTGAAGAATTCCAATGCGTTCTACAGCGGTCAGGATTTCTGGCGTGTACCTCGCGATCCTTCAACCCTCGGCGCTAATGCAGGCGCCCAGCCTCCGTATTACTACACCCTGCAACTTCCTGGCCAGGATAAGGCGACCTTCTCGCTAACGACGCCATTCGTACCTCGCGGTGGCCGCGAGAATCTCTCCGCATTCGCAGTTGTGAATTCGGATCCAGGTGAGGACTATGGGAAGTTCACGGTTCTGCAACTGTCACGTTCGACAAATATCGCAGGACCGTCACAAGTTGCTTCGAACTTCGAAGCTAATCCGACGGTTGCGCTTTCGCTCTCGCTCCTTCGGCAAGGCGGTTCGGATGTTGTGCTTGGCAACCTATTGACTCTCCCAGTAGGTGATGGCTTGCTTTATGTCCAGCCCGTCTATGTTCGCGCGACTGCAAATACAGCTGCATATCCATTGCTACAGAAAGTTCTCGTCTCGTTTGGTGAGAAGATCGGATTTGATGACACGCTGCGCGGCGCATTGAATCAAGTCTTTGGTGGCGATAGCGGAACCCCATCACAACCAAGTGGTAGTGGAACTGGAGCCTCTGAAGAAGGTAGCGCGTACCAACGCGCTCTCGCCGATGCGCGTCAGGCCGCAACTGATTTGAAGGCAGCAGAGAATCGCAATGATCGAGTCGCAGCAGCGCAAGCGCTAAACAAGTTGCTTGCTGCTGTGGAAGCGCTCATTGCAGCCTCAAATCGATAGCGGAATTTTGTCTTCAGCGAGACAAGCCCTATTCTTTGCTCTCCCGACGCGGGGTGGAGCAGCTCGGTAGCTCGCTGGGCTCATAACCCAGAGGTCGTAGGTTCAAATCCTGCCCCCGCTACTAAAGAAGGCGCCTGATTAGGGCGCTTTCTTCTTTTTCGGGTCAGACATTCGCCCAGCATGGCCGCGCGCTTCTGGATCCTTCTTCGACTTGATCAAGCTGGCGATCGTTGAGATAGCGAGAATCGCTGCAATAACTATCAGCGAAGTATTGGTCGATACCTTTGGAACGCTGGCCCATTCCTCGTGAGCCCAGACCATAATCAACTTGATGCCGATGAATACCAAGATAACGGCAAGGCCGAGCGATAGATAGATCAACTTATTGACCAGATTCTTGATCAAGAAATAAAGCGCACGTAGGCCGAGAAGGGCGAAGGCATTAGCAGCAAATACCAGGAATGGCTCTTGGGTAACTCCGAAAGTCGCTGGGATGGAATCTAGAGCGAATAGGAGATCGGTAGCACCAATCGCAATCATTACGAGGAGCAATGGTGTTGCAAGTCGCTTGCCATTTTCGACGATGAAGAGTTTGGTTCCGTGGTAATCCTTTGTGAACGGAATCCGCTTCTGCGCAAAGCGAACGATTGGATTTTCATTAGGGTCAGGATCTTCATCCCAATGCTGGCCTAGTTTGATACCTGTCCAGAGAAGAATCAGGCCGAAAATCACGAAGGTGAAGGAGAAGGCTTGAAGGGCTGCGGCACCGAGAGCGATGAATATGGCACGCATAACCA